>DASSBN010000078.1:0-67297 GCA_035698665.1 Gaiellaceae bacterium
GAAGAAGGAGCCGAAGGCGCGTCCCCGGAAGGCGGCGCGCTTGCCGCAGCCGCTCGAGCTCCTCGAGCAGGAGATCGAGGAGCAGGAGGCGCTCATCGCGCGCATCGAGGGCAAGCTCGCCGAGGACTGGGCCGATGCGAATGCCGTGGCCCAGCACCGCGCAGCGCGCGAGGAGCTGCAGAGCCTGCTCGCCCGCTGGGAGCGCATGCTCGACGAGGTCGCCGGCTAGGCCACGAGCTCGTCGAGGACGTCGTCCGCCGCGCCGGTCTCGGCTGCGAGGTAGGCGCGCACCTCACGTAGCGCCGCAGCGAGCGGCGTGATGCCGTCGCTCTCCGCTGCGGCGAGCGCTCTCGACACGGACTGGGCCACGAGGCTCTCGATCTTCGCGAGGGCCACCTCGGGCTCGTCGTCCTGCGCGACGCTCTCGTAGAGGTGCACGCCGCCGGAGTTGGAGATGAAGTCCGGGATCGCGACGATCCCGCGGCCGTGCAGGACCTCGACCGCGCCGGGCGCGTACGGGATGTTCGCCCCCGGCGAGACGACCGCGCAGCGAATACGTTCGGCCACCTCTGCCGTGATCGAGTCGGGCCGAGCCCCGGGGACGACCACGTCGACCTCGAGCTCGAAGAGCTCCTCGCGCGGGAGCGCCTCGCTCGACGCGTACTCGACGAGGCGATCGCCGTGCCGCTCCCGAAGCTCGAGCAGCTCCTCGACATCGAGCCCCGACGCGTCGACGACGAGCCCGTAGAGCGTGCTGATCGCGACCACCCGCGCTCCGGCACGTGCGCACGCGCGCGCCGTGCCCGCACCGACCTTCCCAAAGCCCTCGATCGCGATCGTGGCCCCCTCGAGCCCACGCCCAAGATGGGCGAGCGCAGCTTCCGCCGCGGCCTTGACGCCGTGGCCTGTCGCGAGGTCGTCCATGCCGAGGCCCTCGTGACTCTGGGCCCAGAGCGGCAGCTCGTCGAGATCCGGTGTCACGAAGTCCGCCGGGTTCGTGCCCATGTCGGGCCCGGTCAGGAACACATCCCGAAACGGGGTCAGCGCCCGCCGGTACGCGGCGAGGACCGCGTCGCGGTCTCCTCCTGAGAAGCGGATCCCGGCCTTCGCGCCGGCGTAGCGGACTCCGCACGCCGCGAACTTCCACGTCATGGCCCTGGCGAGCCGCGCCACCTCCCGCGCGTCCACATCCGCCACCATGCGCGTCCCGCCGGCAGAGACCGGAAAGAGGTCGTGGTCGATGACGATGACGGCATCGAGGCCTGCAGCCTCGTCCCGAAGCTCGATCCGCCGCACGCGGAAAGCTTAGTCGGCTCTCGGAAGCCGAAGCGTCCAGAGACGCGCGTCACCGCCGCCGTTCTCGACCCACGTCACCCGCCTGCCGAGCAGGCGCGCTCCGAGCTGGCTCCTCGCCGGGCGCCAAAGCGTCCACGACCTGCCCGACCCGGTGCGGAGCACGTGGAGGGCGTGCGCCGTTCGGTACAGGATCCACTGCCCGCTGACCGAGAGGCTCCGGACCGTGCCGGGCGGGACGGAGACCTCCCCGAGTCGGTCACCGCTCGAAATCCCGAACCATTCGAGCGTGACGCGGCCGCCCGAGCTCCGGGAGAGCGTTGCGACGAGATCGTCGTCGAGGGCGAGAGCGGTGACGGGAGCAACTGCGTCCAGTGAGCGCACGACGGTGCACGTCGCGGGGTCGAGAACGGCGATCGTTGCGCCCAAGGCAGCCGCAACGCGCCCTCCCCCTGCGCCGAGCACGTCGGCCGTCACGGGGCAGTCGGGGCCGCCCACCGTCGACACCTCGTCTCCATGCGCGAAGGCGAGTACGCCGCCGCTGCCCCCGAGCGGGCCAAGCGGGTCGGAGGCGTCGAACGCACCGAGATCGACGGGGGCGGGCGATTCGTAGGCCGCCGTGGCCAGCCGGGTCTCACCGGCGTCCGGCCAGGACCACAGAGCGCTCGATCCTCCCACCGCGAGCCGGAAGTCGCCGCAACCCGCGGCGCCGGTGGTAAACGTCTTCCGCCCGCCGTCGCGCCGACGAATCGTCAGGCGTTCGCAGCCGGAATGAGCGGTCACAACTGCCTCCCGCGTCAGTCCGACCCGGTTCGCCTTCGGGAGGTGCATGTCCGGACCCGGTACGCCCCGGAGCAGACGGGCGGCCAGGCCGCGGAGCGTCTCCTTCCCGTACTCGTGATCCGGGTCGAACCGCGTGAAGAGGGCGAGGGAGAAGCGCTCCCCGTCAGCCCGGTAGAGGGCGACCTGGTGGTCGACGAGGCCCGTGCCCGACCCCCAGCCGCCCTTGAAGTAGAGGCGCCACCCGTGGTGCGGAACGCGGCCCACGCCCCAGCGCTGGGAAGAGACGACGGTGGCGAGGAGATGCATGGCGTAGCGCCGATGCGCCGCCGGCACGAGCCGGTCGATCCGGTGGAAGTAGAGCGCCTGCCCCCGCGGGGTGATCTCCGACTGGCCCCAGATGGGCCAGTGGAGCCGGAAGTGCTCCATCCCGGCCGCTCGCGCGAGCGCGTTCAGCCGCGCCTCGCCGACCAGCTGCACCATGCGGGTCGCCGCGGCGTTGTCCGACCGGCGGATCATCGGAGCGAGTAAGTTGCGCTCCCACTGCTCGAGCGGGCGGTCGCGCACGTCGTCCCGCCGCAGGTAGGCGACGAGGAGCATCGCCTTCAGCACGCTCGCCGACGGAGCGACCGCGCGCGCGTGGTAGCCGCGCAGGCGCCCTGCCTCGTCGACGACCGCGAAGCTGATCGTTCCCGCGCGCAACTGTGCATACCGCTCGGCGGCGGCCATCCGCGATTTCCACGTCGCCGGCGCGGAGGTTCCGGCCGAGGGCGCGAAGAGGGTTGCGCCCAGGACGACGGCGAGGACTGCAGCCGCCCGGCGCCCGTCAGTCACCGTCGAATGTGGCGATGACAGCCTCGGCGACCACGCGGAGCGGTCGGCCCGACGACTGGCTCGCGCGCCGCAGACGGACGAACGCATCGTTCTCCGTCAGGCCCTCGCGCTCCATCAGGATGCCCTTTGCCCGCTCGACGACCTTTCGAGTCGCGAGCGCCTCGGAAAGCGACTCCGCCTCGTCGCGCAGGGTCTCGAGCTCCGCGTGGCGGGCGCGCGCGGTCTGGATCGCGGGGAGCAGATCCGTCTCCCGAAACGGCTTCACGAGGTAGCCGAAGACGCCGGCCTCGACGGCGCGTGCGACGAGCTCCTCCTGGCCGTACGCCGTGAGCATGACGATGGGGATCGGCTGCTCGGCGAGGATGCGGCGGGCTGCCTCGATTCCGTCGACGCGCGGCATCTTGACGTCGAGGATCGCGAGCTCGGGCTGCTCGGACCGGGCGAGAGTGATTGCCTCCTCACCGTCGCGCGCCTCGGCGCACACCTCGTGGCCGGCCCGCTCGAGGACGTCGCGGAGGTCGAGCCGGATGATCGTCTCGTCCTCGGCGATGAGGATGCGCAAGCGCGGTGGCTCTGAATCCGGCACGGACTCGTGACGCTCCGGTGTCACCCGCGCGCGCCCGCGAGGGTTAGGCTGAAGCCATAGGGACGGGGAGGTGGGTCTCCCAGATCGAAAAGCACGACCTTCACGGCGGGAACGTGACCTCCGCCGTCAGACCCGCCTCGCCCGAGAGCTCGAGCTCGCCGTTCAGCTCGTCGCGGACGAGCGCGCGCACGATCGAAAGCCCCGTCCCCTCCGCGCCGGGCTCCCAGCTGCCGTTGTCGGCGACCGTCAGCCGCACCGCACCGTTCCGCCGCACGAGCTCCACATGCACCTCGTCGCCCCCATGCTCGAGCGCGTTCTGGAGGAGCTCGCTGAAGACGAGCGCCAACGCCGTCGCCCGCGCGCCGTGCAGCTCGATCGACTCGACGCGCGAATCGACTCGCTTCTCGCCCGCCAGCCCCTGGACGATCATCGCCCGCAACCGCTCGACGAGCTCGCCGAGGTCGACGTCCTCGTCCCGGCGCTCGGTCAGGACCTCGTGGACTGCCGCGATCGCGAGGATGCGGTTGACCGAATCCGCGAGTGCCTTCTCCGCGTCCGCGCCCGGCGAGCGCGCCTGGAGCCGGAGGAGCGAGGCAACCGTCTGCAGGTTGTTCTTGACCCGGTGGTGGATCTCCTGGGCGACCACGCCGCGCATGACCGCACGTCCGTGCTCGAGGGCCACAGCCGCGTGGCGCGCGATCGACGCGAGGAGGCGCTCCTCCTCCCCGGTGAACGGGGTGTCCCGGTCACAGACGAGCTCCCCGACCTCCCGGCCCCGCCAGCGCAGCGGGAAACGCACGGCGTAGGTTCCGGCCCGCCCCTCGGGCCACGCGATCGTGCCGTCCTCCAGGACGAGAGCCGCCCCCGTCGCGCCGACGGCAGCCATCGTCGTCTTCACGATCGCCTCGAGCGACTCCTCCAGGTAGAGCGACTCCGATACGGCCTCCGAGATGGATGCAAGCGCCTCGAGCTCGGCCACGCGGCGCTGGGCGTGGTCGTAGAGCTTCGCGTTCTCGATCGCCTGCGCGACCTGGCCCGCGATGGCCATGAGCAGGTCGACCTCGTCGGGCCCGAACTCGCGCGGCGCCTCGGTGCGGACGTTGAGGGCGCCCTCGAGCCGCTCCTTCGCGAGGATCGGGACGGCGAGGATCGACTCGTACTGCTCCTCGCGCAGGTTGGGAAAGCTTTTGAACCGGGGATCGAGATGGGCCGCGCGCGGGATCATCACCGGCGCCCGAGCGGCCGCCGCCGCGCCCGTGATCCCCTCGCCCGGGCGCATCTTGGGCACGCGGGTCAGCTCTTCCACGCGCGTCCCGTACGAGGCCCGCAGGACGAGCTCGTCCGCGGTCTCGTCGTAGAGGTAGACGAAGCACGCATCGGTCTCGAGCGCCTCGGCCACCTTGTGCGCGATCAGCTCGAAGACCTCGTCGAGGTCGAGCGTCGAGTTGACGGCCGCGATCGTCTCGGTCAGCAGCCGCAAATGGCGGGCGGAGCGGTCCATGTGATCTAGCTTAAGCGAGGGGATTGCGACTCCGATAACGAGGGCGTGAGTACGCACGCCGGGGCCTCGAGGCCGCCACGACTGATCCTGCGTTTTGCCATGTACAGCGCGATCGCGCTGCTCGCGGCGGGCGCCGGCATCCTCTGGTTCGCACGCCACGAAGCCGAGGTGCGGTCGGAGCGGGAAGTCGTCGGGCGCACCCAGGCGACCGCGCTCCTCCTGGCCGACCGCTTCGAGGAGTCCGACTTCCAGGGGCCCGTGGACGCCGCTCGCCGGGCCGAGCTCGACCACATCTTCGGCCACGTGCTCGGAGGCGAGATCGTCCGCGTGAAGCTCTGGGCTCCGGACGGCACGATCAGCTACTCCAACGACGGCTCTCTGATCGGAGACAGGTATCCGCACGAGGAGATCACCGCGGTTCTCGCCGGCGACACGAAGTCGGAGATCGGCGGCCTGAACGACGACGAAGGCGGCTCCGGGGACAACATCAAGGTCTTGTCCGCATACGCTCCCGTGCGCATCGACCGGGCGAGCGAACCGGTGGGGGTCCTCGAGCTCTACACGAGCTTCGACGAGGTGACGGCAGACGCGATGGCCACGGTGAAGCCCGTCGCGATCGCGCTCGGCCTCGCGCTCCTACTGCTCTACGCGTCGCTCTTCCCGATTCTGCGCCAGGTGACGGGGGCCCTCGAGGCACGGACGAAGCGGCTCCAGCAGCAGAGCGACGAGCTCGAGAGGTCGATCGCCGAGCGCAAACAGGCTCTGGCGAGCCTTCGCGAGGCCGACGCGCGGTACCGGGCCCTCGTAGAGGAGCTGCCGCTCGTCAGCTACGTGAGCGCGCTGGAGACGCCCGGCCTCTCGACCTATGTCAGCCCGCAGCTCGAAAACCTGCTCGGCTACACGCCGGAGGAGTGGCTTGCGACCCCCGGCCTCTTCTGGGACGTGATCCATCCGGACGACGCCGAGCGTGTGCGGAACGAGCACCTGATCGGCTACGCGAATGCCGAAACCTTCTCGACGCAGTACCGCCTGCGGGCCAAGAGCGGCCGCGAGATCTGGGTCGAGGACCAGATCCGCGTCATCCATGACAGCGACGGGAACCCGTCCGTGGCGCAGGGGTTTTTGATCGACATCACCGCGCGCAAGGCGAGCGAGCTCGCGCTCACCGAGAGCGAGTCGCGCTTCCGGGGTCTCGTCGCGAACATCCCGGGCACCGTCTTTCGCTGCGACATCGACGCCGACTGGACGATGGAGTTCCTGAGCGACGGCATCGAGGAGCTCGTCGGCTATCCGTCCTCCGACTTCATCGGGAACCGCACACGGAGCTTCGCGAGCGTCATCCATCCGGACGACCGCAAGCAGCTCGAGGCCGATATCGACGCGTCGGTCGCCGGGCGGAGGGCGTACACGACCGACTACCGCGTCATCCACCGGGACGGATCGGTGCGCTACGTGATCGAGCAGGGTCAGGCGGTCCTGAACGCCGACGGTCGCGTCCGGCTCGACGGCGCAATCTTCGACGTCACCGAACGCATGGAGGTCGACAACGAGCGTCTGAAGCTCGCCGCCATCGTCGAGTCGTCTGACGATGCGATCACGTCTGCCGATCTCGACGGCGTCGTCACGAGCTGGAACAAGGGCGCCGAGCGGATGTTCGGCTACAGCGCCGAAGAGATGATCGGGCAGTCGGGCGAGATCCTCGTGCCCGAGGAGGACAAGGTGAAGCCGAACGCCCGTATCGCAGCGGTCGTCGAAATGGGCGAGGGCCGCTTCGAGGCGGCCCGGCTCCGCAAGGACGGCACACTCATCGACATCGCCGTGACCATGTCCGCCGTTCGCAACAGCGCCGGCGAAGTCGTCGGCGTGGCCGCGATCGCCCAGGACATCACCGACCGCAAGCGGACCGAGCAGGAGCGGGCGGAGTTCACCCGGGAGCTCGAGGCGCAAAACGAGCGCCTGCTCGAGCTCGACCGGCTGAAGGACGAGTTCGTCGCGCTCGTCTCGCATGAGCTCCGCACTCCGCTGACCTCCATCCGCGGCTACCTCGAGCTCGTCCTCGACGGCGAGGCCGGCGCCGTGACCGATGAGCAGCGCCAGTTCCTCGGCATCGTCGAGCGAAACGCGAACCGGCTGCTCGACCTCGTCGGCGACCTGCTCTTCCTCGCCCAGATCGAGGCGGGCAAGCTCTCCCTCGAGGTCGGCTCCGTCGACCTGGCCGCCGTCGCCGCTGAATCGGTCGAGACCGCGCGGCCACTCGCCGAGGACAAGGACATCACCCTGACGCTGGCCACGAGCCCGGTTCCCGTGCTCGCGGGCGACGGCGCGCGGCTGGCGCAGCTCCTCGACAACCTCGTCTCGAACGCCGTCAAGTTCACGCCGGAAGGCGGCCGCGTCGACGTGCGCGCGAGCTCCTCGCGCGGCAAGGCGATCCTCGAGGTGCGCGACACGGGGATGGGCATCCCCGCGGAGGAGCAGGAGCACGTGTTCGAGCGCTTCTTCCGGACGACCCGGGCGACGGAGCAGGCGATTCAGGGCACCGGGCTCGGCCTCGCCATCTCGAAGGCGATCGTGCACGCCCACGGCGGGCAGATCACGCTCGCGTCGAGCGACGGAGAGGGAGCGACCTTCCGCGTCGCCATCCCGATCCGCGCCGTCCAGGCGGCGCCTCCCGCCCAGGAAGAGATCGCGTCGTGACTCAGGCGGCCTTGGGCCGGTAGCGGTACCCGAAGCCGCGGACGGTCTCGATCAGCGACTCGTCGGCACCTGCGTCGCCGAGCTTGCTGCGCAGGTAGCCGACGTAGAGCTTCGCGCGGGCGCGCGAGCCGCTCAGGACGTCGCCCCAGACGAGCTCGAGCAGCTGCTCGTGCGAGAGCACCTGATTCGGGTGGCGGACGAAAACCGTGAGGAGCTTGAACTCGAGCGGAGTCAGCACGACCTTCGAACCGCGGACGGTGACCTCCCGCTGGGCGAAGTCGATCGTGACGACACCGTCGGCGTACGTGGTCGGCTCGTCGTCGCGAGGACCGGAGCGTCGCAGGAGCGCCTCCACTCGCGCGAGGAGCTCCTGGCGGCCGAACGGCTTCGTCACGTAGTCGTCGGCCCCGCCCTTGAGGCCGCGCACCTTCTCGAGCTCGCCGGCGCGGGCCGTCAGCATCATCACGGGCACCTCGCTCAGGTCCCGGATCCGCTCGAGCGTCTGCCAGCCGTCCAGCTCCGGCATCGAGACGTCGAGCAGGACGAGGTCCGGCGGCGAAGCGTAGAACTCGCGCAGGCCGGCTTTGCCGCTCTCGGCATCGGAGACGTCGTAGCCCGCCCGCGTGAGCAGCTCGCGGAGGAGGCCACGGATGTCGCGATCGTCGTCGACGACGAGGATCCGGCTGCGCTTCATACGCGTTCCATACCAGATGCAGCCGACATTCGGCCGCCTGCCGACGATGGTCAGGTTGTGGCCCGAGTCCTCATCTGCGAGCCCCATCCCGAGGTGCGCGCGCTCCTCATGGTCATCGTCACCCGGCTGGGCCACGAGCCCGTCGGTGACGACGCGGAGCTCGGCGGGGTCGAGGCGATCGTCGTCGAGCCCGCCCACGCGCCATCGGTCGAGCGGGCGCAGGCCTTCCGCGCCTTCGCGGGCGACGTGCCCGTGATCTGTGCGAGCATCGAGCATCCCAACGGCGGCACCCGGCGCCTCGGGCCCGTCGCGCACCTCGTGAAGCCGTTCGCGCTGCCGGAGATGAAGGCGGCGCTCACCACCGCTCTCGGCGGATAGCGCGCCTTAACGACCACGAGCCGCCCTAACGAGAGGATGGCTCGCGGTCGGCCGTCAGTCAGTCCCCCCGCCTCACGAGGAGGCGGCGACACCGGCGACGATCATACGACTCGGGCGGCGCGCTTACAACACGCCCAGGTAGTTCTCCATCTCCCAGGGAGTGAGCTGGACGCGGTAATCGTCCCACTCCTTCCGCTTGAGCTTCACGTAGCTCGTGAAGACGTGGTCGCCGAGCGCCTTCTTGGCGAGCTCCGAGCCGGCGAGCTCGTCGATCGCCTCGCCGAGCGTCTCCGGGAGCGCGACGATCCCGCGCGCCTTCCGCTCTTCGGGGGAGAGCTTGTAGAGGTTCTGCTCCATCGGCTCCGGCAGCTCGTAGCCCTTCTCGATCCCCTCGAGGCCGGCGTGGAGAAGCGCCGCGAAGGTGAGGTAGGGGTTGCACGCCGGGTCCGGGCAGCGGATCTCCGCCCGGGTCGCCTGCTCGTTGCCGGGCTTGTAGAGCGGGATGCGGATGAGCGCCGAGCGGTTGCGGCGCGACCAGGCCACGTAGACCGGAGCCTCGTAGCCGGGGACGAGCCGCTTGTAGGAGTTCACCCACTGCGCGAAGACGGCCGAGATCTCGCGGGCATGGTGCAGCTGGCCGGCGATGAATGCCTTGCCGACCTCCGAGAGGTGCCACTCGTCGTCTGCGTCGAAGAAGGCGTTCTTGCCCTCGGCGAAGAGCGACTGGTGCGTGTGCATCCCCGAGCCGTTCTCGCCGAAGAGCGGCTTCGGCATGAAGGTCGCGTGGTACCCGGCCTTCTTCGCGATCTCCTTGACGACGAGCCGGTACGTGACCGTGTGGTCGGCCATGTCGAGCGCGGAGGCGTAGCGCATGTCGATCTCGTGCTGTGAGGGCCCGACCTCGTGATGGACGTACTCGATCGGGATGCCCATCGACTCGAGCGCCTTGACGGTGTCGTGGCGCAGGTCGCTGGCCGCGTCCATCGTCGTCATGGCGAAGTAGCCGCCCTCGTCGAGCGGCTCCGTGCCCTGGTCGTCCTTGAAGAGGAAGTACTCGAGCTCGGGGCCGACGTTGAACGTGTCGAAGCCCATCGAGCGCATGCGGTCGAGCGCGCGCCGGAGGACGTTGCGCGGGTCGCCGTCGTAGGGCTGGCCGTCGGGGGTGACGACGTCGCAGATCATCCGGGCGACCTTGACGTCGCCGTTCGGCATGAGCTGGAAGGTGGTCGGATCCGGGATCGCGACCATGTCGGATTCCTCGATCGCGTTGAAGCCGGTGATGGAGGAGCCGTCGAAGCCCATCCCGTCGTCGAGCGCGCCTTCGAGCTCGGCCGGGGTGATGGAGAAGCTCTTGAGATGCCCCTCGATGTCGGTGAACCAGAGGTGGATGAACTTGACGCTCTGCTCGTTCACCTCGCGCAACACCCGCTCGCGCTCGCTCGTGGCGCTCGTCGCCCGTCCCTTCCGCTCCATCGTCGCCATCATGCCTCCTTTAAATGCAAAGAGCCCCGGACGGATGTCGTCCGAGGCCACGTCGCCTACGTACTTGCTCAAGTGTAGACGATCGCCGGGACGACGTCCTCAGGCAGCCGCCGTTGAGGTCGACGTGCCGAAGGCCGTGAGGTACGGCTGCCAGACGTCGGGGACCCGGGGAGCGGCCAGCGTGACGAAGAGCGAAGGCGAGGGCGCCTTCGGCGCGGAGATGAGGCGCATCTCGACCTCGTCGAGGAGGCGATTGCCCTTCTTCAGGTTGCAGGGCGCACAGGAGGTGACGACGTTCTCCCAGACGGAGTCGCCCCCGCGGCTCCTCGGCACGACGTGGTCGAGCGTGAGCTTTCCCGTGGAGCCGCAGTACTGGCAGCGCCAGCCGTCCCGCGCGAAGAGCGCGCGGCGCGAGATCTTCCGCTTCACGGCGCGGGGGACACGCACGTAGGAGACAAGCCGGATCACGTGGGGCCAGCGAAAGGTGTCGGTCGCGGAGCGCAGCGGGCGCGGAAGGTCTTCGAGCACCTCGGCCTTCCCCTTGAACACGAGCACGTGGGCACGCCGCACCGAACAGACGTTGAGCGGCTCGTAACTCGCGTTCAGAACGAGAACCTGCTGCATTGCGACAAAGAGTAACTAAGAGGTCGCCTCTGGAAGCCGCAATTCGAGGAGATTCTCGCCGGCTTCCACGAAGCCCCGCCCTCGGTAGAAGTCCAGCGCGCGGCGGTTCTCCGCCTCGACGACGACTTCGAGCTTGGCCGCGCGCTCGGAGATCGCATAGCCCTCGGCCCACTCGAGGAGCTGCCGGCCGATTCCCTCGGCCTCGTGCTCGGGACTGACGAAGAGCTGGTCGATGCACATCGCCTCGCCGGTCGGCCTGAGCGCGACGTAGCCGGCCGGCGAGCCTTCCAGGTCGGCGACGAAGACGGTCTCGCGCTCGAGGACGGCGATCGTGCGCGCGTCGGCGCCGCGGTCGAGACTCGCAAGGCCGAAGAGAAGCGCCTCGTCGTCCTCGCGGAAGGGACGGATCTCGGCCTTGCGGTACGTCACGTGAGCTCCTAGTAGGTCATCGCCCGGTCGACGGCCTGCTGCTCCTCGGGCGAGAGGGCGACGGAGGCCCGGCCCCGGTCGAGCTCCTTCACGTAGATCCGCGCGTAGTCCCGTCCCTGGATCGCGCTCACGACGACACCGGAGCGGGCGGCGTCGAGGAAGGCGAGCGAGGCGGACTGGTGGCCTCCCGCGTCCTCGTAGGCGTCGTAGCGGACGATCGACGTGTGCGAGAGGCAGCCGTCGACGCGCTTGTCGATGCGGGAGAGCCCGGCGGCGACCTCGTCGACCGCGCGGTGGAGGTCGTCGATCCGTGCCTGCAACGAGACGGCGAAGTCGACCAGATCGTCGGTGCCGCGGCCGATCATCACCTTCTGCGCGCGGCGCACCTGCCGGAGCTGCACGAAGAAGGCGATCGCGAGGGCGAGAGCCACGACCGAGAGGGCGGCCGCGCCGATCGCGATCCAGGCGGCGGCGGAGAGACCAGACATCGTTTATCCGATGCTAAAGATGACCGGGTACTCGTAGCTGTTGTTCGCCGTGTTCGACTCACCCGAGACGGGCTCGACGCTCACCTGAACCTTCACCGGCGACCCGAACGTCGGCGGCGGGAGGTCGGAGAAGACCACCGTTTTCGTCTCACCCGGGCTGATGACCGGGATCGTCTCCGTCTTCCGGATCACCGGCGTCTGCTTGATGGTCAGCGTGACGACGACCTGGGTCTCCTGGCTGTCTCCCGAGTTCTTGACGTTCACCTGGAAGGAGAGCCGGTCGGTGACCTGAACCGTGTTGTCCTCGCTCGTCGAGAGACGCTGGTTCCCGGGCTGGACCACGACCGAGCTGATCTGGTTGCCGTGCAGGCCGCCCGACTGCGGGCTCTGCGTCAGCCGGTCGACCGTCTGTTTCCAGAAGGTCGGGCTGCCGAAGTCCGTGTTCGTCACGAAGACGGAGTCGGGAACCGGCACGCCCGTGACGCCCTCCTTGCGCATCACCGAGGCGGAGCCCTGCTGGAAGAGATCCTGGTAGACGACGTCGCTCGCGATCAGGCGCTGGGCCTGGGTCGCGAGGCGCTGCCCCGAGACCGAGGTGCTCGGCGTCCCCTGCACGGCTCCGAAGGCAGCCGCCAGGCCGGTCAACCCGTTGACGCGGAACTGCATCGCCTCGACGAGGCTCTGCTGCTCCTCACGCAGCGGCCCAGGCGCATCGAGCGCACTCGCGTTCGCGACGATCTGCGCCTGCTGCTCGCGAAGGCCTTCGAGCTGCGACCGGAGATCGGCGAGCTTTATACCCGGCGTCGTGAGCGTGTCGTTCAACTCCTTGCCGATCTGCGCGGACTCGGAGGCGGGGCCGTTCACGGCCTCCATGTAGTCCTGGTACTTCGCCTTTTTCTGGTTCCCGCGGCAGTTGTTGACCACGAGGACGAGGACGACCGCGAGCAGGATCGCGCCTGCGATGAGCATCGCAAGCCGCATGAAGGACGGCGACGGCCCGCCGGGTGGACGGGTCGGCATCTTCCGACGCCTGCGCGGCGGTGCACCCTCGCGCTCGCCCTCGACAGTCGGAGACTCGTCGAAGAAGTCGAACTCGATGTCTGATTGGGGATCGGGGCGCTCGCGCTCGACCATGACCGCGACATGGGGGCCGGAGAACGCCGGAGTCTAGCACCGTGCCCGGAGATTGCAGGAGTTTGCAGCCCAAAAGCCAAGGTGCTTGGGCCGTGGAGCACGCCGTCGCACTCCACCACGATCACCTCGTCCTCGGGCGATTCCGACCCCTGCGCCCGCTCGGCAGCGGAGGTTCGGGGTCGGTCTGGCTCGTGAGGGACGAGCGGTCCGCCCGCGACGTCGCGCTCAAGGTCGTCCCCCGAGAAGGCAAGGCCGGGTCGCGGGCTGAGCGGGAGGTGGAGGCCGCGGCCCGGCTTCGCCACCCGCGCTGTCTGCGAGCGCTTGCCCTCGAGCGCGATGAGGGCCACGTCTACGTCGCGTACGAGTACGTGCCGGGCAAGACACTCCGGCAGTGCCTGCGCAGCGGCGAGCTCGACGACGCGGCCTCGGTCGAGGTGGGCGCGCAGGTCCTGGACGCCCTCGCCCACGCCCACTCGAAGCGCGTCCTGCACCGAGACGTGAAGCCGGGCAACGTCATGGTCGAGGACCGCGAGGAGCTCTCGGTCCGCCTCCTCGACTTCGGCCTCGCCCAGCTCGAGGAGGCCGAGACGCTCACGGCCGCCGGCGACGTACCCGGGACACTCGCCTACATCGCCCCCGAACGCCTTGCCGGCCGTGAGGCCAACGGCGCAGCCGACGTTTGGTCGGTCGGCGTCCTCCTCTGGGAATCACTCGCCGGCCGGCACCCGTTTTCCTCCTTCTCGCCGCTCGAGACTGCCAAGCGCGTCCAGGAGGGAGCACCGCCGCTCGCGTCGCTCCGTCCCGATCTCCCGCGCGCGCTGACCGCGACGGTCGACCGGATGCTCGACCCCGAGCCCTCCCGACGGCCGAGCGCGAAAGCCGCAGCCGCCCGGCTGCGAACCGCCTGGGAGGAGGTCGGCGAACGTCCGCGCGCGGTCACGTCGCGGACGACCCTCGCCGAGCGGGCCGGCCATGCCGGCCTTTCCGCACTCTTCGCCGGCGTGACGACCTGGCTCCTTCCGTTCTTTCCGGCCGGCTGGCCCGTGCTGCTCGCGGCGCTCGTCGCGCTCGCCGCACTGCTCAGCCCCACCACGGGCCTCGCAATCGCCCTCGCCATCCCGGTTCTCCCGCTCGGGAATGCGTCGCTCGGGCTGGCGGTCGTGTACTCGGCGATCGCTGTGGCGTGGCTCGCGCTCTTCTGGCGCGACCCGCGCTCGAGCTTCCTCTTCCTGATCGGGCCTCCGCTCGCCGCCTTCCAGGCGCTTCCGCTCGCCACGATCGCTTTCTCGGACGCGAGAGGACTGGTCCGGCGCGGAGCACTGGCGGCAGCGGCCGCGTTCGCGGCAGCGACGATCGCCGGCATCCGCACCGGAGAATCCATCGACCTTCATGCGACGTCGTCTCCACGGGAGGCGCTCGGCGCTCTGACCGCATACCTCGCGGCGAGCCCGGAGATCTGGATCGGCGCCGTGGTTCTCGCCGCGGCGACTCTCGCCGCGCCGTTCGCGCGGGGCCGAGGCCTCTGGGGAATCGCCGCCTGGGGCTCCGGATTCCTCGCCGCAGCGCTCGTCGCGACCGGCGGCGCAGTGAGCGCGTTTCCGCTGATTCTCTGGGTCTGGCTCGCGGCCGCGATCCTCGCAGCCCCGCTGCTCCGCGCGCGTTAGAGACGCCGCTCAGGGCAAAATGCCCTCGTGAGCGTTCTGCGGAGCATCGAGCACCGCATCGAATCACTCGTGGAGGGGGTCTTCGGGCGCGCTTTCCGCACGCATGTCCAGCCGGTCGAGCTCGCCCGGAAGCTTGCCAAGGAGATGGACGAGCACAAGACCGTGTCCATCTCGCGCGTCTATGTGCCGAACGAGTACGTCCTCTACCTCGCGCCGAACGACCGCAAGCAGTTCTCCTCGTACGAGGCCTCGCTCCTCACCGAGCTCGGCGACTACCTCTCGGAGCATGCGCGGCGGGAGGGCTACTCGCTTCTCTCGACGCCGAAGGTGACCATGGAGGAGGACGCGGACCTCGCCATGGGCGAGTTCGGGATCGCGACGCGGCTGGTGCAGCCGCCGCGCGGAGAGCAGGGAGCCGCTCCGCCCGCCCCGGCCCCGGGGGCGGTCCCCGGCGGGACGAAGGTCTTCACACCACCTCCATCCGCAACCGCAGCGGTCTCCGCCACAGAGGCGGAGGAGCTGGGTCTCGCGCACGAGGAGCGCGCGAGGCTCAAGGTGGGCGGCAAGCAATACGACCTCACCCGCGACGTGGTCGTCCTCGGCCGCTCGCGCGAGTGCGACA
Source organism: Gaiellaceae bacterium (assembly GCA_035698665.1). Taxonomy (GTDB): domain Bacteria; phylum Actinomycetota; class Thermoleophilia; order Gaiellales; family Gaiellaceae; genus DATEOR01. Next base: position 15,204 of record DASSBN010000078.1, read on the forward strand.
TCACCGTGGACGATGCCAACGTGTCTCGCCGGCATGCCGAGGTGAGGCGCGAGAACGGAAACTGGTTCGTCGTCGACCTTGGCTCCACGAACGGGATCGAGGTCAACGGCAAGCGCACGGACCGCGCCAAGCTCGAGCACGAGGACCGGATCCTGCTGGGCAAGACCGAAGTCACGTTCGAGCGGGCATGAACGTCGAGCCCGTCCTCCTGGCCCTGCAAGCGGCCTTTCTCGTCCTGCTCTACGTCTTCATCTGGCGCGTCGTGCGCTCGGCCGGCCGCGACATGCAGGTCGCACCACAGGAGAGCTTCATCCTCGCGCCCTCGCAGCTCGCGGCGGAGCACCACGTCTCGGATCCCGGGCGACTCGTCGTGGAGCGGAGCAACGCGATTGCCGCCGGAAAGACCTTCGACGCGGGGCCGGTGCCCCTGACCATCGGGCGCAGCGGCGAGAACACCATCACTCTCGACGGCGACGAGTTCGCCTCGGGGCAGCACGCGCGGATCGAATCTCAGCGCGACGGGGTATGGATCCTTGATCTGGGCTCGACGAACGGCACCTTCGTGAACGGGGAGCGCGTCGACGGCAGGCGGCAGCTCCATCGCGGCGATCTCGTCCAGATCGGAGACACGGAGCTGAGATTCGAACGATGAAGGTCACCGACACAGCCGGCTTCACCGATCCGGGCCGGAAGCGGCGCCGGAACGAGGACTCCTACGTCATCGAGCCGCCGCTCTTCGCCGTCGCGGACGGCATGGGCGGCGCGCAGGCCGGCGAGGTCGCCTCCCGCCTGGCCGCCGCGGCCTTCCGTGAGTTCCACGACGCCGACGACCTCGATCCCGAGGAGCGGCTCGTGGCCATCATCCAGGAGGCGAACCGGCGGATCTACGAGCGCGCCTCCGACGACTCGGAGGTCTCGGGGATGGGGACGACCATCACCGCCGCGCTCGTCGGCGACACCGGTCTCGCCATCGGCCACGTCGGCGATTCGCGCGCCTACCGGCTGCGCGGCAGCCGCTTCGAGCAGCTGACCGACGACCATTCCCTCGTCGCGGACCTCGTGCGGAGCGGGCGGCTGACGCCGGAGGAGGCCGACGTCCACCCGCAGCGCTCGGTGATCACGCGCGCGCTCGGAACCGACCAGCAGGTCGACGTGGACACCTTCACGGTGCCGGTCGAAACGGGCGATCTCTTCCTCCTCTGTTCGGACGGTCTCACGACCATGGTCGACGACGAGGAGATCCGCGACCTCGTGACGAGGGCGAAGGACCTCGACCAGGCCGGGAAGGGTCTCGTCAAAGCGGCGAACAAGGCCGGTGGCGAGGACAACGTGACCGTCGTCCTCTTCCGCGTCTCGGACGGCGGCGCCGAGCTCGAGGAGACCGCGGTCGTCTCGGGAAACGGCCGCGCGCAGGACGAGGACCTCGAGGACACCCTCACCGGCCTCGAGGCGCCGACGATGGTTGCGCCCGCGGCGACTGCGTTCGCAGAGCGTGAGGAGTGGGGCCCGGCGCTCGACGACGACGAGCCCTCCCGACCGACGCCCGCAGTGAGGGAGGAGGGGCGCAGCTGGGGGCGGCGCGCAGTGCTCGCCGCACTCGCGCTCGCCTTCGTCGCCGTGCTCTTCGCGGCTGCGTTCTGGGCCCTCACCCGGGCGAACTTCATCGGCGTGGAGGAGGACGGCAACGTGGCGGTCTACCAGGGTGTGCCCTGGGACCTCGGCGGCGGCGTCCACCTCTACCGCGCGAAATACGTCAGCCGGCTCCAGGCCGTGCAGCTCACTCCCTCGGAGCGGGCGACCCTCCTGGATCACAAGCTGACCTCGTACGACTCCGCCCGCGACAGGCTCGCCGTGTACGAGCAGGAGGCCTCTCCGTAGTTTGACTCTACGGAACCGCGAGCTCGTCAACCTCCTCCTCGTCGGCCTCCTGACGGCGGCGGGCTTCACGGCCGTCTACGTCGCCCGGTCGGATGTCGTCTCGGCCGGGTCGCTCTCCTACGCGGCCTTCTTCCTCGCCCTCTTCGTCGCGGGGCACGTCGTCCTCCGCTTCGCCCTCCCGAACGCGGACCCGTTCTTGCTCCCGCTCGGCGGGCTCCTGACCGCGGTCGGGCTGACACTGATCTATCGGATCGACCCCGATCTCGCCCTGCGGCAGGGGCTCTGGGTCGTCGTCGGCCTGGCCGCCTTCGCGCTCCTGGTCGTCTTCGTGCGCGATTATCGGACGCTCGATCGCTACAAGTACGTGCTCGGCCTGACGGCGATCTTCCTGCTCGCGCTGCCCGCGGTTCCCGGCCTCGGGCGCACCATCAACGGCGCGAACCTCTGGGTCGGCTTCGGGGGGCTCGTGTTCCAGCCGGGCGAGTTCGCGAAGGTCCTGCTCGTCATCTTCCTCGCGGGCTACCTGCGGGACAACCGCGAGATGCTCTCGATGGGGACCGGACGCTTCGGAATGCCGTCGTTGAAGCACTTCGGTCCGCTGCTCGTCATCTGGGGGGGCGCGATGCTCGTCCTCTTCCAGACGAACGACCTCGGGGGCGGCCTCCTCTACTTCTCGATCTTCCTGGCGATGCTCTGGGTCGCGACGGCGCGCTGGCAATACGTCGCGGTCGGGCTCGGGCTCTTCGCGGTGGGGGCCTACGCGCTCTACCACGTCACTCCGCACGTGCGCGAGCGCGTCTCCATCTGGCTCGACTGCAGCTGGGGCTTCTCGCAGGCGTGCCCAGTCTACGACCAGGGGTACCAGCTGGCCCAGTCCATCTACGCGATCTCCGGCGGCGGCTTCTTCGGACAGGGCCTCGGCCGCGGGGTCCTCCTGACGGCGGAGGGGAACACGTACATCCCCTACCTGGAGACCGACTTCATCTACGCCGCGGTCGTGCAGGAACTCGGCCTCGCCGGAGCGGCGGGGCTGGTGCTTGTCTACCTCGTCTTCTGCTACCGCGGCTTCAAGATCGCCCTGCAGGCAGCGGACGGGTTCTCGAAGCTCCTCGCGGCCGGATTGACGGCGGCCCTCGGGATCCAGGCGTTCATCATCATGGGCGGCGTCAGCGGGCTCATCCCTCTGACGGGCATCACGCTCCCGTTCGTCTCGTACGGAGGGTCGAGCATCGTCGCCAACTTCATCATCCTCGCCCTGCTCCTCATGGTCTCCGACCGCGTGAACCGGGAGCGCGCATGAACGCCCAGGTTCGCAGGCTCTTCTTCGTCCTCGTCGGCCTCTTCGTCGCGCTCATCGTCATGACGACGTACTGGCTCTGGAAGGCGCCCGACCTCGAGGCGCGCCAGGGCAACCCGCAGCTGATCGTCCAGCAGCTCACGATCGACCGGGGCTCGATCTTCGCCTCGGACGGGAAGACGGCCTTCGCGCGGAACCGGAAGGTGGAGAAGAAGCAGCTCGGCCGCACGTGGTACATCCGCACGTATCCCAGCCGCGAGCTCGCGGCGAGGCCGGTCGGGTACTCGACGATCGAGCGTTCGCGCACCGGGCTCGAAGAGTCGCTGAACGACTACCTGACGGGCTCGAACGCGAACCTCGACACGCTCTTCAACAACACGGTCGACAAGCTGCGGGGGATCACCCAGCGCGGCAACGACGTCATCACGTCGATCGATGCGCGCGCGCAAAAGACGGCGCAGGACGCGCTCGCCGGCCAGTGCGGCGCCGCGGTCGCGCTCGACCCGAAGACCGGCAGGGTGCTCGTCTGGGCGTCGCAGCCGACCTACAACCCCAACCTCGTCGAGGGGCACTTCAACCAGATCCAGGCGAATGCGGCCGGGGCGCCTTGCGAGCCCGCCGCGCCGCTCCTGGACCGCGTCTCACAGGGCCTTTTCATTCCGGGCTCGACGTTCAAGGTCGTCACCGCGGCGGCCGCGCTCGACTCCGGCGCGGTCAAGCCCTCGACGACGTTCAACGACCCCGGCTACTGCATCGAGTACGGGAAGAAGGTCTTCAACTTCGCCGACCAGAGCGGGCCGGAGGTCTTCGGGAACGTCACCTTCGCGGAGGCGCTCGAGAACTCCATCAATGCCGTCTTCTGCGACGTCGGCAAGAAGCTCGGCGCGCGTGCCGTCCTCGACCAGGCCAAGAAGTTCGGTTTCTACGAGAAGCCGCCGGTCGAGCTCCCGTCCGACGAGATCTCGGCCAGCGGCCTCTACCGCAACGGCCGCCTCTACGACCCGAGCGACCCGAACGCGGTCGACCCCGGCCGCCTCGCCTTCGGCCAGGAGCGCCTTCAGGTGACGCCGCTGCAGATGGCGCTCGTGGCCGCAGCGGTCGCGAACGACGGGACGATCATGGAGCCGACGCTCGTCGATCGCATCGTGGATCCCGACGGCAAGGTGATCCGGAAGACCGATCCCGACACCTGGAAGGAGGCCATGAAGCCGCAGACGGCAGCCGAGCTCACCGCCATGATGACCGCGGTGGTTCAAGGTGGGACCGGCGTTGCGGCCCAGATCCCCGGCGTCCAGGTCGCCGGCAAGACCGGGACCGCCGAGACGGGACGTACCGGGGAGAACGACACCTGGTTCATCGCCTTCGCCCCCGCGCAGAACCCCGAAGTCGCTGTGGCCGTCGCGCTCTCGAACCAGAGCGGCACGGGCGGAGCGACCGCGGCTCCAATCGCCAAGGAGATAATCGAGGCGCTTCTGCGCTGAAATACCTAGGCTAAGCCGAAGATGTCGACTTCCGACACGCTGATCAACACCCTCTTCGACGGCCGCTACCGGATCGTGCGCAAGCTCGGGTCGGGCGGGATGGCGAACGTCTATCTCGCCGAGGACGAGGATCTCGGCCGCCGCGTCGCGATCAAGATCCTGAACGAGCGCTACGCGAACGACGACCTCTTCATCGAGCGCTTCCGGCGCGAGGCGAAGTCGGCCGCGGCCCTCTCACACCCGAACATCGTCTCGGTCTACGACCGCGGCGAGGCCGAGGGCACCTACTACATCGCGATGGAGGTCATCGAGGGGCGGAGCCTCAAGGAGCTGATCATGACGCGCGGCCCGCTCCCGATTCCGCAGGCCCTCGCGTACTCGCACGAGATCCTCGAGGCGCTGCGCTTCGCGCACCGGCACGGGATCATCCACCGCGACATCAAGCCGCACAACATCCTGATCGGCGAGCGGCTCAAGGTGACGGATTTCGGCATCGCACGGGCCGGTGCGTCGCAGATGACGGAGGCCGGCTCGATCATGGGAACGGCGCAGTACCTCTCCCCGGAGCAGGCGCGCGGCGCGCCCGTGACCGCGTCGTCCGACCTCTACTCGGTCGGCATCGTCCTCTACGAGATGCTGACGGGAAAGGTGCCGTTCACGGGCGACTCGGCGATCGAGATCGCCATGAAGCACCTGAACGAGGCGCCGAAGCCGCCCTCGAAGATCCGCCCCGAGATCCCCGATGCGCTCGACCAGGTGGTCCTCCGCGCACTCTCGAAGAACCCGGAGGACCGCTACCAGACCGCCGAGGAGTTCTCCGAAGACCTGCACCGCGTCGAAGCCGGGCTTCCGCTCTCGCCCGAGACGTCGGAGGCCGCCACCGCGCTCCTCGCCGGAGCGGCGCTCGCAGGCGACGGCGGCTCGACCGAGGTCCTGGCCGGCACCGCGGTGACGCGCCCGCAAGGGCCTCCTCCTCCGACGGCGCGGACGCCTCCGCCCTACGGGCCCGGCTACTACGAGGAACCGCCGCGCAAGCGTCGCCGCTGGGGCCCGTGGCTCTTGGTGGCGCTCCTGCTCGCGGCTGCCGGCATCGCAGGCTGGTACGTGTTCTCCCAGATCCAGGATCAGCTCGCCGCGAACGAGCCGATCGGCGTCCCGAATGTCGTCGGCCTCAAGGAAGAGGCGGCCGTCAGTCTGATCGAGAGCAAGGGGCTCGTGCCGGACGTCCAGCGCGCCGCAAACCCGGACGTCGAAAAGGGCCGCGTGTTCGATCAGAACCCGAACGCGGGCAACCGGATCCAGAAGGGCGACCGCGTCACGCTGCTCGTGTCAGCGGGGCCGCCGAAGACCTCGGTGCCCGACGTGACGGGGATGAACTACGGCGATGCGGTACAGGCGCTGAACGACGCGAACCTGAACGCGAGCAAGCACGAGGTCTTCTCGCCGAAACCGGCCGGTCAGGTCGTCGATCAGAATCCTCCCGCCGGGGAACAGGTCGTCGAGGGCACCGAGGTGGTCCTCGACGTCTCGAAGGGCACGAAGCAGGTCGAGGTGCCGAACGTCGTCGGGATGTCGGAGGCCGAAGCGCGGACGACGCTCGAGCAGGCCGGCTTCAAGGTCTCCTCGACGAGCGCCCCGTCGGACACCACGCCCCAGGGCGACGTCTCGGACCAGAACCCGGACGGAGGCACGCAGGCGGCGAAGGGCTCCACCGTCGCGATCACCGTCTCGAGCGGGCCGAGCACGACGACCGTCCCGGACGAGATCGGCCAGGACAAGCAGGTCGCCATCGACGACCTGAAGGCCAATGGGTTCAAGGTCCATGCGGAAAACGTCGCCTGCAGCGACCCGAACCAGGACAACATCGTCCAGGACCAGGATCCGGCCGGCGGCAGCGACGCGCCGAACGGCAGCACGGTCAACATCTTCGTTTGTAAGTTCTGAGCGATGGCCCGAGTCCGGGTGGCGGTGATCATGGGCGGGCGCTCGAGCGAGCACTCGATCTCGGTCGCCTCGGCGCGGTCGGTCGTGGACGCCCTCGATCCTGAGCGCTACGACGTGCGCGCCGTCGAGATCGGCCAGGACGGCCGCTGGCAGCTCGAGCCCGCAGCCGAGCAAGGACGTATCGGCGGCGAGAACCTTCCTGTGCCGGCCGACGGCACGGTTTCTCCGTTCGAAGGCGTCGACGTGGTCTTTCCCGTCCTGCACGGGCCTTTCGGCGAGGACGGAACGGTGCAGGGCTTCCTCGAGCTCGCGGATGTCGCCTACGTGGGCGCCGGCGTCACCGCGTCGGCACTCTGCATGGACAAAGACCTCTTCAAGGCGGTCATGCGCGACAAGGGTGTCCCGGTTGTGCGAAGCGTCACCGTCCTCGACCGCCACCGCGACCGGATCGAGAACCCATTTGGATTTCCGGTGGTCATCAAGCCGGCAAGACTGGGGTCCAGCGTTGGAATTTCCATCGCGAAAACTCCGGAGGAGCTTTCGCGAGCAATCGACCTCGCGCTCGAGCACGACGAGAAGATCCTCCTCGAGGAGCACGTCGCGGGGGTGGAGGTCGAATGCAGCGTCCTCGGAAACGAGGAGCCGATCGCGTCCATCCCGGGCGAGATCGTCCCGCTCGTCTCGGACTGGTACGACTTCGCGGCCAAGTACGACGAGGGCGGCATGGAGCTCGTGATCCCGCCGCGGCTCGACGAGCCCACGATCGCGCGCGTGCAGGAGCTCGCCGTCGCCGCGTTCGTCGCGAGCGACTGCGAGGGAATGGCGAGGGTCGACTTCTTCGTCCGCGAGGACGGGGAGGTTCTCGTCAACGAGCTCAACACGATTCCGGGCTTCACGGCGACGAGCGTCTACGCGAAGCTCTTCGAGGCCTCGGGGATCCCGTATGCGGAGCTGCTCGACCGCCTCGTCGCACTCGCGCTCGAGCGCCACGACCGGCGCGCGCGCCTGAAGTACTAGGACCTCGCACGCACCTCGTTTACGTGGGCGCGGCTCTCGAGGCTCGTGATCCAGATCAGGTAGTAGCGGTAGGTGCCGCCGCGGAGGTCGAACGTCGTCTGCTCTTCGACGGTCTGGCTGTCCGAGATCGTCTTGAAGCCGCCGTCGGACGTGTTCGATCCCTGGATCACCGCGGTGAATCCCGGCGTGTCGGTCGTCACCGTCAGCTCGGAGAGCTCGACGCCGCTCTCCGCATCGAGCACGATTCCGACACCCGGCTTGTCGAAGCTCGAGTACGTCTCGGTCGTCCAGTACGTCGTTGCGTCGCCGTCGGTCGCCGCCGGCGCGGTCTCGGGATGCTCCCTGCCGTCGCCGTCGGGATCGAAGTCGGCCACTGCGGCGACGTGGACTCGTTCCCCGCTCCCGCCGGAACCGCCGCCGCCACCGCCGTCTCCGGTGAGCGGGTCGGTGCCTCCGCCGGCGATCACGAGAGCGAGGACGAGCGCTGCCACCCCCACGAGGACGAGGCCGATCATGATCGGAAGCGGAAACCTCCTGCGCGCCCGTCCGACGGGAGGCGGAAGCGGCCCGGGAACCGGAATGGCCTCGGTCGCGCCGTCGTCGGGCCGCGTGGGCGGTGGTGGAATGCTGTCCGTGCTCGCGCGTGCCGCCTCGAGTGCGGCCATCATCGCTTCCGTCGACGGGAAGCGATCCTCGGGCCGCTTGGCCATCGCCCTGGCGATGATCGCGTCGAGGCGCGGCGGCACGTCCGGCCGCGCGTCTCGGACGCTGGGGATCGGCTCCTGGATGTGCTTCATCGCCACGGCCATGAAGTTCTCGCCGCTGTACGGAGGCTCACCGGCGAGAAGCTCGTAGAGGACCGTCGCGAGCGAGTACTGGTCCGAGCGCTCGTCGACTCGATGCCCGCTCGCCTGCTCGGGCGCGATGTACTCGCTGGTGCCGAGGAGAGTCCCGGTCTCCGTGAGGCCGTCCCCCGGCTCGAGCGAGCGCGCGATTCCGAAGTCCGTCACCTTGGCGACACCGTCCTCGTCGATGAGGATGTTGTGCGGCTTCACGTCGCGATGGACGATGCCGTGGTCGTGCGCGAAGGCGAGACCCCGCGCTACTTGGTGGACGATGGCAAGCGCCTCGTCGACGGGCTGCTGCCCCTCGCGGTCGACGAGCTGCTTGAGGGTTTCCCCGTCGACGTGCTCGAAGACGATGAACTGCCGGCCCTCGAACTCCCCGCGGTCGATGACCGTGACGATGTTCGGATGGTTCAGCTGCGCGAGCGCTCGGGCCTCACGACGGAAGCGCTCGACGTACTCGGGATCGTCCGAGAAGTGGTCGTGCAGGATCTTGATCGCGACCATGCGCTCGAGCACGGTGTCGCGCGCCTTGTAGACGCTCGACATCCCGCCCGAGCCGGCGACGTCCTGAAGCTCGTATCGTCCCGCGAGCAACTGCCCGATCATCTGTGCGGGATGATGCCCGCTCCTACCGCGCCCTATGCAGAGGCTTCTTCGAGCGCCTCTTCCCAGGCGCCGAGCGCCTCGTCGAGCTCCGAATCGCCGATGACGAGCGGTACGAGCACGCGGATGCAGTTGCCGTGGATCCCCGCCTTGAGGATGAGCAGGCCCCGGCGAGCGGCAGCGTCCGCGACCGCGGTCGCGAGGTCGGCGGCAGGCTCACCGTCTCGCCGTAGCTCGATGGCCAGCATCGCCCCGAGGCCGCGAACCTCCGCGACCGAATCGAAGCGGTCGCGCCAGGCTTCCATCCGGGAGCGGATCGCGTCGCCGACCTCCATCGCGCGGTCCGCCAGGCGGTCCTCCGCAACGGTGTCGAGCACTGCGTGCGCCGCCGCTATGGCAACGGGGTTGCCGACGTAGGTCCCACCGACGGCGCTGTCGCCCGGCGCGTCCATGATGTGCGCCCGCCCGACCACGCCGGAGAGCGGGATGCCCGCGGCGATCGACTTCGCGATCGTCATCAGGTCGGGCTCGACGCCGAAGTGCTCCATGGCGAAGACCTTGCCCGTGCGGCAGAAGCCGGTCTGAACCTCGTCCGCGACCATGACGATCCCGTTTGCGTCGCAGATCTCGCGCACGCCCTCGACGAACTCCTGCGAGGGAACGATGAAGCCGCTCTCACCTTGCACCGGCTCGAAGACGATGGCCGCGACCTCCTCGGCGGCGACGCGCGTCTTGAACGCCCTGTCGAGCTCGTCGAGGTCGTCGAAGGGAACGCGGTAGACCTCCGGCGCGAACGGCCCGAGCCCGGCCTTGTAGGGATGCGTCTTCGAGGTGAGGCTGAGCGCGAGCAGCGTGCGTCCGTGGAAGCCCCCGTCGAAGGCGATGACAGCCGGGCGGCGCGTGTACGAGCGCGCGAACTTGACGGCGTTCTCGACCGCCTCCGCGCCCGAGTTGAAGAAGGCCGCGCGCTTCTCGCCGCCGATCGGGACGAGCTCGAGCAGCCGCTCGGCGAGCGAGATGTAGTTCTCGTACGGGACGATCGTGAAGTCGGTGTGGGTGAAGCGCTCGATCTGCTCCTTCGCCGCCTCGACGACGCGCGGGTTGGAGTGACCGACGTTGAGGCAGCCGACGCCGCCCGTGAAGTCGATGAAGGTGTTCCCGTCGACGTCGGTGATCGTGGCGCCGTGCGCCTCCTCGATCACGATCGGCAGGTAGATGGAGAGGGGCTCCGCGATGACGCGGGCCTTGCGGTCGAGGATCTCCCGGCTGCGGGGCCCGGGGATCTCGGTCTTGAGGTCGATCGCTCGTGTCGTGGCCATGGTTGGTGAGCTTATACATTGCAGCGAAGCTCATGGTTCTGTCCGACCGCACCATTCGCCGGCTGCTCGAAGAGGGCCGAATCGGCATCGATCCTTACTCGGAAGAGCTGCTGCAGCCCTCGAGCGTGGACGTGCGCGTCGACCGGCTCTTCCGCGTTTTTCGCAACTCCCGCTATCCCTATATCGACGTCAAGGAGCCGATGGAGGACTTGACGGAGCTCGTCGAGGTCGCGGACGACGAGCAGCCGTTCATCCTCCATCCGGGCGAGTTCGTGCTCGGCTCCACGCTCGAGCGGATTCGCCTGCCCGAGGATCTCGTGGCGCGCCTCGAAGGCAAGAGCTCGCTCGGACGGCTCGGCCTGCTCATCCACTCGACAGCGGGCTTCATCGACCCGGGCTGGGACGGCCACGTGACGCTCGAGCTCTCGAACGTCGCGAACCTTCCGATCACGCTCTACGTCGGCATGAAGATCGGGCAGCTCTCGTTCGTACAGCTCACCGAGCCGGCGGAGAACCCCTACGGCGCCGCGTTGCTGGGCTCGAAGTACCAGGGCCAGGCCGGCCCGACCCCGAGCCGCTACTGGAAAAATTTCGAGTGACCGTCCTCGTCGTCGGAGGCACAGGCTTCGTGGGCGGGCACATCGTCCACGCGTTCCGCGCCGAGGACGTCGCGGTCCGCGTGCTGGCCCGAAGGCCCGAGAAGCAGGAGCGCTTCACGGCCTGGGGCTGCGAGGTCGTCCAGGGGGACATGACGGATCCGGACAGCCTGCGGCGCGCCGCCGAAGGAGCTGAGACGGTCGTCAATCTCGTCGCCCTGCCGCCCTTCGCCAAGCCGGAATCGATCCGGCGCGTGATGGAGCAGGGCACACGCGACCTCGTCACCGCCGCCAAGGAGGCTGGCGCCAGGCGCTTCATCCTCATGAGCGCGCTCGGGACGAGCGAGCGCAGCAAGGATCTTGCGCCCTACTACCACGCAAAGTGGGAGGAAGAGCGCGAGGTCGCGGATTCCGGGATCGAGCACACGATCTTCCGCCCGAGCTTCATCTTCGGGCGCGACGGCGGAATGCTCCCGGGCCTCGTCTCGCTCGTGCGCTACTCGCCCGTGACCCCTGTCGTCGGGACGAAGAGGCTCCAGCCCATCTGGGTCGAGGATGTCGCCGCGTACTTCACGAAGGCGCTCTCGGCGCCTGCCGCGGCGAACAAGACCTTCGAGCTCGGCGGCCCCGACGTCGTCACCTTCGCGGAGCTCAACGAGCGCATACGCCGGGCGCTCGACAAGAAGCGCCTCGCCTTTCAGATGCCGACCGGGCTCCTCAAGGCGGGGGCCGCCGTCGGCTCGCTGCTCCCGCCGCTCCGCGGCGCGCGCGAGGGCGTGGCCATGCTCGAGTTCGAGGACAACGTCACGGACATCGGGCCTGCGATCGAAGCCCTCGGCGTGAAGCCGATCGGGCTCGACGAGATGCTGCGCCGCGCGACCGCGAGCGCCTGACGACTACTGGTGCTGGACGTCGACGCCGGGCCCGCCGGCGAGCGTGTCCGTGCCCGTGCCTCCGATGAGCTTGTCCGGGCCGGCCTCGCCGCGAAGCGTGTCGTTTCCGCCGTTGCCCCGGAGCGTGTCGGCACCGTCACCCCCGCAGATCACGTCGTCGCCTCCGAGCCCCTTGATCACGTCGTTCCCACCGCGCCCGACGATCACATCCGGCCCCGCGGTTCCGGTGAGGGTGTTCGCCTTTTCCGTGCCGACCATGGTCGCAGGGAGACGCCCGCACCAGGCCGTCGTGACTCTCCGCTTCGGCCACGGACGCCCGTCTCTGATGCTGAAACCGGTGAACTTCGCGACGTTGACCAACGATCCGGCCGGCAGAGACCGCTCGCAGTGATACGACCACATCTCGCCCTTGTTGATGATCGCCGGGACAGAGATGGTCGTGTCGCCTCCGGTGAAAGCGACAGGTGAGCAGTGGTCGTCCGTGACCTCGGCGTCCTCGACCTCGGGCGTAGAACTGACCGGCACCCCCGGATCGTCGGGGCTGTCGTTCTCTGCGTAGTAGTCGTACTGGACGGTGTACGGCGGGACGATCGAGATCGTCGGCGAGACGCTGAAGCTCACATGTGGCCTCGTGATGACGACGGGCCTCCCGGATCCCGAACCGGTGGGGTAATCCGGGTCCGCTCCATGCGTGGTGCCGGTGACGAAAATCGTCACGTAGCCCCGGAAGACTCCTGGATCGAAGTTGACCTTGAGATCCTTCTTCCCGAACGACTTCATGGGAGTCCCTGCCGGGAGATCGACACCCGTGGCGAGAACGAACTCCTGGCCGTTCGACGTCCCGTCCGAGTTGGGGAACGTCAAGGTGATCGTCGCGTCCGTGACGTCGCAGATGCCGCTCGCCAGATGGTCGTTGCCCACCTTCGCGTTGATCGTGACGACGTCTCCGTTCCGGTGGACGATGTTGATCCCCTGTCCCCAGTCGACGGAGATCGCATCCTGGGTGCAGCCGGGCGGCGACGGATGGCCCGCCGCGAGCGGAGCCGTCATGGCGGCGACCACAACCAGTGCGATCAGTCCTCGGAGCACCCACTGAACATATTCGCCGGGTCGGATTAAGCAACCAGGGCGACCCGAAGGCCGCCCTGGGAGACAGTAGATCGCCTGGATTAGGCAGGGGCGCTGGGTGGTTCCTGGTCCCCCACGCTGGCTAGGCGATTCCCCGTAGGTCCTGGGGACACGCCCCTACCTGCGATTACCTCCACTGCCCGAACAGTCGCTATTCAAGATCGGACCACCTCCTTTCCGTGGTAGCTCGATCATAGCGACCGGGTCAGGACGAACGAAGGCGCTAGACGCGCACCTTCACGACGCCGTCCTCGACGAAGACCTCGAAGGTCTCCACAGGCAGATACGCGGGGAGGCTGAGTGGCCGCCCGGTTCGCACATCGAACTCGGATCCGTGCCGCGGGCAGATCGCCACTCCCGCCTCGACGTCGAAGTCGCCTTCCGCGAGCGGGCCGTCGTCGTGCGAGCAGCGGTCCTCGATCGCGAAGTACTCGCCGTTCAGGTTGTAGACGCCGATCGCGAGCTCGCCCGCGCGGACGATCTTCACCTCCCCGGGCGGCAGCTCCTCGACCGGGCCGACGGTCAGCTCTCCCACAGTCCTACTTGAGCTCGAGGTCCTGGGCCAGGCCCGCCCACTCCTCGGGGAGCGCAGTGCCCTTGCCCTTGTGCAGCGCGAGCTTCAGGACTCCCAGGCCGAGCAGCGCGCACTTGAGCCGCACCGGCGTCAGCGGAATCCCGACCTCCTCGAGGAGCTCTTCCTTCGACATGCCGGCGACTTCCTCCGCGGTGCGGCCCTTGACCATCTCCATGAGCATCGAGGTGGACGCCTGGCTGATCGCGCAGCCACGGCCGCGGAACTTGACGTCCTCGATCTTGTCCCCGTCGAAGCTGACGAAGATCGAGACCTCGTCGCCGCAGAGCGGGTTCTGCCCCTCCGCCTCGACGTCGGCGCCCTCGATCACCCCGTGGCCGCGCGGGTTCTTGTAGTGGTCGAGGATGACCTCGCGATACAGGCTTTCGAGCTCGTTGCTCATGAGAACACCTTACGCGCCTTCTCGATACCACGAACGAGGCGATCGATCTCCTCCGGAACCGTGTAGAGGTAGAAGCTCGCCCGCGTGGTAGCCGGGACGCCGAGCTTGGCCATGAGCGGCTGGTTGCAATGGTGACCGGCGCGGACGGCGACCCCCTCCCAGTCGAGGACCTGGGCCACATCGTGCGGATGGGCGCCCTCGACCTCGAAGGAGACGATCCCCGCGCGTCGGTCGGCCGGAGGCCCGAAGACACGCACGCCTTCGAGCGCCTCGAGCTTCGGCAGCGCGTAGTCGAGCAGGTCGCGCTCGTGGCGCTCGATGGCTTCGAGGCCGATCCCGTCCAGGTAGTCGATCGCGGCACCGAGCCCGACGGCCTCCGCGATCGGCGCCGTGCCGGCCTCGAACTTGTGCGGCAGCTCGTTCCAGGTCGTCCGCTCGATCGTGACCTTGCGGATCATGTGGCCGCCGAGCTCGAACGGCGACATCGCCTCGAGATGCTCGGCCTTCCCCCAGAGGACGCCGATTCCGGTCGGCGCGCACATCTTGTGCCCCGTGAAGGCGTAGAAGTCGGCGCCGATCGCCTGCACGTCCACCCCGCGGTGCGGGACGGCCTGGGCGCCGTCCACGACGACGATCGCGCCTTGCTCGTGACCCCACGCGACGAGGCGCTCGACCGGGTTGACCGTGCCGAGAGAGTTCGAGACATGAGCGCACGCGAGCACCTTGACGTTCCCGCGTGCAGCGAGGGCGTCCAGCTCGTCCAGCTGCAACTCGCCTGCCTCATCGACCGGGAGGACCGCGAAGTCCGCTCCCGTGCGGCCGGCGACGTATTGCCAGGGGACGAAGTTGGAGTGGTGCTCCATCTCGGTCGCGACGACGAGGTCCCCCGGGCCGAGGTTGTCGAGACCCCAGCCGTACGCGACGACGTTGATCGCCGCCGTAACGTTGTGCGTGAAGACGACCTCGCGCGTCGATTCGGCGTTCACGAAGGCGCGCGCCTTCTCGCGGGCTCCCTCGTAGGCCTCCGTCGCCCGCTCGCCGAGGTCGTAGACGCCGCGGTGGATGTTCGCGTACGAGGTCTCGTAGAAGCGCGTCATGGCATCCAGCACCGCGCGCGGCTTCTGCGCCGATGCGGCCGTGTCGAGGTAGGCGAGCGGCTGGTCGTGGATCAGCTGCTCGAAGATCGGGAAGTCCTCGCGCAGCTTGTGCGCATCGAGCTTCGGCGTGGTGCTTACAGCCACACGCTCATGGTACCGGCGGCTATTCGGGGATCCGGGCTTCGAGCGCGGTCTGCAAGGCGTCCCGAACCGGCTCGAACTCGATCCGGTCGAAGATCTCCTGGTAGAAGCCGCGCACGATCAGGCGCTCGGCCTCGCCGCGGGAGAGCCCGCGGGCCATGCAGTAGAAAAGCTCGTCGCGGTCGACCTGGCTGACCGTCGCGCCGTGCGTGCAGCGAACGTCGTTCGCCTGGATCTCGAGCCCGGGGATCGAGTCCGCATGCGCCTGGTCGGAGAGCAAAAGATTGCGGTTCTCCTGGTACGCGTTCGTCTTCTGCGCGTCCTCGGCGACGCGGATCATCCCGCGCCACACCGCGGTGGCGTGGTCGCGCAACGCGCCCTTGAAGGCGAAGTCCGAGGTGGTCGACGGCGCGAGGTGCGCCTGCAGCGTGTCGTAGTCGAGATGCTGGTCGCCGTCCGCGAAGTAGGCGCCGGTCACCCGCGAGGTCGCGCCCTGGCCGGCGAGGTCGTTCTCGATCCGCACCTTGCCCTTCTTCGAGCCGAAGCCGCCGGCAACCCAGTCGAGCTCGGCATCGCGCTCGACGCGGGCCCGGTGCGAGGCGAAGTGCCACGTCTCGGGCGACAGGCTCTGGATCGAGACGTACTCGAGCTTGGCGCCCTGCTCGACGAAGAGCTCCGTCACCGCATTGGAGTAGGCGGCGAGACCGGGCTTCTCCGAGACGTACTCCTCGATGAAGCTCGCACGGCTTCCCTCCTCGGCGACGACCAGCAGGCGCCAGAAGAGCGCGCCGCCGTCGACCGAGTTGACGATGCGGACGTAGAGGGGCCTCTCCAGCTCGACGCCCTTCGGCACCCGCACGAGCAGTCCGTTCTTCCACTGAGCGGCATTGTGCGCAGCGAATTTCTCGTCCGCCCCGACCAGCGTCCCCAGGAGCTTGTCGTCGCCGAGCGGCTCGAAAACCACGCCCTCCGGCGCGCGCTCGATCTCGATGCCGCCCTCGCTGACGTGCGCAATTGCGGCGGCGTCGACGTCGAGCATGCCGCTCGCCCGCTCGACGCTCGTCGCCCCGTTCGCCGTGAAGGCCGCGGGATCGAATCCGCGCAGGTCGGTGAAGCGCCAGTGCTCGTCCGTCGTGCTGGGAAGGGGGAGCGCTTCGTAGCGCTCCAGCGCCGCCGTTCTAGCCAACCGATCCTTCCATCTGCAGCTGGATCAGCCGGTTCATCTCGACCGCGTACTCGAGCGGCAGCTCCTTCGTGATCGGCTCGACGAAGCCGGAGACGATCATCGCCGCCGCCTCATGCTCGGGAATCCCGCGGCTCATCAGGTAGAAGAGCTGCTCCTCGCCGATCTTCGAGACCGTCGCCTCGTGGCCGATGTCGACCTTGTTCTCGTCGATGCGGATGTACGGATACGTGTCGGAGCGGGAGTCCTCGTCGAGGATGAGCGCGTCGCAGACGACCTTCGACTTGGAGCCGTGCGCGCCCTTGGCCACCTCGAGCAGCCCGCGGTAGCTCGCGCGCCCGCCGTCCTTCGAGATCGACTTGGACGTGATCACGGAGGTGGTGTTCGGCGCCACGTGGACGCACTTGCCGCCCGCGTCCTGGTGCTGCCCCTCGCCCGCGAAGGCGATCGAGAGCACCTCGCCGTGGGCGCCCTCGCCCATCAACCAGATGGCCGGGTACTTCATCGTCAGCTTCGAGCCCAGGTTCCCGTCCACCCACTCCATGGTGGCGTTCTCGTACGCGACCGCGCGCTTCGTGACGAGGTTGTAGACGTTCTGCGACCAGTTCTGGATGGTCGTGTAGCGACAGCGCCCACCCGGCTTGACGATGATCTCGACGACAGCCGAGTGGAGCGAGTCGGTCGTGTAGATCGGGGCGGTGCAGCCCTCGACGTAGTGCACGTAGGCGTCCTCGTCGACGATGATCAGCGTGCGCTCGAACTGGCCCATGTTCTCCGCGTTGATGCGGAAATAGGCCTGGAGCGGCATCTCGATCTTGACGCCGGGCGGCACGTAGATGAACGAGCCGCCGGACCAGACGGCCGAGTTCAGCGCCGCAAACTTGTTGTCGTTCGCCGGGATGACGGTGCCGAAGTACTCCTTGACGAGCTCCTCGTGCTCCCGCAGGCCGGAGTCCATGTCGAGGAAGAGGACGCCCTGGCTCTCGAGGTCCTCCTTGAGCTTGTGGTAGACGACCTCGGACTCGTACTGCGCGCCGACGCCGGCGAGGTACTTCTTCTCGGCCTCGGGGATGCCCAGGCGGTCCCACGTGTTCTTGATGTCGGCCGGCAGGTCTTCCCAGGAATTCGCCTGCTTCTCGGTCGGCCGGATGTAGTAGTACATGTTCTCGAAGTCGATCTCGTCGAGCTTGCCGCCCCACTCCGGAAGCGGACGGGCGCGGAAGTACTCGAGCGCCTTCAAGCGCCGCTGGCGCATCCAGTCAGGCTCGTTCTTGTGCTCCGAGATCATCGCCACGACCTCGGGGTTCAGCCCGCGGCCGGACTTGAAGAAGTACTCCTCGGGATCGTGGAAGCCGTAGGCGTACTCGTTGCCGAGCTCCCTGACGACCTGTGTTTCGGACGTTGCCATTACTCAACACCTCCGGCGGCGGCCGGCGTGAAGGCCTCATAGCCCTCGACCTCGAGCCTCTTTGCGAGCTCCGGTCCGCCTTCCTCCACGATACGCCCGTCGACGAAGACGTGCACGAAGTCCGGCTTGATGTACTCGAGGATGCGCTGATAGTGCGTGATCACGAGGGCGCCCATGTCCGCGCCGACGAGCTCTTTGACGCCGCCGGCAACGATGCGCAGAGCATCGATGTCGAGACCGGAGTCGGTCTCGTCGAGAACGGCGATCCGCGGCTTGAGCATCGCCATCTGCAGGATCTCGACACGCTTCTTCTCGCCGCCCGAGAAGCCGTCGTTCAGATAACGGCCGGACATCTCCTTGGGCACCTTGAGCATCTCCATGGCCGCCGTCAGGTCCTTGCGGAACTCGGGGATCTTGACGGGGTCGTCCTCGCCGCCTGCCTTGGCCTTGCGAACCGCGTTGACCGCGGAGCGAAGGAAGCTTGCGACCGTGACGCCCGGGACCGCATGCGGGTACTGGAAGGCGAGAAAGAGGCCGCGCTGCGCGCGCTCGTCCGCCCCCATGTCCACGACGCTCTCGCCGCCCATGAGGATGTCGCCGCCGGTGATCTCGTAGGCGGGGTGTCCGGCGAGCGCGTAGGCAAGCGTGGACTTGCCCGAGCCGTTCGGGCCCATGATCGCGTGCACCTGGTTCGTGTCCACCTCGAGGTCGACTCCACGGACGATTTCCGTGCCATCCTCAGTGGCGACGTGCAGGTCTTTGATCTGGAGCAAAGCCAAGTTCGTGACAGCCTTTCACTAGGGCGCACCTAGCCCAGAGCCAGGC
Organism: Gaiellaceae bacterium; assembly: GCA_035698665.1. Classification (GTDB taxonomy): domain Bacteria; phylum Actinomycetota; class Thermoleophilia; order Gaiellales; family Gaiellaceae; genus DATEOR01. The sequence continues at coordinate 33,836 of DASSBN010000078.1, forward strand.
GCTTGTGACACCTCAAGTGTAGCGATTCACCCTCGGTGTCCCCTTCGTAGGCACCGTGCTACCATCGATGCATGGGTCCCCTGGGATGGCCTGAGATAATCATCATCCTCGTCGTGCTGCTCCTTCTCTTCGGAGCCAAGCGCCTGCCGGAGATGGGACGCTCCCTGGGACGCGGCATGCGGGAGTTCAAGGACGCGGTCACCACGAGCGAGCCGGAGCAGAAGGAAGTCACCACCGCCCCGACGCCGGCCACGCCCGTGACGCAGGCCTCGACGACCGAGGCTCAGCCGCAGCCGCAGCCGAAGAGCGAGAACGCCTAGCCCACGGCCATGGCGCGGCTCCCGCGTCGTCTGAAGCACGAGGACAGCGTCACGCTCGTCGAGCACCTCGACGAGTTTCGCTCGCGCCTCATCGTCTCGATCATCGCCGTGATCGTCGCGTTCGTCGGCGCCTACGTCTTCAACGACGACATCCTCCGCTGGTTGGCGCAGCCCCTGCCGGAGGCGCGCGACGGGCAGCTCGTCACCTTCGGCGTCACGGAGCCGTTCTTCACGACGGTCAAGGTCGTCTTCATCGCGGCGATCGCGCTCTCGCTCCCGGTCGTCCTCTGGCAGCTCTGGAGCTTTCTCGCCCCGGCCTTCGAGGAGAACGCCCAGCGGCTGGTCGCCGTCTTCGTCCTCATCGCCACGGTTCTCTTCGCCGGAGGCGTGGCGTTCGGCTACTACATCGTGCTCCCGCGCGCGCTCGGTTTTCTCACGACCTACAACGACGAGTTCTTCAACATCCAGATTCGCGCGAGCTACTACTACTCGTTCGTCGCGTACACGCTCCTCGCCATCGGCCTCGTCTTCATCCTGCCGATCTTCGTTCTCGCCCTCGTGCGGCTCGGTGTCCTCACCTCGGACGCTCTGCGCCGCAATCGCCGTATCGGCATCGCGATCGTGATCATCGGCGCGGCTCTCCTGCCCACGGTCGATCCGGTCTCGCTCGTCTTCGAGACGATCCCGCTCCTGATCCTCTACGAGGGCTCGATCTGGGCCGCGGTCTACTTCGAGAAGCGCTGGCGAGCGGCCGGGCTGATCGGCGCGCCGCTGATCGCCGACCAGTCGTAGGCCTCGCCGATCTCCCGTAGGCGGGCCCGCGTCTCGTCGCTGCAGAGCGCGCCCTCGACGCCCGCCTGGTAGAGGGCCTCCGGGTCCATTCCCAGCGAGAGCACGGCGTCGTATTCGCGGGTCAGATCGGTGTCGAACATCTCGGGGTCGTCCGTCGAGACCGTGCACGGGATCCCGGCGGCCACGAGCTCGGGGAGCGGATGCTCGTCCAGCGAGGGGACGACACCTGTGCGCAGGTTCGAGAGGGGCGTGACGTCAAGCACGACCCGCCGGTCCGCGAGCTCCTCGAGCAGGGCGGAATCCTCCACGGCGCGGATGCCGTGGCGAATCCGGTCGGGATGCAGGCAGTCGAGCGCACCGCGGATCGACGCCGGGCCGACGACCTCGCCGGCGTGTGGCACCGAGCCGAAGCCCTCCTCCTGCACGAGCGCGAAGACATCCGTGAACTTCTCCGGCGGGTAGGGCGCCTCCTCGCCGCCGAGCCCGATGCCGACGATGCCGCGTTCCCTGTACTTGGTCGCCCGGCGAACGAGCTCGAACCCGTCCTCCACCGGCGCGCCGCGCGTGACGTCGGGGGTGAGGAGCACCTCGACGCCGTGGAGCTCCCGCGCCTCCTGGGCACCGTCGCAATAGCCGGAGAAGAGGTCGTCCCAGGAGACGCCGCGCCACGTGCGCTCGATCGGCGAGAAGATCCCCTCGACGTAGACCGCTCCGTGCCGTTTCGCCTCCGCCGCGTAGTCGACGACCACTTGGCGGAAGTCGTCGGCGGTCTGGAGCGCGTTCGTCGTCAGGATCCAGACCTCGATGAAGTGGTCGAAGTCCCGGTAGCGGTAGAGCTCGCGGATGCCCTGGACGGTGTCGGCGGGGAGGACGAAGTCGTTGCGGCGCGCGATCTCGAGAAGCGTCTCGGGGCGCACGGTCGCCTCGAGGTGGACGTGGAGCTCGATCTTAGGGAAGGGGTGAGCGGAGATTTTCTCGGTATCCTCCACAGTCGCGGAGCGTACAGCGTCGCCCGCCCCCCGAAGCATCAAGGAGGATCCCACCGCATGGCCCGAGCCCAGGCACAGCGCCGCAAGACATCGCGCACGCGCGCGCGCCGCAGTGCCTCGAGCGCCGAAGACCTGATGTTCTTCCCCAAGCTTCGCCGCAAGGCGAAGTGGGTCTTCCTCCTCCTCGCGATCGCGTTCGCCCTCGGCTTCGTCGCTTTCGGGGTCGGCACCGGCGTCGGCGGAACGAGCATCGGCGACGTCCTGCGCGACATCTTCTCGGGCTCGAGCGGGGGCCAGGACCTCGACTCCCTGAAGGAGGATGCGGCCAAGAATCCCAAGGACGCGAACGCGCAGATCGCGTATGCGAACGGCCTGCAGACGGCAGGCCAGACGACCGCGGCGATCGCGGTCCTGCAGAAGTACACGACCGCGAACCCGAAGGACGCAACGGCGCTGCAGCAGCTCGCCGCCCTCTGGGGCGCGGCCGCCACCAAGGCGCGGAACGAGGCGCAACAGGCGCAGATCGTCGCGGCGCAGGCGTCCGCGGCGCAGCCACAGGCACCTACGGACTCGCCCTTCCTCCAGCAAGTACAGGGGAACAAGATCGCGGAGGTCATCTCGACGGACGCGAACAACCGCGCCTCGGCGGCGAACCTCCGCGCCCAGAACGCCTACCGCGAGGCGGCCAAGGTCTACCAGGACCTCACCCTCCTCACACCAAACGATCCGAGCGTCTTCCTCCAGCTCGGCGTGGCCTCGCAGAGCGCCAACGACATCGAGGCGGCGATCGCCGCGTACCGGCAGTTCCTCGCGCTCGCCCCGGACGATGCGAGCGCTCCGCTCGTCAAGCAGCAGCTGAAGATTCTCGCCGCGCAGCAGAAGGCAGGTTCCTCGTTGCTGCCAAGCGGTTAAGCTCCACCTGCTCGAACGACCCAAGGGGACACATGAACTTCGACATCAAGACCGAAGAGCTCGCCAACGACGCGTACGTCATCGCCCTGACGGGAGAGGTCGACCTCTACACCGCGCCGGAGTTCAAGCAGCAGCTGCTTGAAGTGATCGGCCAGGGCGCCAAGGAGGTCGTCGTCGACTTCTCCGACACCACCTTCATCGACTCGACCACGCTCGGAGTGCTCGTCGGAGGCGTCAAGCGCCTGCGCCCGAACGGGGGAAGGCTCTCGCTCGTCTGCAACGACCGGAACATCACGAAGATCTTCGAGATCACGGGCCTGAACAAGGTCTTCCCCATCTACGAGTCGCGTGCCGAGGCCGTGGAGAGCGTCGGCCAGGAGGCACAGGCCCAGACGTAGCTTTTGACGCTCCGCGCACTTCTCCCCCTGGTGCTCGCCGGAGCCGCGCTCCTGGCTGCGGGCTGCGCGGGCCGGGCGGTCGACTCGAGCGGAGCGGACACGAACGCCGGCAAGACGCTCTTCTCCCAGAACTGCGGCGGCTGCCACGCGCTCGCCGACGCGGGCACGGTTGCGAACGTCGGCCCGAACCTCGACGATGCGTTCCGCGCCTCGCGCACGGAGAAGGGCGGAGATTTCGACGAAAGCACGATCTTCGACGTCACGCTCGACCAGATGAGGCTCGCGGCCCCACCGATGCCCCGCTTCGACACCGGCCCGCAGGCGCTCACGGACGAGGAGCTGCACAACATCGCGGCCTACGTCGCGTCCGTCGCCGGCCTGCCGCCGCAAGCGGCGGGCGGAACGGGCACAGCCGGCGCCACGGGCGCGACCACCACTCCCTGATGACGACGCTCCGCGGGGAGCGCGTCACCCTTCGGCCGCTCGAGGAGCGGGACAAGCCTCGTCTCGTCGAGATTCTGGAGGAGCCCGAAGTTGCGCGGTGGTTCGGCATGAGCCCGGCGGAGGAGTCGGCCGACGAGTTCATCTCCGATCCGGAGGTGACGGGGTTTGCGATCGAGGTCGAAGGTGCGCTCGCCGGTGCGATCGGCTTCTACGAAGAGGACACTCCGGACTACCGCCACGCCGGGATGGACCTCTTCCTCGCCACGGAGAGCCAGAACCAGGGCCTTGGCCGTGAGGCGCTTCGGCTCGTCGCGCGCCATCTCTTCGAGGAGCGCGGCCACCACCGCCTGATCATCGACCCGGCCGCGGCGAACGCGCGTGCCGTCAGAGCCTACGAGAGCATCGGCTTCAAGCGGGTCGGCGTCATGCGCTCGTACGAGCGCGGGCCCGACGGAACCTTCCACGACGGCCTCCTGCTGGACCTCCTGCGCGACGAGCTGCGCTAGGCGGTTCGCCTCGCCCCGGCCTCGCGCTCGAGGTCGACGACCACGTGCGTGATGGGGAGGTCGAACCGCTCTTTGGCGCGCTCGACGACGCCGTGTTCCAACCAGTTGGACCGGCCGGCCGGGTGCGTCGAGACGACGATCTCGTCGGCCGCGAACATCCGCAGAGCGTCCTCGATCGCCTGGCAGGGATCATCGTCCCCGACGGTGCCTTGCGCATCGATCCCGTCGCGTGACAGGGCAGCGAGGGACTCGTCGAGACGGGCCTGGGCCGCGCCCCGCGCGGTGTCCTCGTCGGAGGTCCAGTGGCGGATGCGCGTGTTCAGGGCGGGCGTGACGACGAGTACCTGGGCATCGCGCTCCACCGCCCGGCGCACCACCTCGTCACGCAACGAGCGCCCCGCGACGGTCTCGTTCGCGACGACGAGGATCCGGTGCCGCCCGTCGGCGTCCCGGCTGCGGTCCCAGACCGCCGGCTCGACGACCTTGGGGTCGCTCGAGAAGTAGCGGTAGCCGACGACGGGCGCGAGGACGACGAATGCGACGAGCGCCGCCCAGCCGTTGACGAAGATGCCGACGAGCGCCACGGCGGCGAAGAGAGCGACCACGGCGATGACGAAGCTGAAGGCCTCAGCCTCGGTCCGCACCGGGTTTCGCATGTGTACCTCCCCTGGCTAGAGGACGTAGACCGTGGTGTACACCACGATCCACATTACGTCCACGAAGTGCCAATAGATCCCCGGGATCTCCACTCCCAGGTGATCGTGCCCGGCCGGCCCGTAGTGGCCGCGGAGCGAGCGGACGAGCGCGATTCCGAGCAACGTCAGCCCGAGGAACACGTGGCATCCGTGCAGCCCCGTCAGGCCGAAGAACGTCGTGCCGAAGGCGAGATCGTGCGGGCTGAAACCGATCCGCGTGTACTCACGTGCCTGGATCAGAAGGAACGTCAGGCCGAGCCCGAACGTGATCGCCAGGCCGGCGATGAGGCCGGAGCGGTTGTTGCGCTTGATCGACTGGAGCGCCCAGTGCATCGTGAAGCTCGAGGACACGAGGATGATCGTGTTCAGAAGGGCGAGGTAGACCGGGAGCTCGTACGGCTTCGGCGGCCACTCGTCGTGCGGGACGGCCACGCGCGCGAAGAAGTAGGCCGAGAAGAACGACCCGAAGAGCATGACCTCCGACGCGATGAAGAAGTAGATGCCGAGGAGCCGCGAATCGACGCGTGAGCTGCGGTTCGCTACGGGAGGATGCGCGCCGTGCGCTTCCGCATGGGCGCTCACGCGACCACCTGCGCGGCTTCGGCTTCCTGCTGGGTGACGACGACGTGCGTGACCGGAAGCCCGAAGGACTTGATGCGGCCGAGGACGTCGCGGCGAAGCCAGCCCGAGGTCGCCTCGGGGAACGTCGAGACGATGATCTCGTCGACCTGCTCGTCGTGGATCGCGTTCTCCACGGCGACGACGGGATCGGGGTCGCCTAGATGGCCGCTCGCCCGGATCCCCGCATCGGCCATGAGGCGGCAGATGGTGTTGAGCCTCCGCTCGGCGCCGACGGCGTCGGCCGGGATGACCACCGTGAACTCCGCCGGAGTGGCGGCGCTTCGCTCGTGAATCGCGTCGACGAGCGGCTGGCCGAGGACCGTCTGGTTGGCGAGCACGAGGACGTGGGCGCGCTCCCTCGGAGACTCGAGGTCGACGACCACGTGGTCGACCGGCTTGTCCGTCGCCTTGCGGGCGCGCTCGATCAGGTTCGCCCGCAGCCAGCTCGACCTCATCTCGCCGGGATGCGTGGAGATGATGATCTCGTCGGGCTCGTATTCGTGGATCGCGTCCTTGATCGCCTGCAGCGGATCGGGGTCGACCACGGCGCCGCGCGCGGCGATTCCGGCCTCGTGGAGAAGGTCGAGGGTCCGCCGCAGGCGCCGCTCGGCGCTCGAGCGCCGGCTGTCGGCGTAGACGACGAAGCCGGCCCGCGGCTCGTTCTGTGGGCTGATCACGGTCACGCGGATCGGCCCGTCGGCGGCACGGGTGCGCAGCGCGTCGATGAGCGACTTCCCGGCCACGGTCTCGTTCGCGACGACGAGGATGTGGCGAGGCTCGGCCATCAGTGCGAGATCACCTGTTCGCGTTCGGGCACCTCGGCACGGTCACCGTTCAAGACGGCGTGGCGCGCCCCCCGCACGCCGTACTCGTACGGACTGCCGACGACCTGCGGGATCTCGTCGAAGTTGAAGGTCGGCGGCGGGGAGGAGACCTGCCACTCGAGGGTCAGGGCCCGCCACGGGTTTGCAGGGGCGATCGGGCCGCGTCGCCAGCTGACGATCATGTTGTAGAGGAAGACGATCGTCGAGGCACCGAGCGCGAAGGACGCGACGCTGATGACGAAGTTCAGGCTCCCGAAACGGTCCGCGTAGTCGGAGACGCGCCGCGGCATCCCCTGGAGCCCGAGCCAGTGCATGGGGAAGAACGTGACGTTGAAGCCCACAAACGTGAGCCAGAAGTGGAGCTTCCCCAGCCGCTCGTTGTACATGCGGCCGGTCATCTTCGGGAACCAGTAGTAGATCCCGGCGAAGATCGTGAAGAGGGAGCCGCCGAAGAGGACGTAGTGGATGTGGGCGACGATGAAGTAGGTGTCGCTCGCGTGGATGTCGATCGGGATCGAGCCCAGGTAGACGCCGGAAAGCCCGCCGATCACGAACATCGACACGAAGCCCAGTGCGAACAGCATGGGCGTCTTGAAGTGGATGCGCCCCTCCCAAAGCGTCGCGAGCCAGCTGAACACCTTGATGCCCGTCGGGATGGCGATGAGCATCGTCGTCGCCATCATCGGGATGCGGAGCCAGGGCGACATCCCGGACACGAACATGTGATGGGCCCACACCGAGAAGCCGAGGACGAGGATGGCCATCAGCGACAGGGCCATGAGCCGGTAGCCGAAGACCGGTTTCCGGGCGAAGACCGCGATCACCTCCGACGCGATCCCGAATCCGGGCAGCATCATGATGTAGACCGCCGGGTGCGAGTAGAACCAGAAGATGTGCTGGTACCCGAGCGCGTACCCGTCACCTCCCGGCTCGAAGAAGTTCGTGTGCAGGACGCGGTCGAAGAGGATGAAGAACTGCGAGCCGGCGATGAACGGCGTCGCGAGGACGACCAGGGTCGACGTCGCGAAGTTCGCCCACACGAGGAGCGGCATGCGCCAGAAGGACATTCCCGGCGCGCGCATCGTGATGATGGTGACCAGGAAGTTGAGCGCCGTCATGATCGATGAGGCGCCCGCCCACTGGACCGCCATCTGGAAGAAGAGATTGCCCGGGGGCTGCTGCACCGAGAGCGGCACGTAGTTCGTCCAGCCCGCCGCGAAGGCGCCGCCTTCCGGCACGAGGAAGCTCGCGAGCATGATGAAGCCCGCGATCGGCAAGAGCCAGAACGAGAGCGCGTTCAGGCGCGGGAACGCCATGTCCGGCGCGCCCAGCATGAGCGGGATGACGTAGTTCCCGAGCCCCGCGAAAGCGGGGATCACGAATAGGAAGATCATGAGCGACGCGTGCACGGAGAAGAGCCCGTTGAACGTGTTGTTGTCCACGAACTGCATCCCGGGCCGGGCGAGCTCGGCGCGCATGAACATCGCCATGAGGCCCGCGGTGACGAAGAAGAAGATCGTCGTCACGAGGTACTGGACACCGATCACCTTGTGATCGGTGTTGACGCGGAAGTAGTCCTTCCACGAGCGGGCGCCATGCCCGGAGTGATCCTCGGGCCTCGTCGGCCGGCCGGACGCCCAGTAGAACCAGTAGTCGAAGCCGCCGATCCCGATCAGGAACCCGAGCGGGACGATCACCATCCACGCGGTCAGGAGCACCTGGAACTCCCAGAGCGGCGAGTAGTCGAGCGCCGCGCGGCAGCCGATGACGAGGAGCGTCGCGAGCCCGAACGCGAGCGGCGTCACCCAGGCAGCGCGGATCCAGCCACCCGTGGTCAGGCGGCGGCGCCACTTGCCCCTCGGCGGCGGCGCGGCGTGCGTCGTCGCGTGCTCGTGCTCGTGGACGACAGCCATCAGTGCCCCTCCCAGTGATGCTGCCCCGCTTCTCGGTCGCGAGCACCAAGCGCTGCGAGGACGCAGGGAGCCCCGGTAATGGCCATTGCCGGGGCGACTGAGGACGACGCAGGGCGCCGCGTGATCGCGGGCGAGAAGCAGGCGTGTATTGCTGGGTGGGGCACTAACTCTTCCCCGCCGTCTTCACGAGGTAGTCGACGAGGCTCTCGAGCTGGGCGTCCGTGAGCGACTCACCGAAGGTGCCTGGCATCACGTTGGGCTGGAATCCGGGAGCTATTTCGGCGTTCGGGTTGACGATCGACTCGTGGATGAAGTCCGCGTTCTTCCCGACAAGCACCTTATCGAGATCGGGACCGACTTCTCCCTCGGTGCCCGCGTCGGCGAGCCGGTGGCAGGAGCCGCACTGCTGAGTGAAGAGCGTCTTGCCGGCCGCTGACCCCGAGGCAGCTGCCTTCGCCTTCTCGTCGGCGACCCACTTCTCGAAGTCCGCCTGCGAGAGCACGAGCGCCTGCGCGCGCATGAGCGCGTGCCCGAGCCCGCAGAGCTCGGTGCAGATGACGGTGAATGTCCCTTCCTTCGTGGGCGTGACGAGCACGTCGGTCGTGATCCCGGGGACCGCGTCCTCCTTCATCCGCCACTCCGGCACCCAGAAGGAATGGATCACGTCCTTGGCCTGCAGCTTCAGCTCTGTGGTCTGGCCGATCGGAAGGGCGAGCACGCCACTCGTCACCTTCGAGTCGGGATAGTGGAAGGACCACGCGAATTGCTGCCCGGTCACCTCGACGACACGGTGGTTCGCAGGCACGGTGTCGATCTGGTTCAGGACGACGCCGCTGTAGATCGTGATGGCCGTGACGAGGGCGGCCGGAACCGCCGTCCACACGACCTCGAGCCCCGTGTGGCCGTGGATCGGCAGGCCGTCGTCCATGTCGTCGGGCGGCGCCCGGAACTTCCAGACCGCGAAGAGCGAGACCCCCGCCACAAGGGCGAAGATGACGATGCAGATGATCGTGACGAACCAGTAGACGTTGTCGATCTTCAGGGCCTCGGCGGAGTCGGCCGGAGGAAGCCACGGGATGAGAACGGCGACGAGGGCGAGCGCCACCCCCACGGCGGCACCCACCAACACCATCTGAATGATCGAGCGTTTACGCACGAAGAGCCGCGGAATGACTAAGCCGCAGAAACCCTAACGCAACCGTATCCCGGTTAGGGGCTCGAACGTTCTTCCCAAGACCCTCAAGGAGGCTAACTACATGGGACTTGGTGTGAGCATCTTCCTCATCGCGGTCGGCGCGATTCTCGCGTGGGCCGTGAGCGTGGACACGAACGGCATCGACCTCAACATGGTGGGCATCATCCTGATGATCGTCGGCATTCTCGGTCTTCTGCTCTCGCTCATCTTCTGGTCGACGTGGGGCGGCTTCGGCGGCTGGCGCCGCGAGACCGTCTACCGCGAGGGGTCCGACCCGTATTACGACCGACGACCTATGCCGTAGGACGCGCGCGCAACGCGCGCCGAAAAGGAAAAGGGCGGCTCTCGGGCCGCCCTTTTTTCTGCTCTGAATGTGCCACGCGCCCGCTTTCACGAGCGCGCGCCTGCCGTTTTAGAAGAGCCAGATCAGCAGGAGAATGATGAGTATCAGGACGATAACTCCGCCACCGATGTACATACGTCCTCCTCGTTCGGTTGGTGCGTTAACGACGAAGAGGCCGGTCCGGTTACGGGCTATCAGACGAGACGCACGACGAGCTTCGCGCCTGGCCCCTCGGCCTGGCGCGCCCAGGCCTCCGAGACCCGCTCGAGCGGATAGGTCTCGATCGGGAAGCTGAACTCGCCGCGCGCGGCGTGCGACACGAGCTCGGCGTAGGCGGCCCGACGCGTCTCGGCCGGAACGACGAAGTTCGAATAGCCGTAGATCTCGAGCTGCTTGCCGCGGACGATCCCGGAGGCGAGCGTGGCGGTCGGCCCGGCCGACTGTCCAATCTGGACGATCCGCGCACCCGGCGCTGCAGCCTCCGTGGCCGCGACGAGAGGCTCGCCCCAGAGCGGGTCGATCACGACCGTCGGGCCGTTCCCGCCGGCGGCGTCCTTGAACGCTGCGGCGACGTCATCCTGGTCGAGCCGAACGACCGCGTCCGCCCCGGCCTCCTTTGCGGCCTCGAGGCCTTCGGGCCGGCGGCCGGCCGCGACGATGCGCTCGGCGCCCATGACGCGCGCGGCCTGGACGGCGGCGAGACCGACAGTGCCGGTCGCCCCGAGCACGAGGACGCGGTCGCCGGGACCGGTCGCGGCGCGCCAGCACACCGGGAGCCAGCCCGCGAGTCCGGCTGTCCCGCAGGCGCCGGCGAGCTCGTCGGAGACCTCGTCCGGAAGGACGAGCGCCTCCTCCTCGCGGACCGTCGCCCGTTCGGCCAGCGTGCCGTCGCGCCCCCGGCCGCCAAGGCCGTCGTCGGAGACGTAGACACGCGTGCCCGGCGCGAGGGACTCCGCCTCGACCACGACGCCGACTCCCTCGGAGCCGGGAATGTACGGGGTCTTCGGGGGGCCGAGGTAGTGCTTGCCCGTCGCGAGCGCGATGTCGATGGGGTTCAGCGGGACGGCGTGGATCTCGACGAGGGCGCGGCCGTCCTCGCGCTCGGGCGCGTCGACGTCGCCGGGCTCGGCGGTCCCGCCGATCTCACGGATGAGCGCCGCCTTCACAGGCGGAGCCTAGCCGCGTGGCGGAACTACCGTCGCCGCTCGCCGGGCCAGCCGCCGCGGCTGTCTCCGGTGCGTGAATCGGCGCCGTAGACGTAGGCGAGCGGACCCATGAGGCAGAGGAATGCGATGAGGAAAAGCTCGACCATTGGACTCACCGTGGCAGACGATTTTCATAAGAGCAAATCGAGTTATGATTCATGTCGATCATGAAACCTGATGGATGGCTCGGTGTCGAATTGCGCCACCTGGCGGCGCTCCAGGCGGTGGCACGCGAGGGCTCGTTCGGCGGGGCGGCGATCGCTCTCGGCTACTCGCAGTCCGCGGTCTCGCAGCAGATCGCGGCGCTCGAGCGCATCGTCGGCGAGCGCCTCGTCGAGCGTCCCGGAGGTCCGCGTCCCGTCTCTCTGACCGACGCCGGCAGGCTCCTGCTCGGGCACGCGGAGGGCATCGTCGCGCGCCTCGAAGCTGCCCAGGCCGACCTCGCAGCGTACTCGGAGGGATCCGCCGGCACGCTCCGCGTCGGCACCTACCAGAGCGTCGGTGCCCGGGTTCTTCCGCGCGTCATGCTCGAGTTCGCCGGCGCGTGGCCGCTCGTCTCCATCCAGCTCACCGAGTCGACCGACGACGCCGAGCTCCTCGGCCTCGTCGAGCGCGGCGAGCTCGACGTCACCTTCGTGATGCTCCCCGTGGAGGACGGCCCCTTCGACACGCGGAGGCTGATGGAAGACCCCTACGTCCTCCTCGTCAGGCCGGAGTCGCCGCTGGCGGGGACGAAGAACCCGCCGAGCCTGAAGGAGATTGCCGCCGTGCCCCTGATCGGCTACCGGCAGTGCCGGAGCATCCACGCGGTCGAGGAGCGCTTCCGGGGGACGGGCCTCGAGCCGCAGATCGTCTTTCGCTCGGACGACAACACGACCATCCAGGGCATGGTCGCTGCAGGCGTAGGCTCGGCCCTCGTGCCGCGGCTCACCGTCGAGACGAGGGACGACAGCGTGCTGGCCCTTCCGGTGGACCCGCGGATTCCCCCGCGCGAGATCGGGATCGCCTGGCACAAGGAGCGCTACCACGCGCCCGCCGCGCGCGCGTTCGTTGCGGTCGCAGACCGCGTCTGCGAGGAGCTCCAGGCCGAGCTCGAAGGCCGGCCCGCACTGGTCGCCTAGGTCAGCGCGAAGAGCAGAGCCAGGCCGACCAGGAAGATGATCAGAACGCCCGCGGCGACGATCGCCCCGGGGTTCACGGAAGAGGCGTTGTCCTCTTCCCACTTCGTGCGGTGATCGGCCACGGTGGCAGCGTAGCGGGAGCACGTTTCAGAAACGGCAAGGGTGCGCATGTTGCTCTCACGTGGCTTACGTCCAACCCCGGCAGACCCACCACGACTTTGCGGCGGCAGCGGCCCGTCAAGGAACCCGCTTCGTCGCGATCGCGAGCTATGCGGTCGCGGTCGCCGTCGCGTTCGTGCTCCTCTCCCCGGTGTTGACCGACGGGAGCTCAGAGGCCACCGCGGTCGTCCCGGCCGGCCCACAACCTGTGCTCTACACGATGCAGCGCGGCGACACGCTTCGTGGCATCGCTTCGTCCCAGGGAATCTCGCTCGCCCGGCTCTTCGCGCTGAACCCCGACCTCACGCCGCTCACGGACGCGAAGGGCGAGCAGGTCGTCGTCGGACTGCGCTAGCGCGACACGAGCTCGTAAAGCCTGCCGTCGAGCGACGCGGCGTAGAGCTCGCCCGCTGCGTCCTCGCCGAACGCACTTAGCTGGTCGATCGCCCCGACCTTCTCCACGTTACGCGCCGTTTCGCCTTCTAGGCGGAGACTCCACACCGTGCCGCTGCAGTAGTCGCCGAAGAAGTAGCGGCCCTGCGCGGCGGGCACGGCCTCACCGCGGTAGACGTAGCCGCCCGTGACCGAGCAGCCCTCGTCGTGGCTGTACTCGTACACCGGCGCGACGAGCCGTCCTGCCGGATTTGGGTCCTTGTTCTCGTAGAGGTGCTTGCCCTCGTAGACGTCCCACCCGTAGTTCTCGAGGCCCGGGCTGTCCCTGGGCGTGTGATCGATCTCCTCCCACTCGCCCTGGCCGACGTCGCCGATCCAGAGGTCCCCGGTCTCTCGATCGAAGGAGAAGCGCCACGGGTTGCGCAGCCCGTAGCCCTCGATCCGCCAGTCACCGGCGCCGCCGGGGTCGATCGACAGAAGCTTGCCGAGCCGTTCGTCCAGATTCTGAGCGCGGTTCTCCGGATCGCCCCCCGAGCCGCCGTCGCCCATGCCGACATAGAGCCTCCCGTCGGGCCCGAACGCGAGCTGCCCGCCGTTGTGGTTCGCGTAGGGCTGGTCGACGAAGAGGAGCTCGCGCCGCTTCACCGGGCCCGACGCGGCCGCTTCGTACTGGACGACGCGGGTGTCTCCGTTCGTATCCGTGTAATCGACGTTGAAGAGCCGGTTGGACTCGTAGTCGGGGTCGAAGGCGAGCGAGAGCAGCCCCTGCTCGCCACCGCTCACGACCTGATCCCGGACATCGAGGAAGGGATCCGGCAGGAGCTTCCCGTTCTCGACGACGCGCACGAGGCCCTGCTGCTCGACGACGAAGAGCCGGTCGGGCTCACTCGGCGTCGAGGCGATGCCGAGCGGCGAGTCCAGCCCGCCGAGGATCTCTCGAAAAGCCATCCCGCTCGCGGGCTGCGCGGTCGGTGCCGCCTCGCTTCCGTCATCCGACGTGCAGGCGGTGAGGATGAAAACAGTCACGCAGAGAGCGGCGCCCAGCCCGCGCACGTGACTAGGAGCCGATCGCGGCCGACTCGAGGATGATGCGCTCGCGCGTGTAGGGGAGCGGCGTGGCGGGGTCGTCCGAGTCGATCTCGCGGGCGAGGCGGTGCCCGTCGTAGGAGGCCTCGGCGATGATCCTGGGCGCGACGCAGTCTCCGATCCTGTAGAGGGCGTCGACGCCTTCGGCCCGCAGGGCGTCGGGATCCTCCACGAGCTCGAGATAGAGCGCCTCGTTGGAGAGCCGCTGCGTGACGAGCACGATCGCGTCGGCCTCGAGCTCGAGCGGCTCCCCGAACTCGTCCTGACCGCGGACGAAGCCCTCGCCGATCTCGGTCGCGAGGAATCCGGCGCGCTGCCTCACGCCCACGTCGTGGAGATGCTGGCGAAGCATCGGGCCTTCGAGCGTCTCATCCGTCACCGGAGCAATACGCTCGAGGCACGTGGCCAGTTCCACCTTGTGGCCCTCGCCTACGAGCTTCTCGGCGAGCCCCGCGGCGGTGAAGTACCCCTCGGCGTCGTAGACGACCACGCGCTTGCCCGGCACGGACTTCCCTTCGAGCATGATCTGCTCCGGCGTGAGGATGTACGGAAGCGATGCGTCGGCTCCGGGGATCGGAGCGTGCGTGTAGGCGTTCAGCCCGTCGGTCGACCAGCGTGCGCCCGTGGCGACGACGACGATCTCGGCCCCGTACTCACGCACGTCCTTCGCCGAGAGCTCCGTCCCGGTGATGACCTCGACGTTCTTGAGCTTCTCGAGCTGCACGGCGCGCCAGTTGAGGAAGCGGCCCCACTCGCCGAGGCCCGGAAGCTTCGGCACCCAGCGCATGACGCCGCCGATCTCGGATGCCGCGTCGACGAGATGGACGCGCCGGAAGCCGCGCTTGCCGAGCACGATCGCGCACTCCATCCCCGCAGGCCCGGCCCCGACGATCAGCACGTCGTTGTCGGCGTTGGCCGCCGGCTCGAAGCGCTCGGGATGCCAGCCGCGGCGGTACTCCTCCCCCGCGGTCGCGTTCTGGGTGCAGCCGATGTGGTTGCCCCACTCGGCCTTCATGATGCAGACGTTGCAGCCGATGCACTCGCGGATCTCGCCGTAGAGCCCCTCCTCGATCTTCCTCGGGAGGAAGGGGTCGGAGATGGAGGGCCGCGCGGCGCCGATCAGATCCCACGCCCCGCTCCGGATGATCTCCGCCATGCGGTCCGGGCTCGTCAGGCGGCCGACGCCGACGATCGGCTTGGCGGTCACCTCGCGCACGCGGCCGGTCCATTCGAGCTGGTAGCCCTCGGGGAAGAAGCGCGATGCGCCGGAGTCCTTCGACCAGTCGGTGATCGAACCGACGTTGACGTCCCAGAGGTCGACGAGGTGATCGGCCAGGACGACGAACCCGATCCCCTCCTCGAGCTCGACCCCGGCGGGACCGAGCGCCTCGACGCAGAACCGAACCGCGATCGCGCAGTCGTCTCCCACCGCGGCGCGGACTTCCTCGAGCGTCTCGATCCAGAAGCGCGCCCGATTCTCGAGCGAGCCGCCGTAGGCGTCGGTGCGCTTGTTGTAGAAGGGCGAGAGGAACTGCAGCGGCAGGTAGCTGTGGCCGCCGTAGACGTAGACGATGTCGAAGCCCGCGTCGCGCGAGAGCTTCGCGGCGCGCACCCAGTCCTCACGCACCCGCCGGATGTCGGAGAGCTCCATTCTCTTCGGGACGACGAACGGGTGGTAGTCACTCGCGAGCTGCGATGGCCCGAGCGAGGGGCGACGCGACTCGCGTCCATCCGCATGGACGCCGCCGTGCGTGAGCTCGATCCCGGCGAGCGAATCGTGCTTATGCGCCTCGTCGCACATGAGCGAGAGGTTGCGGAGGTCGTCGGCGTCCCAGACCCGCGTCGAGACGACGGGCCAGTAGTCGGTCTCGCTCGAGATCAGGGCTTCCTCGGTGTTCACCGCCGCCCAGCCGCCCTCGGCCTTCATCCCGCGGAAGCGCGCCTGCGAGCCCGGCTTCTCGGCGCCGAACCCGGTGCAGTGCGGCACCTGGTAGAAGCGGTTGCGCATCGTCTTCGGCCCGATGCGGACGGGCTCGAAGAGGATGTCGTGCTTCGGATCGCGAGGCATGGGACGGCTAGACGAATTCCCGCAGGCCGAACCAGGTTCCGTTGCCGGTGTCGAAGTCGAAGTACTTCGTCCGCTCGATGCGGATGTCGCCGCCGTCGTGGAGCTTTCCGGGGATCGAGCCCTTGTGCAGTCGCACGTGGTGGTAATGGCCCGGGGAGACCTCGACCGCGCGCCGGTGCACCTCGTCACGGTGCCACTCCGGCGGCACGTCGGGGGTGGCGAAGAGGATGAGGTTTCCGTACTCGCCCTTCACGAGCTCGACGTCGTAGTAGCTCAGGAGGCCGGCCTCGCCGTACCGGCCCATTCTCTCGATGAGGTCGTCCTCGAGCTCGAAGAGGATGGTGTGGTCGACGTCGTCGCGCGGGTCGCCGAAGAAGCCGACTGCGGTGAGATTCTCGGTCTCCAGAAGGCGGCCCGTGTCGGGGATCACGATGAGGTGCCGGTGGCCCTCGTCGTCGTGCTCCCGAATGACGTGGCCGCCCGGGTCGATGTCGACCCACTGGAGCGCGCGCTCACGTTCGTGGAGCAGCATGTGCCGCATCACGTCCACCTCGCGCAGCGAGTTGGCCGCGTCGGTGAACGGCTTCTCGGTGAGGACGTCGTCCGGCCCCAGGACGGCTGCGTACTCCATGGGGTGACGATACTAGAGCCGGCCTGCCGCGATGATGCGCTGCAGGAACTCCTGCGTGCGCGGGTTGGCCGGCGAGCGGAAGATCTGCTCTGGCGGCCCTTCCTCGAGCAGGACGCCCTGGTCGAGGAAGCAGACGCGGTTGGCGATGTCGGCGGCGAAGCCCATCTCGTGGGTCGCGATCACCATCGTCATCCCGCCCGCGGCGAGCTCGCGGATGACGTTCAGGACCTCGGCGACGAGCTCGGGGTCGAGTGCGCTCGTCACCTCGTCGAGGAGCATGAGCTGGGGCTGCATCGCAAGGGCGCGCACGATCGCCACGCGCTGCTGCTGCCCGCCTGAGAGCCGATCCGGGTAGTCGTCGCGGCGATCCTCGAGGCCGAAGCGGCGCAAAAGCTCGACGCCCTGTGCATCGGCCTCCGCGCGAGCGAGGCCGAGCGCCTTGCGCGGGCCGAGCGTGACGTTCTCGAGCACGCTCATGTGCGGGAAGAGGTTGAACGACTGGAAGACGATCCCGATGCCGCGGCGGATCTCGTTCACGTCGAGCCCGCGCTTCGTGATCTCCCGGCCGAGGACGAAGATCCGTCCTGCATCGATCGGCTCGATCAGGTTGATGCAACGGAGAAGGGTCGACTTGCCCGAGCCGGAGGCGCCGATGAGGCACACGACCTCGTGCTCGGCGACGGTGAGGTCGATTCCCTTCAGCACCTCCCGCTTGTCGAATGACTTGTGGAGGTCCTCGACGACGAGGCATGGCGACGCGGTCACGCCGCGATTCCCGCTGCGAGGCGTCGACGCCGGCTGCGCTCGTTGAGGTAGTCCGTCAATCGCGCCAGCGGAATGGTGAACGCGACGAAGATGAGGGCGGCCGCGACGTAGGGCGTGAAGTTGAACGTCGCCGACGTGTTGATCTGCGCCTGCCGGAAGGCTTCGACGGGGCCGATGAGCGCGACGAGCGCCGTGTCCTTCTGCAGGCCGATGAAGTCGTTCAGGAGCGGCGGGATGACGCGGCGCACGGCCTGGGGCACGATGACGTAGCGGAGCGACTGGCCGCGGGAGAGGCCGAGCGACCGCGCCGCCGCGTCCTGGCTCGGATGCACCGATTCGATACCGGCCCGGTAGACCTCCGCCACGTAGGCCGAGTAGATGATGATCAGCGCCACGGTCGCCCAGACGAGCGCCGAGGTCGGGACGCCGGAGAGCCCCAGGGCCGGCACGCCGAAGCCGAGGATGAAGATAAGGAGGATCGTCGGGATTCCCCGGAAGAAGTCCGTGTAGGCGATCGCGAGCGCCCGGATCGGGAAGAACACGGGGCCGGGGAGGCTCCGCAGCACGGCGATGACGAGGGCGAACGCGAGGATGAACACCTCGGCGACGCAGAAGATCTTGATGTTGAGCCAGAAGGCGCGGAGGATCTCGGGGAACGAGTCGCTGAAGACCTCGCGGTTGAAGAACGCGGTCTTGACCTCGGGCCAGCCCGGCGAGTTCGTGACCACGAGGATCAGGACGGCGAAGAAGACGACCGTGCTGACGAGCGCGATGAGAACGCTGCGCGCGTCCCCGCTCATCCCGCCCAGGATCCTCGAGCGGCGGTCGCCTTCCATGGCCTAGAACTCTGGCGCTACTGGAGGACGGGAGCGCTCGCCTTGTCGGAGAGCCACGTCTGCTGGATCTGCGCCAGCTCGCCGCTGTCCTTCAAGTGGGCGAGCCCCTCGTTGACGCACTCGGTCAGCGGGCTGTCCTTCGCCAGCACCATCCCGAAGTACTCCTGCGAGCCGATCGTCGGGAACTGACCGACGATCTTGCCGTTGGGGACCTGCACCGCCGTGATGAAGAACGCCGTCGGGAGGTCGACCACGAGCCCGTCGATCTGCTTCGCCTTGAGCGCCGCGACGCCCGCGTCGAGCGTGTCGTAGACCTGCGGCTGCGAGCTCGGCTGGATGTTCTCCGTGATGTAGTCGTAGCTCGTCGTCCCGACCGGCGCGCCGAGCGTCGCGTCCTTCAGGTCGGCGAGCGTCGTCGCGTTGGCGATCTTCGAGTCCTTGAGCGCAACCACCGACTGGTTCACGTCGTAGTAGGAGTCGCTGAAGTCGACCGCCTCCGCGCGCTTGGGCGTGTACGAGATCTGGTTGATGTCGAAGTCGAAGTCCTTCGGGCCGGGCTTGAAGGAGTTGTTGAACGGGACGACCGTCCACTCGACTTCGTCCTTCGTGAAGCCCATCTCCTTCGCGACCGCGAAGGCGACTGCGCTCTCGAAGCCCTTGCCGCTCTCGGGGTCGGAGATCTTCCACTGGCCCTGCGGCGTGCCGCCGAACCACGGCGGGTAGGCCGGATTGTCCGTGCCGATCGTGAGCTTGCCGTCGTTGACGAGCTGGAGCGCGTCCTTCGCGCAGGGGCTCGGCTCGAACGCCCCCGTCCCGCTGCCGGTCGCGGCGGGAGTGGTCGGCGCGCTCTCCTCGGTGCCGCAGCCGGCGACCGCGACCGCGAGCGCGAGAACGAGCAGAGCGAGAGGGATTCGGAGACGCCGCACGAGAGCTAGCGAAGCTACCACATTCGTCCCCGCCGCTTCACTTCTAAAAGCCTATTCGCAGCCGATTCCGTCTCCGTCCCCGTCGATCCGGTACCGATCGGCGCCGCGAACGTGCACGGGGGCGAGACCGAGGGCCTCGATGTCGGCGCAGTCGAGGTCGCCCGTGACCGGCAGGCAGGGGTCATAGCCCGGCTCGCATCCGCCCTGCTCGAGCGTGAGCGGGTTGGGATCGTTGTGCTTCGGCTCGGTCGTGAAGGCGGCGCTCGGATCGAGCACGGCCTCGCAGGCTCCCCAGGCTCCCCGGCGGGCCTTGCTCGCCCGCTCCGCCGCTTTCAAGAGCTCGTCTGCGTATCGGCCCCTGTCGCCGTCGTAGAACCAAACGCTCGCCGCTCCGCGCCGGACGAGCTCGAGATTGACGTTGACGGCGCCGCGGAAGACGTAGCGCAGGACTCGCCCGTAGCGATCGATCTTGTCGAGAGCGGGGTCGGCCTCGAGGCGAACGGCACTCCCCTCGGGGACGAGATCGCGCAGTGCCGAGGCCGCTGCGCGAGAGTAGCACTCTCCGGTTCCGACCTCGGGCGTGTCGATCTGGACGAGGCGGACGCGTCGACCGCCGGCGAGCTCGAGAGTGTCGCCGTCGATCACGCGCGCAACCTCGCGGAGCTGCGGCGCCGCCGGGGGCGGCTTGGGCTCGTGCTTCTTGTGCTTCGGCTTCTGCTCCGTCGTCGAACCGGGCTCGGGCTGGGTCACGACGCCGCCCTGAGCCTCGCCCGGCTGAGGCTCAGTCGCCGTGCAGGCAGCGAGGGCGAGACAAGGCAGGACGGCGAGGAGGAGAAGGAGACGCGCGGGCCGCACGCTCTCGAGCGTACGAACCACGGTGCGCGAGGTCTAGTCCCAAACGGCCACGCCCCGGTGTCGGACACCGCGCGCCGTCAAGTGGCCTTTGCGCCGAGAGTGGAACTTCTCGGGGCGTTCGCGGCTGAGGCGACGTGGACATAAGAGGCGTGCCAACCCTGAAAGGAGCCTCGATGAACCTCGGCCTGCGCGCCCTGCTTCTGATCGCCTCCGTCATCCTCTTCGTCGTCGCGGCGATCAGCGACTCGAACTCCGGAGACCTGCTCGCGTGGGGCCTCGCGTGCCTGGCGGGCGCACTCCTCGTCGGCGAGACCGGCTTCGCCCGCCTCGGAGGCAGGCGTTCGTAGTGGGCCGTGCAGGGATCGAACCTGCGACCTTGGGATTAAGAGTCCCCTGCTCTACCAGCTGAGCTAACGGCCCCGCGGAGAGGAGTGTAGCGAGGCCTTTTGGGGGCTAGACGCGCTCGAGGCGCCAGTTCACGTACCAGACGAGGGTCTTCCCCGTCGTGACGCCGCGGACGATGAGCGGTGCGCCGGCTAGAAGGATCTTGAGAGGCATGGGCCAACTACATTCGGGGTCGACATGCGAATCCTTTCCATCGTCGGCAACCGCCCGCAGTTCATAAAGTCGGGTCCCCTCTCGCTCGCCTTGCGAAACCGGGCGGACGAGGTCGTCCTCCACACCGGCCAGCACTACGACCACGAGCTCTCGCAGGTCTTCTTCGACGAGCTCGGGCTCGACCCGCCCCAGCACCGGCTGGAGGCCGGCTCCGGGAGCCACGCCGAGCAGACGGCGCGCATGCTGCCGGGGATCGAGGCGGCGGTCGTCGAGGAGAAGCCCGATCTCGTCCTGGTCTACGGCGACACGAACTCGACGCTGGCCGGCGCGCTCGCCGCGGCGAAGCTTCGCGTCCCGGTCGCGCATGTCGAGGCCGGCCTACGCTCTTTCGACCGGACGATGCCGGAGGAGCTGAACCGCGTCCTCGTCGACCGCGTGTCGAGCCTCCTCTTCGCCCCTTCCGACACAGCCGTCGCGAATCTCCAGACGGAGGGGATCGTCGAAGGCGTGCACCAGGTCGGCGATGTCATGCTCGACGCCAACCTGCGCCTGGCCCCGATCGCACGCGAGCGGTCCCAGGCGCTCGAGCTCGCCGGCGTCGAGGCCGGCGCCTATGCCCTCGCAACCGTCCACCGCGAGGCGAACACGCGGCAGCCGGCGCTCGGCAGGATCGTCGAAGCGCTGAACGCCCTGGAGGAGCCCGTCGTCTTTCCGCTCCACCCGCGAACGGCAGGCGCGCTCGAAAGCCAGGGGCTTCGGCTCGCCGGCCACGTCCGTCCCGACCCGCCCGCCGGCTACCTCGACTTCGCGGCGCTGGCCTCGCAGGCGCGCGTCATCCTCACCGACTCCGGCGGGGTGCAGAAGGAGGCGTACTGGTACGAGGTGCCGTGCGTGACGCTGCGCGACAGCACCGAATGGGTCGAGACCGTGCAGACGGGCTGGAACCGTCTCGTGGGCACCGATCCGGACGCGATCGTCGCGGCGACACAGGAGGTGGGGCCCGGCCCCGAGCACCCGCCGCTTTACGGGGACGGCCATGCGGCCGATTTGATCGCTGACGTGCTTTGTACGATTGAAACCCAGTGTTGAAGCCTGAAGTCGCCATCGTCGGGGCGGGCTACGTCGGCCTGCCGCTCGGCCGGTGCTTCGCAGAGGCGGGTATCCCTGTGGTTCTCGTCGACATCGATGCGGAGCGCGTCGCGTCCGTGAACCGCGGCGAGAGCCACGTCGAGGACGTGCCCTCGGAGGCGCTCGGGCCGCTCGTCGAGGCGGGCACGCTCGCCGCGACGACGAGCTACGACGCGGTCCGCGACGCGAACGCGATCGTCGTCGCCCTGCCGACGCCGCTCTCCGCCAACCGGGAGCCCGACCTCTCCACCGTCCTTTCCGCGGCTCGCGAGCTCGGCAAGCGCCTCCGCACCGGGCACCTCGTCTCCCTCGAGTCGACGACCTACCCGGGGACGACGCGCGAGGAGGTCCTGCCGATCCTGGCCGAGAGCGGCCTCGAGGTGGGCAAGGACTTCTTCCTCGCCTTCTCGCCCGAGCGGATCGACCCGGGCCGCGAGGACTGGACGGTCAAGACGACGCCGAAGGTGGTCGGCGGCGTGACGGCCGCGTGCACCGAGAAGGCCGTCGCCTTCTACGAGCGCGCCATCGACACCGTCTTCAGCGTCTCCTCGCCGGAAGCCGCCGAGCTGACGAAGCTCCTCGAGAACATCTTCCGCTCGGTCAACATCGCCCTCGTCAACGAGCTCGCGCAGCTGTGCGACCGGATGCACGTCGACGTCTGGGAGGTCGTCGAGGCGGCGGCGACGAAGCCGTTCGGCTTCATGAGCTTCAAGCCCGGCCCCGGCCTGGGCGGGCACTGTCTCCCCGTCGACCCGTTCTACCTCGCCTGGAAGGCGCGCGAGTTCGACTTCTACACCGAGTTCATCGAGCTCGCGGGCAAGGTCAACGAGAACATGCCGTACTTCTGCCTGGAGAAGATCACGCGCGCGCTCAACTCGCAGGAGAAGGCCGTCAAGGGCAGCCGCGTCCACCTCGTCGGGGTGGCCTACAAGTCCGATGTCGGCGACCTGCGCGAGTCCCCCGCCCTGAAGCTGATCGAGCTCCTTCGCGGCGAAGGCGCAGACGTTTCCTACCACGACCCGCACGTGCCGGAGCTTCCCGAGCACGCGCTCACCTCGGCCGACCTCGACGGATCGATCGACGCAGTCGATTGTGTCGCGATCGTGACGGCGCACTCCGGCATCGACTACGCCGCGCTTGCCGAGAAAGCCAAGCTCGTCGTCGACTTCCGCAATGCGACGGGCAAGAACGGGTCCGCGAACGGACGCGTGTGGAAGCTCTGAAACTGGCCGCGGTAGGCCTGGGGTACTGGGGCCCGAACCTCGCGCGGAACCTCGACGAGCTCGACGGCGCCGAGCTTACGTGGATCTGCGACCGAGACGAGGGCCGGCTCGAGCGCTATGGCGGCCGCTTCCCCGACGCGCGCAAGACGACGGGCTTCGACGACGTCCTCGCCGACGACGAGGTGGACGCGGTCGCGATCGCAACCCCGGTCGTCACGCACTTCGAGCTCGCGCGCGAGGCCCTCCTCGCCGGCAAGCACGTCTTCGTCGAGAAGCCGCTCGCACTCTCCTCGGCGCTCGGCGAGCAGCTCGTCGCGCTGGCGGAGGAGCGCGCGCTCGTCCTCATGCCGGGCCACCTCCTCCTCTACCACCCCGGCGTCGCCAAGCTCAAGGACCTCGTCGACTCCGAGGAGCTCGGCCGCCTGCTCTACGTGTACGGGAACCGCCAGAACCTCGGCCAGATCCGCAAGGACGAGAACGCGCTCTGGAGCCTCGGTGCGCACGACCTCTCCGTCATCCTCCACCTCGTGGGCGAGGAGCCGGCCGAGGCCTGGGCGCGCGGCGAGTCCTTCCTGAATCCGGGCGTGGAGGACGTCGTCTTCTGCTACCTCCGCTTTCCGTCGGGGGTCATCGCACACATGCACCTCTCCTGGCTCGACCCGCACAAGATGCGGCGGATGACCGTCGTCGGCGACACGAAGATGGCGGTCTTCGACGACATGGAGCCCGAACGCAAGGTGACGGTCTACGACCGCGGAGCGCAGGCGCCGGCGGATACCTGGAGCGACTGGCAGACGCGCTCCGGCGACATCTCGATCCCCAGGGTCGCGAACGACGAGCCGCTCCGCCTCGAGTGCGAGCACTTCCTCGCCCTCCTGCGCGGGGACGGAGACAGAGGCGCGGCCGCGCGCGAGGGGCTTGCCGTGGTTCGCGCGCTGGAGCTGCTGCAGAGCTCCCTCGAGCGGGAACGCGTGTGAGCCGGATCGCGGAGACGGCCGTCGTCTACCCCGGCGTCGAGCTCGGCGAGGACGTGGTCATCGGTGACTACGCCGTCGTCGGCAAGCAGCCCGTGCTCGGCAAACGCTCGACCGCCTCGCGAGACGAGCTGCCTCCCCTGGTCGTCGGCGACGGGAGCGCCATCCTCGCGGGTGCCGTGGTGTTCGCAGGAACGACCCTCGGCGCCGGGGTGATAGTCGGCGACCAGGCGTGCGTGCGGGAACGCTGCGAGCTCGGCGACGAGGTCGTGGTCGGGCGGGGCTCCCATGTCGAGAACGACACGTCGATCGGCGCGCGCACCCGCGTGCAGGCAAACGCCTACGTCACGGCCTACTCCACCGTCGAGGAAGACGTCTTCATCGCACCGTGCGTCGTGACGACGAACGACAACTACATGGGGCGCACGGAGGCCCGCTTCGCGGAGATGCGAGGTCCGACGATTCGACGTGGGGCGCGCATCGGGGGCGGCGCAGTGCTCCTCCCCGGGATCGAGATCGGCGAAGAGGCCTTCGTCGGCGCGGGCGCGGTCGTGCTCGCGGACGTGCCGGCGCGCGCGGTCGTGGTCGGAAATCCGGCGCGGAAGATCCGCGACGTGCCCGACGACGAGCTCCTCAGTTGAAGTTCAGAAGTGGCGAGACGCCGGGCACGAGCCCGGTCGAGCTCGGCGGCGCGATCCGCGCGCGATAGCTCCCCGAAACCGCATCGAACTCGGCGTGCCAGTCACCGTCGGCCTGGACGACGGCCGCCCCGACGTTCTTCGCCCAGCTCCCGTCCTTGCGCTTGCGATCGACGTGCACGGTCTGACCCGCGAGCGACACCGGCCGCACCGTGCCCTTGAGGCCGTTGTTCGCCGGCTGCGTCGCGGAGAAGACGATCTTTGGCGCGACCTTCACGGCCTCCGGCCCGGAATTGGCCGCCGACGAGTGGAGCCGGTAGGAGGTCCCGCGGCAAGGCTTGTCGATCGCGTGGTAATGGGCCGTGCCGTCCTTCGTGAGCGACATGTCGGTCCAGGACGACGCGTCGCTCCGCTTGCGCTGCAGCGTGAAACCGTGCGCCTCCCGCGCCAGGACGCTCACGCGAAGCCGCGAGCCGCAAACCGTCTTCGACTTGGCCGGCACGGCGTCGAGGACTCCGAGGTCGAAGCGGCTGGAGCGAAGGCCGAGCACTGCTCGGAACCATTCCGGGCCAGGCCCGTCCGGCTGGGTGAAGGTGCGCGACCAGCCGGGCCGCTCCAGCTGCACGGTCGCCACGCGACCCGACCGTCGCTCGGTGACGAGGGCGTCCGCGGGCGTTCTCGACGCGCCGAGCCGGCTCTGCAGCGCGCGAGGCGAGAGCACGACCGTCCAGTTCCGGTACGGGTTGAACTTCGCGTCGAAGCGGTCGGCCTTCGAGACGAGGTACGGGAGGTCGCCGCCCCAGGTGTCCACCGAGGCAGCCGTCCTGCCTCCGTTGGAGGAGGAGAAGAACGCGCTGATGACGTCCCCGCCCGACTTCAGGACTTCGCCGGCGGTCGCCTTGACCGCGGCTGTCGAACCGGGATCCTCACCGCTCCCGTAATTGAGGCCACCGTAGACCTGGTCTCGGGTGTCGTCGTAGATGTCGTACCGGGTGTCGGGCCGATTCGCATTCACCGCATATCCACGCGCGGCTACCGCCTGGGCCTTCAGCGCCTCGAGGGGCCAGCTCGAGGGCATCTCACGCGGCACGACGGAGTAGAGATAGCCCTGCAGCCCGACAACGTTCACCACGTCGAGCGAACCGTTCTGGTTGTAGATCTTCAGGTCGCCGCGGTAACGGTCTTCGCCGACCTGCAGAAACCCCTTCCCGGGCTTGGCGATTGCCGGGTCTCCGACCTTCCCTTTGCCGACGACGCGAACCTGGCCGTCCTTCGGCACGAGCTTCCAGTCCGTGAGCCGCGCCAGGGTCTTGTCGCCGACCTGGAAGTCCTCGCTCGAGCGCAGCGTCACGGACGAGTGATTCTCG
Source organism: Gaiellaceae bacterium (assembly GCA_035698665.1). Lineage (GTDB taxonomy): Bacteria > Actinomycetota > Thermoleophilia > Gaiellales > Gaiellaceae > DATEOR01. The sequence goes on from DASSBN010000078.1 coordinate 59,721, forward strand.
CTCAGCAGCACGCGAATCTTGCTCCGCGTCGTCTCACCGACGTTCGTGCCGTCGTAGTAGAACGCGAGGATCTGCGGGTAGTCCTGGCCCGCGGATGCCCGGCCATACGCGCCGTACTGGCTCAGCCCGACACCGTGGCCCCAGCCGTGGCCCTTGAGGACGAAAACTGGAGACGCGGCGGCACCCGCAGCGCTGGCGAGCGCGATCAGAATGGCGACCGGGAGGGCGAGTCGTCGCATCGAGTTCTTCCAGGGACCCCTTCGGCAGGAAGGTAGCCGGACCTCATTAGGAAAGCATGAATCTCGAAGAGCTGCGCGAGGTCGCTCACTCGCAACGATCGGGCGAGCGCGTTTGTGCGCTCGACGGCGTGGCAAAGAACAGCCATGGCCGTTCGAGCCGGCGTGCTACCGGACCGGTACGCCGATCCACGGGTGATCGGGCGCGGCGGCATGGGCGAGATCTACCTCGCGGAGGACACCGAGCTCGCGCGGAAGGTCGTGGTCAAGGTGCTCGACGCGCGCTTCTCCGACCGCGAAGATCTCCGACGGCGCTTCAAGCGGGAGGCGCTCACCGCGGCGAAGCTGACGGGCGAGCCGCACACGATCGCCATTTATGACGTGGGCGAGTTCAACGGGCGCCCGTTCATCGTCATGGAGTACCTCTCCGGAGGCTCCCTGGCCGACCGGGCGCGCAGCGGTCCTGTCTCCCCAGCGCAGGCGCTCGACTGGGTGCGCCAGGCTGCTGAGGCGCTCGACGCCGCGCACGCCCGCGGAGTCGTCCACCGCGACGTCAAGCCGGCCAACCTTCTCTTGAACGGGCGAGGCGAGCTCGAGGTGGCCGACTTCGGAATCGCACGGGCGATCGACGACACCGCAGGAATGACCCTTGCCGGGACGGTGATGGGGACCGCGGGCTATCTCGCTCCGGAGCAGGCGCGAGGCGAGGGCGCGGGCCCGGCGAGCGACCGTTACGCGCTCGGCGTCGTCGCGTACGAGCTTCTCACCGGCGGGCGGCCCTTCGAGCGCAAGTCCGAGACAGCGGAGGCGGCGGCGCACATCCACGAGCCGGTGCCGCCCGCGTCAGAACGCGGGGTCGGGCTTCCGCGCGCAGTAGACGCCGTCTTCGACCGGGCGCTGGCGAAGGACCCCGCGGCTCGACATCCCTCGGCGAGGGAGCTCGTCGGTGCGCTCGCCGCGGCGCTCGAGACGGAGCAGACGACGCCGACCAAAGCGCTGGCCGCCATCCCGGTGAGACCCGAGCCCACCCGCTCACCCGGAAGGGCATCGAGCGCACGCCGTTCCATGTGGCTCGCGCCGGTCATCGTCCTCGGGCTGCTCGCGGCTCTCGTCGGCGGAGGCCTGGCGGCCTATCTCGCAACGAGCGGCGGCGACCCGGCCCAGCGGCCGGCCAAGCGGCAGCGGCCGCAGCCCGTCACCGTCACCCAGCACGAGACGCTGCCCCAGACCACCGTGCTCCAGACGATCACCACGACCCTCCAGACGGACCCGGCGCCCCCGCCGCCCCAGGCTTCCGCGAACGTTTCGCTCGATGAGGCGGTCGCGCTCACCGACCGGTCGACCGGCTACTTGCGCTCGGGAGACTGGGCGAGTGCCTGGAGTGCCGTGAAGCCGGCCCTACCTTCGTTGAGCGGCACGTTCAGCGATGACTTCCGCTACGAGGCCTACGCGTACTACGACGCGGGGAAGGCCCTCGCCGAGCTCGGGCGCTGCGGGAAAGCGTTGACCTATCTGGACCGGTCCGAGTCGCTCCAGGGATCCCGATCCGAGATCGATGAGGCCCGAGCACAGTGCGGCGGCTAGCCGCCGCTGCGGCGCGCGTACTGCTCTTCGAAGGTCCGCCCTAGTCCGATGAGGGGCTCCCACCAGTCGCGCCTCGACCGATACCAGTCGACCGTGTCCGCAAGCCCCTCGCCTGGAGGCATTCGCAGGTCGTCTACGCCGAGCACGTAGATCTCCCCCGGACGGCCCTCCCTGAGGACGCGCTCGACGGCCGCACTGTGATCGTCCGCGTGGATCCACGTGCCTTCGAGAGATCCAGGCGGGGCCGTGTCCTCGTCGAGAGCCCGCACGATGGCCCCGGCCGGCTCGGCAGCCGGATGTTGGAAGGGCCCATAAGCGGACGGGCCGCGGACGATCGACGCGTTCGTTCCGTGGGCCTGCGTATACGCCTGCACCTGCAGGTCGGCCCCCGCCTTCGAGGCTGCGGGCGACGTCGAGGGCCGGTCCGCCTCGTTCGTCGACACCTGGACATAGCGGATGCCGGCGACGCGGGCGAACTCGAGGAGGACGTGCGCGCCGTACACGTCCGTGACGATGAAGCCGCCCCCGGCGAGTCCGGAAGCATCGAGGTTCGTCTCGGCCGCGAAGTTGACGATCGCCTGGCAGCCGTCGGCCGCGCCCGTGGCGGTGACGGCGTCCGCGACATCGCCCTGCACGAACTCGTGCGGTACGCCTTCCAGCCGGGCGAGGTTGCCGAAGTCCGTCAGCCGGTCAAGGACGACGACGTCCTCGCCGGCCGCGGCCATCCGCCTGACGAAGTTGCTGCCGAGAAAGCCGCAGCCGCCGGGAACCAAAACGCGCACCTCGCGACCCTAGCCCATGAGCAAACGGGTGCACTCGATGTGCCCCTGTTCGAGGCGCTGCTCCTCGAGACCCCAGGCGAGACCGTGCGCGATCCCCCAGCCGACCATCCGCTCACGGTCGAGATCGAGCGCAGTCGCAAGAAAATCGAGCCGCTGTCCGACCGTGTGTGCTGCATCCGGATCGTTCGCGAGCGCGCGCCGGCGATCTCGCAAAAGCGATGCGGTGTCGAACTCGCGCTCTCCCACGAGAGGCTTCGGGTCGATCGCAAGCCAGCCGCGCTCCGAGCGGAGCACGTTCCCCCCGTGGAAATCTTGATGGACCAGGACCTGCTCGCCCTGACTCTGACCCGCCTCGCGGAGGAACCCGACCGCGCGGTCGAGAAGCTCGCGCTCGAACGGCCTGCCGTGCCCGAGCCAACGCCGCGGGAGGTCCTCGGCCCAGCGCTCGGCCTCGTCAGCGAGATGCCTGAACGGCTGGCCTTCGCTCGGCGCTCGCCACAGCTTTTGCAGCACCTCGGCCGCGATCCCCATCGCGTTCTCCTCAGGAAGACTCCAGAGCTGTTCGCCGGGAACGCAGCGCTCGACGAGCAACGCACGCCGAGCGTCGTCGCGGTCGAGAAGACGCACGGCCCCGGCGCCGTTCCAGCACGCGAGCGCGTCGGCCTCGTGTTCGCTCTCCGACTCGGGAAAGTTGACCTTGAGCACCGCCAAAGCGCCGTCCGGACGCCGGGCCGGCACGACCAGGGAGATGTGCGCAGGCTCGAAGGGAGACTCGAGTCCGAGCGACCATTCCTCGGCGAGCTCGGCCACAAGCCGGGGTAGGCGCTCGAGCCATTCCGCGCCGCCCGGCTCGCCGCGCCACCATTCGAGGCCGCTCGGGACGATCAGAGGCAGGCTGCCTATTCGCCGACGGCGGACCGGAAGGCCTGCTCGGAGTCGTGTCCGAAGACGGCGAAGACGACCCGCTCGAGGCTCTCCGGCTCGAAGGCCCGAGCCTCCGTGACCATCAGCTCCGCGCAACGCTCGACCGGAAAGCCGCCCACGCCCGTCCCGAAAGCCGGCATGGCGAGCGAGTGGGCGCCGAGCTCGTCTGCGACCTCGAGCGTCCGCCGCGTCGCCTGCGAGATGAGCTCCGCGGAGGTTTGGAGGTCCTGGCCCATGACGGCCGCGTGGACGATGTGCTTCGCCTTCAGGTTCCCGGCCCCGGTCGCGATCGCCTGGCCAACGGCGATCGGCGCCTGGGCGACCGCCTCCTGCTCGATCTCCGCGCCGCCCGCACGCTTGATCGCACCGGCCACTCCGGCGCCCATCCAGAGCTCGTTGTTCGCCGCGTTCGCGAGCGCGTCGACGTCGAGCTCGGTGATGTCGCCTTCGACGACCTCCAGCTCCATGCGCGGAACCCTAGCGACCGCTCGCGCTCGGCACCGGTTGCCGCAAGGGCGACGGCTTGACGCGGAAGACGCGGGCCACGTTGGGCGGGAGCCACCAGTTCCAGCGGCCGAAGAGCTTCATGGCGCTCGGCACGAGGAGCGCGCGCACGATCGTCACGTCGATGAGGATCGCCGTCGCAAGCCCGAAGCCGAACTGCTGCAGGCCGACGATGGACCCGGCCACGAAGCCCATGAACGCGGCGAACATGACGAGCCCCGCTGCGGTCACGATCCGCCCCGTCTTCGCGAGCCCGGCGGAGACGGCCTCCTCGTTCGTCCGCCCCGCGTCCCACTCCTCGCGCATCCGGCTCACGAGGAAGACCTCGTAGTCCATGGACAGGCCGAAGACCATCGCGAAGACGAAGACCGGGATCCAGCCCTCGATCTGCTCGAAGCTGATGAGCCCCACCGCTCCGGCGCCGCCCCATTTGAAGAACATGACCAGGAGGCCGTACGCGGCGCCGATCGAGAGCAGGTTCAGGATGATCGCCTTCAGCGGCAGGATCACCGAGCGAAAAGCGCGCAAGAGGAGGACGTAGGTCAGGAGGAGCACGCCGAGCACGAGCCAGGGGAAGGCTCCGTACGTGAGGTCGAGAAAGTCGACACCGCTCGGCGGTCCGCCGCCCGCATAGACGCTCACGCCGTCGGGGAAGCCGGCAGCGGGAACGATGTCGTTGCGCAGCCGGTCGACAAAATGCAAGGCAGGCGGCGAGCCGTACTCGCTCTTCCCGATGACGGTGATGTGGAAATAGCGGCCGGATGGATCGACGTACTGCGGCCCCTCCCCGAACTGGACGGTGGCGACCTCCGGATCCGCGCGAAGACCCTGCTCGAGCTGTCCGATGGCCGCACGCACTGCGGTCTCGTCGACTCCCCCGCGCCGGCCCGTGTCGCCGACGAGCGCCGTGGGGGCGAGCGCGCCTTCGCCGACGGCGTCCGAGATGACGTTCAGGCCCTCGACGCCTTCGAGGTTCTGCGGGATGCCCTTGTTCGAGCCGGGTCCGACCTCGAGCCAGAAGACGGGAAGGGCGAGGAGGAGCAGGAAGGCCGTCGTCCCTGCGGCCACCGCGGCGGCGTGGCGCATCACTCCGCGGGAGAGCCGCCACCAGAAGTTGTACTCGGAGTCGCGCCGGTCGAGAACTGCTCCGGGAACGATCCGTACGCGATCGAGCCCGTTGACCAGGAAGTACACGAGCACCGGGAGAAGCGTCAGCGCGCAGGCGACCGAGACGAGCGGGATGACGAGGCCGCCGATCCCGAACCCGCGCATGAACGGGAGCGGCATGAAGAGCATGAGCGCGAGGCCGATTCCGACCGCTGAGCCGCTGAAGACGACCGCGCGGCCGGCGGTCTCCATCGTTCTGACGATCGCGTCCTCCTTGGACTTGCCCGCCCGCAGCTCCTCTCGGTAGCGGTAGACGATGAGGAGCGAGTAGTCGATTGCGATCCCGAGCCCGATGAGCATGACGAGGTTCTGGAGATAGGTCGTCAGCTCCATCAGATGGGCGAAGATCCAGATGATCCCGAGCGTCGTCGGGATCGCAGCTCCGGCGAAGATCAGCGGGAGCAGGAATGCCAGCGTCCCGAAGACGAACGCGAGGATCAGCGCGGCGATCGGGATCGCGATGAAGAGCTCGCCCACCTTGAGGTCGTGTGCGAAGACGGGGTCGAGGTCGTGCTCGATCGCCGCCTGCCCCGAGACGTAGACCGTCGCGCCGGGAATCTCGCCCGCCGCTTTGCGCATGTCGTCCGTGTAGCCCTTCGCGTCGGCCGGCTCGAGGCTCGAGACGATGGTCGCGCTCACGACTGCGCCGGAGACGGCTTGAACGCCCGCGAGCTGGCCGGTGGGGAGCACCTCGGTAGCCGCCTGCGCGCGCTCACGGACCGTGGGCAAGAGCCGCTGAGCCGACCCCGGCTCTCCCTTCACGACGACGCTGAACGAGCCGACGGTCTTCTGGCCGAAATGCTCCTCCAGGATGTTCTCGGCGCGGGCCGTGTCGGTTCCAGGGAGCGAAAAGCGGTTCGTCAAGAGGTCGCTGAGCCCCGAGGTCGCGTACATCCCCATGAGAAAAAGGGCCGTCCATGTCGCGACGACCCACCAGCGATAGCGGATCATCGCCCGCGTCCAGCGTTCCACTAGCGTTCCTCCCGCTCGTCGGCGCCGAGGAGGCTCGCAGCCCTCCGAGCCGCCTTGCGTGACCTCACCCGCTCGGCGTTTCGGACACCCGCAACCCAGATATACGCGAGAAAACCGAGCATGAGCCCCGACGCTTTGAGGATGCGACCCATCGGTACGATTGTCTCATGACCCGCAGGGAGATCGACCGCATGAAGTCGGAGATGGAAGAGCTCTTCGCCGACCTCTGCCAGGTGCCCCGGCTCGTCGCCCGGCGAGCCGGATTTCGGCCTGCCCTCGACGTGTACCGCACGGACGACCCTCCCGCGATCACCGTCGTCGTCGAGCTCGCCGGGATCGATCCGGAGGGCGTCGACGCCGCGGTCGTGGACGGGGTGCTCGTCGTGCGCGGGCGCCGCGCGCGGCCGGCGGGGAATCGCTTCTACCAGCACATCGAGATCGACTACGGGATCTTCGAGCGCCGGGTGCAGCTGAACGAGGCCGTCGACTCGGAAGCGGCCAGCGCCACGTACGAGAACGGCCTTCTCTCCATTCACCTGCCGCTCGCGCAGAAGGCTCCGAAGCAGGTGCGGGTGACCATTCAGTCGACGGAGGACGCATGAGCGCCGTCGAGGAAAGCGTGCGCCCCGGCGAGGACGCCGTCGGCGAGGTCATGCCGATCCTGCCGCTGAAGGAGACGGTCGTCTTCCCCGATTCGATGACGCCGCTCGCCATCGGCCAGGAGCGCTCGATCCAGCTCGTCGACGAGGCCGTTTCGAACGACTCGACGATCGCGCTCGTCGCGACGCGCACTGACGACGAGGAAGCGCGCAGCGCCGACGACATCTACGAGGTCGGGACGGCAGCGCTGATCCACAAGATGATTCGCGTCCCCGACGGGACGCTTCGCATCCTCGTCCAGGGCGTGCGCCGCGTGCGGCTCGACCGCCTCGTCCAGACGGAGCCGTACCTCGTCGGCGAGTTCTCCGACCTGCCCGACGTCGAGGGCCCCGAGACCGAGGTCGAAGCGCTGGCTCGCAATGTCGAGGCGCTCTTCAGCCGGATCATCGGGCTCGTCCCCTACCTCCCCGACGAGCTGCAGCTCGCCGCCGCGAACGCCGAGGACCCGAGCACGCTCGCGAACCTCGTCGCGACGACCATGCGCCTGAAGACGCCCGAGAAGCAGGAGCTCCTCGAAGAGGCGGACATCGAGGCTCGCCTGCGCCGGCTGACGGTGATCTTGAACCGCGAGCTCGAGGTGCTCGAGCTCGGGACGAAGATCCAGTCGCAGGTGCAGTCGGAGATGGAGCACTCGCAGCGCGAGTACTTCCTCCGCCAGCAGCTGAAGGCGATCCAGGACGAGCTCGGCGAAGGGGACGAGCAGCAGGCCGAGATCGCAGAGCTGCGCGGGCAGATCGAGGAGGCCCAC
>DASSBN010000079.1:0-63366 GCA_035698665.1 Gaiellaceae bacterium
CAGCTCCGATCCCCATCACCGCGCCGAGCCAGAAGATCCAGTGGTACGAGGCGCGGTCGACCAGCACGCCGCCGAGGACGAGCCCGAGCCCGCCGCCGATGCCTGCGATCGCCGACATCAGGCCGACTCCGCGCGCGACCCGCTCCCGCGGAAACTCGTCCCGGATGATCGCGAAGCAGAGTGGGAAGATCCCGCCGCCGATCCCCTGCACGACGCGGCCTGCGACGACGATCCAGAGGTTTGCGGACACGGCTGCGATCGCCGAGCCTGCGGCGAAGGCGACCAGCGTGACCACGAGCAGCCGGCGCTTGCCGTAGATGTCTCCGAGCCGGCCCACGAGGGGCGTGCACACGGCGGCCGCAACGAGATAGGCGGTGAGCGTCCAGGTGACCCCCGCCGCATCGGTGCCCAGGGCGACTGCGAGGTCGGGGAGCGCCGGGATGAGCGTCGTCTGCGCGAGCGCGAAGGCGAGCGCGGCCACGCCGAGGATGAGCAGCGTGCGCGTCGTGTGCGGTCGGGCGTCTGTGGAGGTCATGCCTGGCTCCGAGACCTTAGCCAGGGTGGCAAGCATCGCTGCTCGGTCGTGAACGAAAATACGCGTGTGAGACGCACTCGCGCCGCCCTCGGGAGTGCCGCCTTCCTCATCCTTGCGCCGGGCCTCGTCGCCGGGCTGGTGCCGTTCTTGCTGACTGGGTGGCGTGGCGCGGGCGCCGACGGAACAGCTGGTCGTCGGCGGGCTCTACCGCGCCGGGCTGGTGGCCTCGGCTCCGTTCATAGCCGGCCTCGAGGCCGTCGGGAGTACGATCGCCCTGATGGCCTACGACGAGGATCTTGCTGCGCGCGTCCGCGACCTTGTCGGCGGCCCGGGCGTCACGGAGAAGAAGATGTTCGGGGGCTTGGCGTTTCTCGTCGGCGGCAACATGGCCGTCGGCGTGAGCGGTCAGGGCGGGCTGCTCGTCCGGGTCGATCCCGACCAATCGGACGAGCTCGTGGCGAGCACCGGTGCAGAGCTCATGGAGATGCGGAGGCGGAGCATGCGGGGCTGGCTCCGCGTTGGGGCCTCAGATGTTGCTTCGGATACGGAGCTTGCCGGGTGGGTGGAGCGCGGGAAGGCCTACGCGCGCTCCCTTCCCGCGAAGTAGCCGGAACCGAAGGGCGATGCGAGCCGGCTACGGACGCGAGACTCGGAGCCGACCCTTCATCCCGAGCGCCTTGTGGTCGGCGACGCTGCACCAGTACTTGAAGCGGCCCTGTCTGAGCTTGAACGTCTTCGTGGTCCGCGCGCCGGGGAGTGTCTCGCCGACGGTGTGGACGCGGGTGCCTCCGATTCGCTTGATCTTGAAGTTGTGGGGGTCCTCGCCGAAGTTGACGAGCTCGATCGTCACCCGTCCTGCGGGAACCTGCGAGCGGGAGAGCGAGAAGCGGAACTCGTCCGCGACGGCCTGGACGCGGGCCGGGAAGGTCGCCGCCTCCGCCTTCTCGGCGCGCCAGGGATGGAAGAGCGCGAACGTTCCCGTGGCGACGACGAGCCCGAGTGCTGCGAGTGTCTGACTCGCGCGGCTCACTTCAGGATCGCCGGATGGTCGAGGCTCGCGGCATTCGGGATGATCGCCTCGGCGTCGGTCCCGAACCACTGCTCGAGGAGTGAGCAGTAGAGCGACCGGAAGTCGAAGGTCGCCTTCAGGTTTCCCTCGTCGTCGAGCCCGCTCGCGAGCCCGGGGAACTCGCCCAGCATCTGGCCCTTGACCTGGGAGCCGATGAGGAACCCGATGCCCGCGGCGCCGTGGTCGGTTCCGTGGGAGCCGTTCTCCTCGCCGCGGCGGCCGAACTCGCTCCAGACGTGGACGATGACGCGGTCGGCGAGCCCGCGCGCCTCGAGATCGCGCTGGAAAGCCTCGAGGGAGTCGGCGGTCAGCGCGAGGGCGCTTCCGAAGTCCGTCGCCTGGTCGGCGTGCGTGTCGTACATGCCGGGCGCGCTGACCGTGACGCAACGGAGCGGCAGGCCCGCGGCGATCATCGCGGCGAGACCGGCGAGGCGCGCCGGGAACGGATCGGAGCTCGCCGGATAGGGCACGGGGCTGCCCCAGTTTCCGTCGTCGAAGGGCTGAAGCTGTGCGCGCAGGCGCGCGACTTGTGCGGCCACCTCGGCGACTTGCCCACGGCCTGCATCGGACGAGGTGAAGGAGCCGATCGCGTCGAGCATGCGGACCTCCGGCTCTCCCCAGACGTTCTGTGCCCAGAAGTCGTAGTCGTCGACCTGGGAGACGGCCGCGATCGGAACGTTCGCGGAGGCAAGCGAAGGCTGGAGGGAGTCGGAGAGCGCGAGGCCCTGGAGCGGATTGTCCGCCGTCCCCGCCACGTCGAGGTACCGGCCCAGCCACCCGGTGCGGAGGTGGGCGTCGGTGGCGCCGACCTCCCAGTAGTGACGCGATGTGAAATGCGACTGGTCGGCGTTCGTGTAGCCGACCGCCGGGAGCACGCTCACCTTGCCTTCCCCGTGCAGCTCTGCGAGCGGCGCGAGCGAGGGGTGCCAGTGCAGCGCCGTGTCCTCTGCGAACGGGAGCCCCGCCTCGGGTGCAAGTGCGAGGGTGGGCCGCAGCCCGGCGTACTGCGCATCCCCGGCGGGATAGAGCATCGAGAGCGAGTCGGCTCCCCCGTCGAGGAAGATCGAGACGAGGATCGGGTCTGTCGGAGCGGCTGCCCTGGCGATGCCCTCCTCGAAGAGCCCGAGCGGGAGCTTGCTCGCGCCGTAGACCGAGAGCGCCAGGCCGGCCGTTCGGGCCAGGAAGGTCCGGCGGCTGAGACCGCTGCCGGCCGGAAGCGGCATTCCCGCCTCGACGACAGGCAAGCCGCGCCCCGCCTCGGCCACCGAGCGGCGGAGGAGGGAGGAGCGGGAGAACTCGTTGCAGGCGCAGCTCATGTCAGCAGGTCTGGTAGTCGGGAGACACGGCGACGAGCATGCGCAGGGCGTTCAGGACGAGCACCGGGTACTGCGCCTTCTTCCAGTTCTGATCGGCATCCGAGAGCGCGCTATTGGCAAAGCCGAGGAGCGCGGTGCGCGTATCGGTGCGCATCGCGGGATTGCCCCAGAAGTCGAGGGCGCGCGAGAGGAGGTCCTTTGCATCCAACGGGAACTTTCCGCTCGAGGCGCCCGGGTCGAGCGCGTACTTGCGGGAGGCGTAGTTGGCCGCGATCCAGCGGCCGCGAAAGGTGGACGTATCGAGCCAGCGCTCCTCGGTCCAGCCGGCGACGTTGGGCGGGTAGAAGAGCCGCTGGCCGTCGATCTCCGAGATCCAGGCCCAGGCGCCCGTGTCGACGGGGCGCCGGCGCGCTCGGAGCATCCCTGCGACCTGGACGACCGGTGGCTTCAGCATCGCCGGCCCGGTGTAGAGGCGCGGATGCTTGAGGATCGCCCCGACGACGGGGGCGATGTCGTACCCGGAGCGCTTGTACAGCGTCTTCAGCGCGGACTCGGTCGTCGCCGGGGGCGGCGTCGGGATGAAGTAGCTCCAGAGCCGGCGGACGAAATAGGTCAGGTGCGGCGAGTGGTGGATGCAAAGGCGGCAGGCGTCTTCCCACCCGAAGTTCCCGCTCTTCCCGAACACGACCTTCACGCCGTTGTCGTGCCGCGAGGAGTCGTAGCGGAAGTTGACGTCGCCTTCGCCGTCCACCCAGTCGTTGCGCCAGCCCGTCAGCGACCGTGCCTGCTCGCGAACGTCCTCCTCCGTGTATCCGTTTCCGGCCCCGAGCGTGAAGATCTCCATCAGCTCGCGCGCGTAGTTCTCGTTCGGAGCCCACTTCGTGTTGTCGCGCCCGTTCAGCCAGATCAGCATGGCCGGGTCGCGGGTCACCCCGATCAGGAGGGACTCGAAGTTCCCGAGCGCGTGCTTCCGGAAGAGCTTGTTCTGGGTCAGCATCCACTTCTGCGACCCGACGCCGGCGTTCGACGTCGCGAACCAGTCGTGCCAGACGAGCGTCATACGCTCGACGAGCTGCTGGTTCGAGCGCACCATGCGGTCGAGCCACCAGAGGTGGTCGTGGCCCCAGGCGTCACGTGGCGCAAGCGGCTCGCCGCCGTCGGCGGTGGGTGCGGGGCCGATCAGCCGGGCCCTGGGCGGATGCAGCAGATCGTCGACCGCTCGCTTGAGCCCCTTGCGGGCGACGTCCTTCGCCTCGCCCGGTTTGGGCCCGAAGCCGGCGCGCCAGAGCAGCCGTTCGGCCTCTCTCTTCCCGAAGGGACCGTGGTAAACGGGAACGTCGGCGGCGGCCACGACCTCATACAACTCGCAAAGGCCTCGGCGAGCGTCCCCTTTTGGTGTGAGGAACAGGAGCGATGCGCTTGCTCAAAAAAGGCAGACGGCCAACGCTGCTCGAAGACCCCCATCATCGGCGCGCTGACCGTCCACCTTCTTGAACGTCGACGCCTAGGCGTCCGGATACGGGTCGCCCAGGGCTAGCCGCCCGGCGGCTGCAGGTCGTGGATGAGCGCGTCGACGCGCTCGTCGATCTCGTCGCGGATCCGACGCACCGTCTCGAGGCTCTGCCCGGCCGGGTCGTCGAGCTCCCAGTCCTCGTAGCGCTTCCCCGGATAGACGGGGCAGGCATCACCGCATCCCATCGTGATCACCACGTCCGCCGCCTGGACGGCGTCGTCCGTGAGAGGCTTGGGGGACTCCTCGCTCAGGTCGACCCCGAGCTCGGCCATCGCCTCGGCGACGGCCGGGTCGATGCTCTCGGCCGGCTCGCTGCCTGCCGAGCGGATCTGGATGCGATCGCCCGCGCGCAGCTTGAGGAGGGCGGCCGCCATCTGGCTTCGTCCTGCGTTGTGCACGCAGACGAAGAGGACCTCGGGACGGCGGCGGGCTCCGGCCTCCATCAGTCGACGACCGTGCTGCGACGCTCGAGCAGCAGGACGTCTCGCCACTTGCCGTCCAGCCTGCCCAGGCGTTTGTGCACGCCGACGACCTCGAAGCCGAGACTTTCGTGGAGCCGAATGCTTCCTTCGTTCTCCGGGAACATCCCGGCCTGAATCGTCCAGATGCCGTCTGCCTCGGTGGAGTCGATCAGCGCTTCGAGCAAGCGCCGGCCGACGCCCTGCCCGCGGGCGCGTTCCGCGACGTAGACGCTGTTCTCGACGACGCCGCGGTAGACGCAGCGACCGGATACCGCGCTGACGGCCGCCCAGCCCACGACCTCGGCGTCGAGTAGAGCAACGAAGCGATGACCGGGGAGGTGTGTGGCATCCCACGCCTCCCAGCTCGGCACCTCGGTCTCGAAGGTGGCGTTTCGGCCGGCGATGCCCTCCCCGTACACACGGGCCACGCCCGGCCAGTGCTCTGCCTGCAGCGCCTCGATCGCGAACCGTGGGGTTCCGGCCATTAAAACGCCAGATCCGCGAACCCGAAGGCCCACGGATCTGACGCGAGGAATCTATTGGCTCGGACGTGCCCCTGTCAAGGTGAGTTCCGAGACCGTGACGCGGCTAGGCGGCCGGCTCACCCCGAATGATCCCGAACACGGCGCCCTGCGGATCCTGGAGGATCGCGAAGCGCCCGACCGTCGGGACGTCCATCGGCTCGACGATGACGTTGGCGCCGAGCTCCTTCGCCCTGGCGTAGGTGGCATCGGTGTCCTCGACTCCGACGTAGGGAGTCCACATTGCCGGGATGCCCTCCTTCTGGTTCTGCATGAGCCCGGCAACGCCCTGGCCGGTGCCGCCGACGCGGTCGAAGATCCGGTAGCCGCCGAAGTCCGAGCCCATGTCCTGGGTCGTCCAGCCGAAGACCTCCTCGTAGAAGCGCTGCGCGCCGTCGGCGTCGGTCGTGCCGAGCTCGTCCCAGACGAAGACGCCCTCGGAGCCGCTGCCCTCGCTAAAACGCTGGTACACACCGAGGAACGCGCCCTGGGGGTCGGCCACGATTGCCATGCGACCGACGTCCTCCATGTCGAACGGGCCCGCCAGGAGCGTTCCGCCGGCAGCCTTCGCCTTCTCCACGGTCTCGTCGGTGCTCTCGACGAGGACGTGCCCGAGCCAGTGCGGCGGCGGCGCGCCCTCCATCGCCTTGGCATACCCGCCGTGGGTCTTCCCGCCGGCGGAGATCATCGCGTAGTCGAACTCGCCTTCTCCGAACACCTCTATGCCCCAGCCGAAGAGCTGCCCGTAGAACTCCTGCGCCTTGGCCGGCTCGGAGGAAACCTGCTCGTGCCAGACGAACCTCCCGACCCTGGTCTCGACAGTGCTCATGTCGACCTCCTCTACTCGCTTGGGGTCGAGGCTACCACCGGCGTTTCGGAAGGAGTCAGTCCCGCGGCGAGACGCGGCTCGGGAAGTCGAACTCCCGCACCGAGCAGGCCGGGCAGTAGCTCACGGCCTCTTCGAAGCTGTCCTGCTCGGGATCGAAGCTGAGAAGGGTTCGCCAGCCCGGCTCGAAGCGGTCGGTCTCGGCGCCACACTCGATGCACCGCAGCACGTGGCCGAGGCTAACGAGTCGTGGAGGATCGGCCAAACGCCGTTTTCGCTCCGAGCGGGAAATTCCGTTTGCGAACCGGCGCTTAAAACGCCAGATCCGCGAACCCGAGGGCCCACGGATCTGACGGGAGCAACCTACTGTCTCGCCGGCCCGAGTGTCAAGGGACCGGCGAAAGAAATTGCTACGTGCCCGTCCGGACGACTCCCGGGCGGGTCAGCGACCAGATCACCCAGCAGTTGAGCGCGATGATCAGGATCGCCCAGAACGGGTAGTAGGGGATGAAGAAGAAGTTCGCGACGGCACTCAGCATCGCGAGCGTGAGCGCGACCACGGCAGCCCACGTCCGACCGGCGAAGATCGACCAGCCGGCGATCATGAGGCCGATGCCGAGGAGCAGGTGGATCCAGCCCCACGCGCTCGTATCGAGGTCGAACGTGTAGTTCTGGCCGACGATGAAGAACTCGTCGTTCGCGATCGCCGCGATTCCGTCGATCACCTGGAACATGCCGATGAGGATCAGCATCGTCCCGGCGAAGGTGATGCCGCCGACCGCCCATCCGGAGACGGTTGGCTCGCGAGTCGTGTCGTACTGGCTCATTGGAGAGGCTCCTTTCGACAGCCCCTAGTACGAGCGGCGCCGCCTATTTCCTGCGCGCGCGGACCTCCCAGACCGTCGCGTTCAGCTCGGCCGCCCAGACGACTCCGCGGCCGATGAGAAAGAGGTAGAAGAGCGCCGTCGTCGCGAGGCCGAGCACGCCGTAGAGCTCCGATGCATTGGCGAGCTTCGTCTCGAGGAAGTACGCCGTGAAGACATGCAGGACCTCGAGGCCCAGGCCGAACAGGATCGCGCCCGGGACGAACGCCGTCCACGGCACCTCCTTCGACGGGAGATAGAGCGAGACCCAGAGCCACACCGCGCCGAACGCGACCGCCACGGCGAGCGTTGCGACGAGGCCGATCGGATTCGCCGTGTGCGCGCGGATCCAGCCCGCAGTACCCGCAGCGCCGAGGAGCACGAACGGCGCGGCGACGACGAAGCCGACCGCGCGGGGCAGGTGCCGGAGCGGGGGAGGCGGAATGCGCCAGGCGGCCGCGTGCACGAGATGGAGGGCCCGCAAGAGGCCGTAGCTGAACCAGAGGTACAGGACGAGGCCGCTGACGAGGAGCCACCAGCG
Organism: Gaiellaceae bacterium; assembly: GCA_035698665.1. Lineage (GTDB taxonomy): Bacteria > Actinomycetota > Thermoleophilia > Gaiellales > Gaiellaceae > DATEOR01. Next base: position 7,646 of record DASSBN010000079.1, read on the forward strand.
CGTGGACTCGGATTGCTCCGCCGCGTTCGCGATGATCGCCGCCAGCCCCTTCGTGACGCCTGCGTCTCGGGAGCTCCCGGCCACGTTTGCCCCCGAGGCCGAGGCGAGCCCCAGCCCGCCGGTGAGGAGGACGGTGAGCGCGAGCACCCAGAAGAAGAACCGGTAGGCGAGACCGCCCCCGAGCACGCCGCCGGCGATGTCCTTGTCCCGCTGGACCCAGCAGAACGCCGTTTCGACGGAGTCGTGCTCCGCTCGCCGCGCCTCGAGGTCGCGTCGCAGGGCGATCCCTCTCGAGCGCGCGGAGGAGGCGCGGTCGCGCATCGTCCGTCTCCCGGCTTCATCCTGGAGGGGGTCGTCTGTCATGGGCAGGAACTCGCCTCCTTCCAGGGAACCCTAATTCGCTATGGCCTCCATTGGGCCCCCTCTCGACGTCCCGGAAGGACGGCCTAACCGCCGCTTCATCGCCGTGGCCACGCTGGTCGGGGTGGCGGTGATCCTCGTCGTCGCCGCGCTCCTGATCGGCATCTGGCTCGTGCGCGAGACGATCGTCTGGCTCGTCGCCGCAGGCTTTCTCGCGTTCTCGATCGAGCCGCTGATACGGATCTTCACGCGCCGCGGACTGAGCCGCGGCTGGGCGACCGGGGCGGCTTTCCTCGTCATCACCGGCGTGATCCTCTTCTTCGCCATCGCGCTGCTGCCGGCGATCGGAAATGCGGCGCGCGGCCTGAAGGACGCCATCCCCGGCTACGTCGACCAGCTGCAGTCGACGGGCGCGTCGGACTCGCTGAACGCCGACCAGGCGATCCAGACAGCAGGCGACACGGCTCAGGGTGCCTCGAACTTCTTCACCGGGAGCGGGAAGGTGCTCGACCTCGTCGGAGCCCTCGCGAGCGCCGGGTTCGCGGTCTTCATGATCTTCACGTTCACCCTGTACTTCCTGGTCTACGGCCGCGATCTCCTCCACGGCCTCACCGGTTTCCTGCCGTTCACGTACCGGGCGCCGTTCCTCGACGCGACGCGGCGCATCTACACGATGAACACCGGCTACTGGTACGGGAAGTTCCTCATCGGCGTCATCGCAGGTCTTACGACCTTCGTGACGATGAAGCTTCTCGGCCTCCCATACGCGGCCGCGCTCTCGCTCTTCGTCGGCATCACCGACCTGATCCCGAACATCGGCGCGACGCTCGGCACGATCCCTGTGGTCGTCGTCGGCCTCCTCGAGGAGCCGTGGAAGGGCGTCGTGGCGGGGGCCGTGCTGATCCTCTACCAGCAGGTCGAGAACAACCTGATCACGCCGAAGGTCTTCAAGGAGACGGTCGAGATCCACCCGTTCCTCTCGGTCGTGACCGTGATCGTGTTCACGTCGCTCTTCGGAATCGTGGGCGCGCTCATCGCCGTGCCGGTGACGAAGGCGATCGAGATCCTCATCGGCGCCTGGCGCGTGGGACATGCTCCGACGCTCGAGCCTCCACTGCCCGAACCGGGCGGTCAGAACGTCCCTTAAAACGCCAGATCCGCGAACCCGAAGGCCCACGGATCTGACGCGCAGGACTCTACTGGGTCGCCCGCACGGCTGTCAAGGAAGAAGTCACTCACCCGGGTGAACGGAGGCCGCGGGCGAGGTTGACGGCCGAGCCTGTGCGCAGAATTCCCTCGTCACCCCGACAGCTACCTCGAAGGAGAGATAGATGGCGACCCAAGCTCAGGACGACCGATCGGCGACCCGCGAGCTCCCGAGCGGGTGGTATGCATTCGCCGGCGCGCTCATCGTCATCGTCGGCTCGCTGAACCTCCTGCAGGGCCTCATCGCCCTCCTGAAAGACGACTACTTCGCGGTCACGAAGGGCGGGCTGCTCTTCGCCGACTACTCGGCGTGGGGAACCTTCTTCCTCATCATCGGAATCATCGAGGTCCTCGTCGGGCTCGGGATCTTCGCGCTGAAGACCTGGGCGCGCGCCGCCGGCGTGCTGCTCCTGATGCTGAACACGATCGTCCAGTTCGCCTTCATCGCCGCATTCCCGATCTGGACTCTCGCCGCCATCATCATCAACATCACCGCGATCTGCGCGCTCATGCGGCCCCTCGACGACGGCTACCAGTCGCCGCGGATCATCGAATAGCGGGTCGGGAAAGGAGTCGCATGGAGACCACAGCACGGCGCAGTACCCCGACCCCGAACCCGCTCGCCCTCCTGCTCGTCCGCTGGGCGGCGCTCGCGGCCGCGTTCGCGTTCACGGCCTGGGTCCTGAACGGCGTCGACATCGCGGGCGGCTTCTGGGCCTATGTCTGGGTGGCGTTGATCTTCGGGATCGTGAACGCCGTCATCGGGACGATCCTCCGGATCCTCACGCTGCCGTTCAACCTGATCACGCTCGGGATCATCTCGCTTTTCATCACGGCGATCCTGCTCAGCATCACGGATGCGTTGACCGACCACCTCACGATCGACGACTTCTTCTGGACGACGATCTGGGCCGCCATCATCCTCGCCATCGCCGCCGTGGTCGTGGAGCTCTGTCTGCAGCTGATCTTCTGGCGGGAGCCGGTCGTCGCGGCGTAGGCGAGGTCAGAGCTCGAGGCTTCCGCCCACCGGCAGCACGCGCACCTCGACGGCAGGGGCGAGCTCTTCCGCCGCCTCGGCGAACTCCGTCACGGGCGTCTGGAGGAAGCCCCGCGCAGATTTCCGCACTGTGACCGGATAGTAGGTCCCCCAGTGAATCGGGACCGCGATGCGCGGTTGGATGAGCGCGACGGCCTCCGCCGCCCGCTGCGGGTCGAGGTGGCCCGTCCCGAGCGAAGGGCCCCAGCCCCAGATCGGCACGAACGCCACGTCCGTGTCGGGCGCGGCCTCGGCGAGCGCGGGAAAGAGATCGGTGTCGCCGAGGAAGTACAGCCGCTTCGAGCCGCTGACGACGTAGCCGAGCGCCTCGGTCTTCTTGCCGAAGAGGCGGCTCGAGTCGTGCTCGGCAGGGACCGCCTGCACCGTGAGAGAGCCGATCTCGATCGCCTCGCCCGCAGCGAGCTCGTGGACCGGGGCCGAAAAACGGCGGCGCACGAGGCTCGCGCCCCCGCGCGGCATGACGAGCGCCTTTGCGCTCTGAAGCTTGCGGAGCGAGCCAAGGTCGAGGTGGTCGTAGTGGACGTGCGAGATGAGGACCGCGTCCAGGTCCTCGAGGCTCTCGAGGTCGAGCGGCTCCGACCGGCGCAGCATGACGACGCGCTCCCTGAGGAGCGGGTCCGTGAGAAGGCGGACGCCGTCCAGCTCGACCAAGACCGTCGAGTGCCCGACCCAGCGGACGCCGTTCGCCACCCTCAAGGCCTCCGCACGAAGAGCCCGCGCACCACGTCGCGGGCCTGCCTCGAGAACGGGACCGGAGGATCCGGAGGCCCGTAGGCGCTTTGCGACCAGGCCTGCGCGATCTCCGCCCCGAGGAGGAGGACGATCGCCTGGAGGTAGACGACGAGCAGGAAGGCGAACACGGAGCCGAGGGCGCCGTAGAGAAGGTCGTACCGCGCCACCCTTGCGAGGTAGTAGCTGAAGCCGATCCGGATTGCCTCCGACGCGATCGCCGCGGCCAGGGCGCCGACCGCGAGGTCACGGAAGCGCAGCCGGGTTCTGGGCACGAGGCGGTAGAGGAGCAAAAGCGCGCCGAACGTGAGGACCGGGGGGAGGAGCAACGCGAAAATGCTGCCACGGTCGAGCCCCGCGGCGCCGAGCCCGCCGGCGACGGTCTCGCTCCACCGCTCGACGGCGTTGATCGCGATCGTCAGGGCGAGGAGCCCGACGAAGAGGCAGGCGACCGAGAGGACGAGGACGACGTCCACGAGCTTCGAGTGGAAGAACGGGCGCCCCAGTCCACCGTCGAAGACGGCGGTCAGGCCGACGCGGACCGCGCTCATCATCCCGCTCGCAGACCAGAGGAGGGCGAGGATGCTGAGCACGCCGATGACGGAGAGCGGCGTGGGGATCTCGGAGAGGATGCGCTCGATGTCGACGCCCGCCTCCGGCGAGAGCGGGAAGCGGTCGATCAGCTGCTCGGTCACCTCCTGGCGGCGTTCGTCATCGCGCAGGAGGAGGCCGAAGATCGTCCCCAGGAAGATGAACAGCGGCACGACGGCGAAGAGCACGTGGTAGGAGATCGCCGCTGCGATCTGCGGATTGCGGTTCGCCGTGTAGCGGGTGAGCGCGGTCGTCGCCGTCCAGATGATCCGGCCGCTCACCGTCCGCTTGACGGCGTCCGGATCTCCGGCAGCCGGGACCGTCGGCAGGCCCAAGGGCAGAGCTCCTCAGACGGCCGGCTCGTCCGCCGGGTTGACGCTCACGATCTCGACTCCGAGATCGTGCAACAAGCTCAGAGCGCCGCGCAGGTGCGCCTGGTCGACGAGCGTCCCCGTGAGGACGGACTCGGCGCCGCCGGCCTCCACCGACATGCCCTCGAGCGGACCGACGAGCGGCCGCGTGATCTCGCCTCGGACGACGATCCGATACACGGCGGCCTGCCGGCCGCTGCGGGCCGCGAAGCGCTGCTGCATCCCGGCCGAGTGTCCCGCCGGAACGCGGCAATTGCCTCCCCTCCAGCCTGCGTTCACCCGGGTGAATCGTCCGCGCGGGCGATGTTCGCCGGTTCCCCGGAAGCGATCCTCGCGGTGACCGAAAGGAGACGTATGGCAATCGGACCCGTGCAGCTCATCGTGCTCGCGTTCAACGAGCCAAACTTCCAGGGAGAGGTCCTGGCCGAGCTCGACCGGTTGAAGGAGAACGACGTCGTGCGCGTCATCGACGCGATCGCGATCCACAAGGACGCCGAAGGCGAGGTGACCGTCCTCAAGCGCACCGACCTGTCAGACGACGAGGCAGCCGAGTTCGGAGCCACCGTCGGCGCGCTCATCGGCCTCGGTGCCGGTGGGCTCGAAGGAGCTGAGGCGGGAGCCGAGGCCGGCGCCGAGGCAACCGCCGACGGCGTGGACGCCTTCTCCGAGGAAGACGCGTGGGATGTCGTCGAGGACATTCCGCCCGACAGTGCCGCGGCCGTGATCCTGCTCGAGCACCGCTGGGCGATCCCGGTTCGGGACGCAGTGGTGCGGGCGGGCGGCTTCCGGGTGGCGGACGGCTTCATCAGCCCGCTCGACCTGGTCGCCATCGGCCTCGTCGCCGCCGAAGAAGCGGAGGCGCTCGCCTCCGTCGAGACCAGCTGAATCGAAGGAGGACTCGAAATGTTCGGACCAAGCCGAAGGGTCGCCCGCCGCACGGCCCGGCGCACCTCGCGTCGCCAGATGGCGATGTACGGCGATCAGGGGGGCTACGACGACTACGACGAGCCTGCACCCGCCCCGGCCGCGCCTCCGCCTGCGCAGATGGACTACGCGGAGGAGCTCCAGAAGCTCGCCGAGCTGAAGGCTGCTGGCGTCATCAACGACGAGGAGTTCGAGGCGAAGAAGAAGCAGATCCTCGGCATCTGAGGATCTGCACGTCCTGAGAGGAGGCTCTGCAGGCTAGGTGGCCAGCAGGGCCTTCTCGGCCTCGTACTCTTCATCCGACAGCGCGCCCCGCTCGTGCAGAGCGGCGAGACGCTCCAGGCTCTGCACCCGGTCCGGCCTCGACTCGGGGCCCGCGCCTCGGCGTCGGGGCCAGTGGAGCTCGTAGTTGCCCACGGCGTCCGGGAACTCGCGCACCGTCTGCCGGCGCAGGACCTCGAGGCCCGCAAACGCGAGGATTGCGACGATGACGACGGTGATGAACCGGCGCGGCGTCCCGGTCGGGCCCCATGCGAGCAGGATCAGGAGCACGGCCGCGAGGGTGGCATGGACGGCCACCGGGTGGTCGCGGAAGACAGGCGCGATCCAGCGGCGGCCCGCCGTCGCTCGAGCGCCCGCGCCCGAGAACCAGATGGCGACGACGGCGACGAGGCCGACGAAGATCCCCGCCCAGGCCGACTGTGCGAGGAGCGACGTGAAGATCGTCCAGACGTCCTTCGCCGCGTCTCGCACCGACTCCGTCTGGACGAGGTTGTCGATCACGGCGTTGCCGACGATCCGCCGGACGGCAAGCAGGAGGAGGCCCATGAGCACGAGGCTCAGCGCGATGTTCCGGATCACTCGCCGCCGCCGGCCCTCGGCGATGTAGACCGCGCCCGCCCAGAGGAGGAGCCCGACGATCAACGGCCAGAAGGACAGCGCCTTCAGGAGCTTCACGATGCTCTGGGCAGTGCTCAGCTGGTCGGACTTCATGATCACGATGGGCTCGACGCGCCCCTGCAGGGCATTGGTGACGCCCTCGCGTCCAGTGACGTCGGCGACGAGTTGGTCGAGGTCGAGGACGACGGCCCCGCCGCTGATCTGGAGGCGCTCGGTGTCGCCCTCGAGGAGCGCGACGAGACGCTCGTTGGTCGCGCGGTTCGCCGAGCGCCAGAGCTCCTGCACCCGCGGTCGCGCGAGCGCGCGGTTCACGGCCTCGTAGGCGGCGCCCTTGAGCTGCGCTGCCAGCGTGCCGGCAAGCGGCTTCAGCTGCTCCGGAAGGGCTTCTTCGAGGCGGGCCTGCGCGTCGCTCGACGCATAGGCCTGGTCGACGATGTAGACGGAGAGGACGTTGCGCACGTCCTCGCTCTGCAAGAGCTGGGAGCTCGTGTTCGCCCACTCGTCCGAATCGAGAGCGATGTCGCGAACCCAGACGCTGATAGTCGAGATGAAGATGCAGAGCGCGCCGAGGACGACGAGGAGCCAAACGGCGAGCCGCCGCCGGCGTGAGCCCTTGTCCGGCTTCCCGGAGTCCTTGCGCTTGCGCACGAAGGATGAGGTTTGCCAAGCGAGGCCCTCAGAGCCTCACCCGCGCGCCCGGTTCACCCGGGTGAAACCACTTGGCAGGTGGTGTCTCGTTGCGGGCGGTGAGACAATCTCCGCGCGGGTAGGGCGACCTGCGCTGCCCCACTGGAAAGGAGAAAGATGGTCTTAGCCGATACGACGTTCCTCGACGTCTTTTGGTACTCGATCCTGTTCTTCTTCTGGATCATGGCGATCTGGATCTTCATCGCCCTGATCTCCGACGTGATCCGCCGGGACGATCTGTCGGGCGGCGGGAAGGCGCTATGGATCGTCTTCATGATCATCCTGCCGTTCTTAGGCTGTCTGGTGTACATCATCGTCCGCCCGAAGGTGACGGCCCAGGACGTCCGGATGGCGGCTCAGGCCGAGGCGGCGCAACGCGCCGCGGCAGGCGTCTCGACCGCGGACGAGCTCGCGAAGCTGAGCCAGCTCCGCAGCCAGGGCGTCATCAACGACGCGGAGTACGAGGACCTGAAGAAGAAGGCGCTGGCCTCCTAGGCGCCGCACGGCATGGGGCGCGGGCGTCCTCGGGACGTCCGCGCTCGAGCCCTCGAGTGAGAGAAAGGATGGATAGATGAGCACCAGAGCATCCGGGCCGACTGGGTGGGCGGTCTTTGCGGGCACCGTGCTCGCGATCGTCGGAGCCTTCAACATCATCTACGGGCTTGCGGCGATCTTCCGCGACGAGGTCGTCACGACCACGGGCAGCCACGTCATCGTCTGGGACGTCACCAAGTGGGGCTGGATCCTCTTCATCTTCGGGATCCTCCAGCTCCTCGCCGGCATGGCCCTCTTCGCGGGCTCGAGCTGGGCCCGCTGGGTCGCAGTCGTCCTCGCGGGCCTGAACGCGGTCGGCAACGTCGGCTTCCTCACGGTCCAGCCCATCTGGACGGCGCTGATCATCGCGCTCGACATCATCGTCATCTACCAGCTGACCGCACGCTGGGAGGCGGTCGACCCCGCCTACTACGAGCGCTATGACGAGGCGACGAGGGGCGCCAGCTCCGCGCGCGACCAGGCGACTCACCTCCGCACGGGCCTCTAACCCGGTTCTTTCAGGGGCGACATAGACGGACATCGGGCCCAGGCCGAATGGGTCAAATGTCCTGCCTGCACCGCGGTAACATCTGCGCAGAGGGGGCGTACAAGCGGGGAGGAACGGCTTGGAGGCCGAGGTGCAGTTGACCCCAACCAGCTCGGTCGCAAGGACCGCCCGGGCTCTCTTGCGCTCGGAGACGGCCAGGTACGTCGGCGCCGTCCTCGCTCTCGCGGTCGCCTACTACGGTTCCGCCAAGCTCGCGCAGAGCCTCCGCTACACGGCGTCGGTGAGCGCGATCTGGCCGCCCGCCGGCCTCGGGATCGCCGCCCTCTACCTCTGGGGGCTCCGCCTCTGGCCGGGAGTCTTCCTCGGCGAGCTCGTCGTCAACGCCCAGCTGCTCACGGGCGAGCATGCACTCCCGTTCTGGAGCGTCGTCGGCCAGCAGGCCGGCAACATGCTGGAGATCGTCATCGGGGCGATCCTGCTGCGCAGGCTGATCGGCCCGAACGCCGCGCTCGACCGCGCCGAGCAGATCCTCGGCATGCTCATCGCCCTCGCGGCGGCGACCGCGATCAGCGCGGTCGTCGGAACAATCTCCATGCTCGCCGGCGGAGTGATCGAGCCCTCCGAGGCGGCCGAGTTCTGCCGCACCTGGTGGCTCGGGGACACCGCGGGCGGGTTGATCGCTCTGCCGCTCATCCTCACCTGGGCCGGCGATCCGCGCGGCTCATGTCGCCGCATGTGCACGTGGGAGGGTCTGCTGCTCCTGACGACGGTCGTGACCCTCAGCGTGCTCTCGGTCTCGGCGAACGAGCCGATCGTCTACCTCGTCTTCCCGGCCCTCGTCTGGGCGGCCCTGCGCTTCGGGCCGGCCGGTGCGACCCTCTCGGTGGTCCTCGCCGCTGGCACCGCGATCGGCTTCACCGCGAACGAGCTCGGCCCGTTCTTCCGGCAGCCGATCGACGACAAGGCGCTCAGCACCCAGCTCTACATCGCGGTCGCGGCCCTGACGACGCTCTTCGTCGGAGCCCTCGTCGGCGAGCGGGAGCGCTCGGCTGCCGAGTTGGCCCTTGCGGAGCAGCGCGAAGGAGAGCGCGCCGTCGCCGAGCGCCATCGGATCGCGCGCGACCTCCACGACTCGGTCTCGCAGGCGCTCTTCTCGACCGTCCTGCACACGCGCACCGCCGAGCGCGACCTCGAAAAGGAGGGGCTCGACCCGCACGGGTCTGTCGCCCGGTCACTCGACGCGATCGCGGAGCTGACGGCGGGGGCGCAGCGAGAAATGCGCGTCCTTCTCTCCGAGCTGAACGGCTCGGCCGGAACAGAAGGGCTTGTCGCCGGCCTCGCGCGCCACGCTGCAACACTCGGCAACCCGGAGGGGCTCACGGTCGCCGTGCGCGGCCCCGAGCAGCAACTGCCGCTCAGCCCCGCCGCCGAGGCGCAGCTCTTCGCCATCGGCCGCGAGGCCCTCGCCAACGTCGTCAAGCACTCGACCGCGCAGCGTGCCTGGGTCAACATCGAATCGAGCGCGGGTGCCGTCTCGCTCGAGATCCGAGACGACGGGAGCGGCTTCGACGCGCAGCTCAACCGGCCAGGCCACTATGGCCTCGAATCCATGCGTACCCGCGCTGTGGAGGCAGGCGCGTCGCTGACCATCCTGAGCGTGCCCGGGCGCGGGACGGTGATTCGCGTCGTCATGCCCGAGCACGGACCGGCGAGCGGCAATGGACCCTGAGGAGGTCATCCGCGTGCTCGTCGTGGACGACCACGAGGTCGTCCGCCGCGGACTCCACGCATTCCTCGACGGCGAGCCCGGTCTCGAGGTGATCGCCGATGCAGGCGGGGGAGAGGAGGCGCTCGAGGTCTTCTCTCGCCTCGACGCGGAGGGTCGGCGCCCCGACGTCGTGCTCATGGACCTGCAAATGGCCCCGATGGACGGGATCGAGACGACGCGCCGCGTGCGGGATCTCTATCCCGGAGTCGAAGTGGTGGCGCTCACCTCCTTCGCGGAGAAGGAGCGCGTCCGCGCCGCCCTGGACAGCGGCGCCGCCGGATACCTGCTGAAGGACTCGGAGCCTGCGGAGGTCGCCGCAGCCGTGCGGTCGGCCCACCGGGGCGAGATCCAGCTCGATCCCGCCGTGACGAGACCCCTGATCACCGATCTGAGGTCGGGCGGAGACGACGTCACGTCGCTCCTGACGAGCCGTGAACTCGAGGTGCTCCGCCTGGTCGGCGCCGGCAAGGCCAACAAGGAGATCGCCGCCGACCTCGTGATCAGCGAGCGCACGGCGAGAACCCACGTCTCCAACGTCCTGCGGAAGATTGGCGTCAGCTCGCGGACTCAAGCCGCGGTGCTCGCTGTCCGCGAGGGGCTGGTCGCGCCCGCGGAGCAGGACGGGGCAAGGCCCGGATGAGCCGCTGGCCCCTCCTCGGTGAAGCGGGTCAGGGGGGCAATGGCGTCGCCGGTACGCTGGAGACGAAGCTTCGAGGGTTCTCGCCCTCTCCGGAGATGATCACGCGGCCGAGGCTGACCGCGCGGCTCCTCGGCTCGAACGCCTCGCTCGTTCTCTTCGCCGCACCTCCCGGATTCGGCAAGACGACGCTGCTCGCCCAGTGGCGAGAGCTCGACGAGCGCCCCGTTGCCTGGCTCACCGCCGATGCGTCCGACAACGACCCCGTTTCGCTCTGGACCGGGATCGTCGAGGCCATCCGGCGCGTCCGGCCGGATTTCGGCAAGGCGGCGGAGACGGCTCTCCAGGCCCGCCACGTGGACGTGCACGACGCGCTCATCCCCGTCGTCATCCACGAGCTGGAATCGCTCGAAGGCGAGCTCGCCGTCGTGCTCGACGATTACCACGCGGTTGCGAAGAGCGCGTGCCACGAGTCGCTCGCGTATTTCCTCGAGGCGAAGCCCGACAACGTCCAGCTCGTCGTTTCGAGCCGTGCGGATCCTCCGATTCCCGTGGCGAGGCTGCGCGCAGAAGGCCGGCTGCTCGAGCTCCGCGCCCTCGATCTCTGCTTCACGAAGGAGGAAGAGGCCGATTTCCTCAACGAGCAGCTCGGCCTGCGGCTGCGTGAGGAGACCCTCGACGTCCTGCACGAGCGCACCGAGGGCTGGCCTGCCGGCGTCTACCTCGCCTCCCTTTCCCTCCGGCACACGGAGGACGCGAACGGGTTCGTCGCCGATTTCGACGGCTCGAACCGACATGTCGCCGATTACCTCACCGAGGTCGTCCTCGGGTCCCTGGACAGCCGCCGCCGGGACTTCCTCCTCCACACGTCGATCCTCGACTGGTTCTCTGCTCCGCTCTGCAACGCGGTCACCGGCCGCCGCGACTCGGCCCGCCTTCTCGCAGACCTCGAGCGCGCCAATCTCTTTCTCATTCCCCTCGACGACCGCCGCGAGCGCTATCGCTACCACCAGCTCTTCGACGATCTCCTGCGCGCCCAGCTCGCCCAGCGCGAGCCCGGGCTCGTGCCGAAGCTGCACCGACACGCGTACGAATGGCTCGCCGACGCGGGGGAGACCGACGCCGCCGTCAGCCACGCGCTCGCAGCCGGCGACCTGGACGAGGCCGTTGCGCTCGTCGCGGCCGGCTGGCTCGCGGACCCGAACGGTCACCTGGGGAGGCCGGACGGGCTTCTCCGCCGCCTGGAGGGCTTCCCGGTCGAGGCGTTCGTGGAAGACGGGCGACTGGCGCTCGTCCGGGGCTGGGCGTTGAGCATGGCGGGCAAGCGGACGGAGGCGGATGAGGATCTCGCCGTCGCCGAGCGGGGAGGGCCGGATCTTCCGGATGGAACGGCCGTGAAGCACGCAGCCGTCGTTGCGCGCGCGTGCTTTGCATGGGGCGACGCGGTCGGCGCCATCGGCGCCGCGGAGGCCGCCGGGAGACTGGAGGATCGGCTGTCTCCCTTCTGGCAGCCGGTGTGGCTTCTGGCTCTCGGCCGCGCGCGCTTCGTCGTCGGCGATTACGGTGGAGCGAAGGCGCCGCTCGAGGCGGCCGTGTCCTCCGGCTATCACGTCGAGCGCCCGCTGCTCGCGGCATCCGCGCAGGCGTTGCTCGCCCGAATCGCGCTGGCTGCAGACGACCTCGAGACCTCCGAGAAGCATGCGCGGAGCGCTCTGCAGGAGCTCGAAAGCCGTGGCCTCACGGATCAGCCGGGTGCCGGCACGATCTACGTGGCGCTCGGCGCCGTGCTCGCGCGCCAGGGCAAGTCCGGGGAGGCGGGCGACATGCTGGTTCGAGGTCTCGCCCGGCTACGGCCGACCCGCGACGTCCTTGCGATCGCAGATGCGCTTCTCGTCTATGCCCCGGTCAGGCGAACGCTCGTGTCGCTCGCCTCGGCCCGCAGCCTCGTCGAGGAGGCGCGCATGCTCCTGGCCGAGTGCGCAGACCCGGGCGCGATCGGTCTCGAGCTCGAGGAGGTCGCGCGCTCGCTGACTCCCGCACACAGACGCGTCGAAGGCGGGAGCGAGCTGACCGAGCGTGAGCTCGAGGTGCTCCGCTATCTCGCCGACGGCATGCCGAAGCGCGACATCGGCCGCGCGCTCTTCCTCTCGTACAACACGATCCATTCGCACACGAAGTCGATCTACCAGAAGCTCCGCGTCTCTTCTCGGGATGCCGCCGTCGCCAGGGCGCGGGAATTGGGCGCGCTCTAGCCGCCTGGGCCTCGGCCATCTGCGCCCGCGCGTTCCACACCGGGGTCAGACCCCTCTGTCCCGAGAGGACGAATGCGTTCGCTTGGAACCGTGGTTCCGGTGCCCTGGGTTTTCCACAACGGGGTCAGACCCCGGTGTCTGAAAAGGACACGCGTCAGCGCGTCTAGTTAACGAGCTTTCGCTCCATCGCGAAGATCGCGATGCGCCACATGAGGAGGCCGAAGGCGACGATCACCGCGACGTGGTAGAGGTCGATCCAGCCCTCGAAGCCGAACGCGGCGTGGCGGACGAGCTGCACGCAGTGATAGAGCGGGTTGAACTGCGCGAGGACCTGCGCCCAGTCGGGGAGGTTGTCGATCGGGAAGAACGTCCCGGCGACGAGGAAGAGCGGCGTCAGGACGGCGGAGATGACGTAGGAGAAATTTTCGATGCTCTTCGCGAACCCGGCGACCATGATCCCGAAGCAGGCCCAGCCATACCCGGCGAGGAAGCCGATGAACGGGACGGTGAGCATCCCCCACGCGGGCGGGAGGCCGAAGACCATGGCCACGATCAGCGGCACGCAGCCGTAGACGCCGGCGCGCGTCGCGATCCAAAGCGCCTCGGCGGTGACGAGCTCCTCCGTGTCGACGGGCGCGGCGAGGATCGCGTCGTACGTGCGCTGGAACTGGTACTTCACGAACGTGCCGAACATCGCAGGGAACGCGCTCGAGAAGAGGACGGCGGTCGCCACCGTCCCGGTCCCGACGAACTCGACGTAGTCGTAGCCGCCGATCGTCGAGACGAGGGAGCCGAAGCCGAAGCCGAACGCGAGCAGGTAGATCGTCGGCTCGACCGTCGAGGAGAACGTCGCCGAGCGCCAGTAGGACGAGAAGTTGACGATCTCGCGGACGAGGACGCCGGTGAGCGCCGGCCGCTCCAGGCGTCCGATTCGCACCGCTCGTGATGCCCTCGTAGCCATCAGTCGATCTGCTCCCCGGTGAGGAGGACGAAGACGTCCTCGAGGTTCGCGGGCCGGCGCTCGCCTTTGGGCGCCTTGCCGTCCGCTCCTTCCGTCCCGAGGACGGCGATGCTCGTGCCCGTGCGGCGGGTGCGGAACCCATCGGCGCGCGCCTTCGTCTCGGTCTCGGCGAGCTGCGAGGGCGAGCCGTAGACCTCGACGGCGGTGCGTCCCGCGTGCGTTGCGATGAGCTCGGCCGGCGGCCCGCCGGCGACGCCCTCGCCGTGGGACATGATCAGGACCGTGTCCGCGAGGCGCTCGGCCTCCTCGATGTAGTGCGTCGACATGAGGATCGTCGTGCCCTCCGCGCGGAGCGCGTCGATGAGGGCCCAGAGCTCCTGGCGCACCTGCGGGTCGAGCCCCACGGTCGGCTCGTCGAGGAGGACGAGGCGAGGGCGGTGCACGAGCGCTCGGGCGATGAGGAGCCGCCGCCGCATCCCACCGGAGAGCTTGTCCACGCGGGCGTCGCGGCGGTCGACGAGGTTCGCCAGCTCGAGCGCCGCCTCGATCGCCTTGCGCCGCTCCGAGCGGCCGATGCGGTAGAGGTGCGTGAAGACGAGAAGGTTCTGCTCGACGGTCAGCGTGACGTCGAGGTTGTCGAGCTGGGGAGCGACCCCGCACTCGGCCCTCGCCGCCTTCGACTCCTCGGGCAGTCGGTAGCCGAGAACCTCGAGCTCGCCCTCGTCGGCGATGGCCTGGGCGGTGAGGAGCCGCATCGTCGTCGACTTGCCCGCGCCGTTGGGCCCGAGGAGGCCGACACAGGTGCCCTCGGGCACGTCGAGGTCAAGGCCGTTGACGGCAGTGATCGAGCCGTAGCGCTTGACCACTCCGCGCAATCTGATCGCCTGCGCTTCGCGCACGATTTCAGCATGCCAGTTTGAACTTCCGCCGCAGTTCGACGTCTGAACGAATAAGTGCAGGCAGACACGATCCACCGGACCCTGTTCGAAAACGAGCGGCTCGTCCTCGGAGAGTTCTGGTGCCCGCCCGAGAGCCGGTGCTGGCACGGGCTGAACAGCGTCTCCGCGGCGCCCCACGTGATCTTCCCGCGGACCCCGGTGACGATCCGCCAGCTCGGGCGCGAGCCGGTCGTCTGCGACCGCAACCACGTGCTCTTCTTCAACCCGGGACAGCGCTTCTTCCGCTCGCTTCGCAGCCGCGACGGCGACCGCTCCTACTACATCGAGCTTGCGCCGGAGCTCATGTTCAACCTGGCGCGGCTGACCAGCTTCCCGTTCGCATTCGGCCCCTGCGACCCCACGGTGTTCCTCCTCCAGCGGCTCGCAGTCAGGCATCTGCGCGAGCCGAACCCCGACCCGCTGCTCGTCGAAGAGAGCGTCACCGAGGCGGTCGGCCTTGCGCTCGAGCGCGCGCGGAGCTTCCACGGCCTTCGCGCGAAGGGGAGGGCTGCGACGCGCGCCGCGCACAGGGAGATCGTCGACCAGACGAAGGAGCTCCTCGCGGCCCGGTTCCGCGAACGGCTCACGATGGGGCAGATCGCCGGCGCGATCGGCGTCTCCCGCTTCCACCTGAGCCGGGTCTTCCGCTCGACGACCGGCTTCTCGCTGCACGGCTATCGCAACCAGTTGCGCCTGCGGGCAGCGCTGGAGCGCATCGCCGATCCCGAGACGCGCCTGCCGACGCTCGCGTCCGAGCTCGGGTTCTCGAGCCATAGCCACTTCACGGCGTCGTTCCGCGAAGCCTTCGGCGTGGCCCCTTCCGAGCTGCGCGGGAGGGTGACCCGGGCGCGCCTTCAGGAGGCACTCGAGCGCCAGACGGCTACCAGGATCGTGCCTCTTTCAGCCGCCTCCGGCTGCGACTGAGGCCCGCAGAAACACGCTTCCGCGCGCGTTTACGGACCGCGCAACGACGTATCAGCTCCGCCAAACAGGGAAAGCCCGTGCGCGTCTTCCTCCTCGACGACACCAAGGAGGCAGGCGTGAGATTGAACAGGCGATTCGCTCTTCTACTTGCGGTCCTCGCGGCCGCTTCACTCGCAGCTGCGGGCTGCGGAGGCAGCGACAACGGAGGCGGCAGTGCCGCTCCCACGGGCGGCTCCGACGAAGGGCCCGCCGCGGAGCAGGTGATCACTGTCGGATGGGGCGCCGAGCCGCCGTCGCTCGACCCCGGCCTCGCAACCGATACGACGTCCTCCAACATCCTCCTGAACATCATGGATCCGCTCGTTCTGCTCGGCGACGACCTGGAGCCCGTGCCCTCGCTCGCCGAGAGCTGGGACGTGAGCAAGGACGGGACGACCGTGACGTTCCACCTCCGCTCGGACGGGAAGTGGACGAACGGCGACCCGGTCACCGCGGAGGACTTCGAGTACTCCTGGAAGCGGACGATCTCGCCCGAGCTCGCCGCCGACTACGCGTATCAGTTCTACGGAATCGTCGGCGCCGCCGACTACAACGCCTGCCAGAAGAACTGCGACGCGCTCCGCGACAAGGTCGGCGTGAAGGCGCTGGACGACACGACGCTCGAGGTCACGCTGACGACGCCGCAGCCGTGGTTCGTGCAGCAGGTCAGCCATACCTCGTTCCTGGCGGTCCACCGCGCGACCGTCGAGCAGTTCGGCGACCGCTGGACCGATCCGAAGAACATCGTCACCGACGGCCCGTTCAAGCTCGAGTCGTGGGAGCACGACGCCTCGATCGACCTCGTCAAGAACGACGAGTGGCGAAATGCAGCCGACGTCTCCCTCACCCGGGTGAACGGCAAGATCATCGTCGACGGGACGACGCGGGTGCAGTCGTTCGAGGCGGGCGAGGTCGACGCGCTCGACGCGGGCGGCCTGCCGCCGGACGAGATCGCGCGCCTGAAGGAGACGCCCGAGTACGAGTCATATCCCGCGCTCGGGACGTACTACTACGGCTTCAACCTCGAGAACCTGCCGGACGTGCACGAGCGCCAGGCTCTGTCGCTCGCAATCGACCGGCGGACGATCGTGGACAACATCGCCCAGGCGGACCAGGTTCCGTCGACCGGGTTCGCACCGAAGGGCCTGCCGGGGTTCGACGTCTTCAACCCCAATTCGCCCTGGACGCCCGAGAGCGGTGACATCGACGCCGCCAAGGACGCGATGTCGCAGGCGCAGAATCCGAAGACGAATCTCAACCTCTTCTTCAACGACTCGCCCGGTCACAAGGAGATCGCCACGGCCGTGCAGGCCAACTGGGACCAGCTCGGCGTGACGACGACGTTGAAGCAGCAGGAGTGGGCGCAGTTCCTCGAGTTCCTCGGCCCGCCGCCGAATCAGGCGGTGGACGTCTACCGGAACGGGTGGATCGGCGATTACGTCGACGCCATCAACTTCCTGGAGCTCTGGACCTGCGATTCGGGCAACAACAACTCGAACTACTGCGACGAGGACTACGACGCGCTGCTCGAAGAGGCCCGGCACACGCCGGACGACGCGGCCCGCTACGAGATCTACGGCCAGCTCGAGGACAAGCTCCTCGGCCAGGACGGCGCGCTGCCCCTCACGCCGATCTACTGGTACACGTACCCGAACCTCGAGCAGCTCTCCATCAAGGACACCTTCACGGTGAACCTGCTCAACCAGATTGACCTGACGAAGGTGGTCGTCAGGGAGCAATAGGGCACTCCCCACCACCTGTCACCGGCGGGTGGGATGCGTCCGGCATCTCACCCGCCCCCTCCTTGTTTCGCCTGCCGGTGGCCGCATTGTCCGGGCTCGCCCTAGCCAAGACCGAAACCTCCGCGCCCGCTGACCCGATGTGTACCCGCACTTCATGTGGGTACGCATAGAGGAGCGGGGGCTTTCGTTTGGTCCCGCGAAACGAAGGAGGGGGAAATGGAACGCACGCATACGACTACCGAGCCATGGACGTACCGCGACATGGACACGCTCGGCGTGGACATGACCCGCGGCGTCGATCTCACCGGCTTCGAGATCGAAGCGACCGACGGGGGGATCGGCAAGATCGACGAGGCGACGTACGACGTCGGCTCGAGCTACGTCGTGGTCGACACCGGCCCGTGGATCTTCGGCAAGAAGGTCCTGCTCCCGGCCGCCGTCATCCAGCGAGTCGACCTCGACTCGCAGACGGTCATCGTCGACCGGACGAAGGACGAGATCAAGAGCTCGCCGGAGTTCGACGAGGACACCTATCGCGAGCAGGGCTACCGCTCGCGGGTGGGCTCGTACTACTACCGCGACACGGACCGGTAGCGCGAGTCCGTAGATGAAAGGGAACGGCCGCCATCCGGCGGCCGTTCTCGTTTCTGCTTCAAACTGCCGCCATGGCCATCCACGACATCTCGGTCCCGATCCGGTCGGACATGCCGATCTACGACGGCAACCCCGGCGTCGAGCTCGAGCGCGCCTCCTCGATCGCGGACGGCGACCCCGCCAACGTGAGCCAGCTGCGCTTCGGCGTCCACACCGGGACGCACGTCGACGCGCCCCTCCATTTCATCGACGGGGCTCCGGGGGCGGAGGGGATTCCCCTCGACGCCCTTGTCGGGCCCGCGGTGGTCGTCGACGCCACCGGAGTCGACGCCTTGGGAGAAGCCGAGCTCGAAGGCCTCGGAATCCCGGAGGGCGCCGAGCGCGTGCTCCTCAAGACCAGGAACTCCGAGCTCTGGAACCAGAAGTCGTTCACGCGCGACTTCCTGAGGCTCGACGGGAGCGGTGCACGCTTCGTCGTCTCGCGGGGGATCCGCACGATCGGCATCGACTACCTCTCGATCGGAGACCAGGACGCCCATCGCGAGCTCCTCGGTGCCGGAGTCGTGCCCGTGGAGGGCCTCGACCTCCGGAGCATCGAGCCCGGCGAGTACACGTTCGTCTGCCTGCCGCTCGACGTCGTCGGCTCCGACGGCGGGCCGGCCCGGGCAATCCTGATCGACTAGAAGCGAACCTCGAGCGAGCGCACGCCCGTCATCTCGAGCCAGTAGCGGCTGACGCCGTCGTGCGCGACGCGGATGAGCACGGCCTCGCAGGCCGGGCAGCGCACGACGACGCCGGGCGCCTGCGAGTAGACGTTCGTGCCGCCGACGGCGCCGACCGCGCCGCAGTTCGCGCAGGTCCCGACCGCGGTCGTCACTTCGAAGGCGAAGACCTGCTCCAGGGTCCCGGCCGCCGCGTTCCCGTCCAGCCTCAGCTCGTTCATCCCTTCCATCTCAGCCTCCTGTCGGCCCGAATCTCTCTGTCTTGACACGCTCCGGCGGCAAACCGCTCTCGACGAGGGCCGAGGCGACCGCCTCGACGAAGCCCGTCGGCCCGCACACGAGCGCGAGCGGGTCGTCCTTCGCCGGCCAGCCCACCTCGGCGAGGAGTTCGCGGTCGACCCGCCTCCCGAACCCCTCCCAGCCCGGAGGCTGCTCGCGCGTGAGGGTGAAGAACACCTCGAGCCCCTCGCCCCGGGAGGCGAGCTCCACGAGCTCCGCGCGGTAGATGACGTCCTCGAGCTTCTTCGCGGAGTAGAGGAGCCGCATCGGCGTGCTGCTCGCGGTCGCCGCGCGGTGGCGGATCATCGCCATGAGCGGCACGACGCCCGACCCTCCGCCGACGAGCAGCACCGGCCCGCCCTCGTCCGCGTCCCAGACGAAGTACCCGCCGATCGGCCCGCGGAGCTCGAGCTTGTCCCCGACGACCAGCACGTCGGTGAGATAGGGGGAGACCTCGCCGTCGGCGAGCCGCTCCACGGTCAGCGCGAGCCGGCCTTCCTCGGGCGCCGAGGCGATCGAGTAGCTGCGCTGCGCCTGGTAGCCGTCCTCCGCGGTGAGGCGGATGTCCACGTGCTGGCCGGCAAGGTGCCCCGGCCAGCCGGGCGCGTCGAGAACGACGGTCTTCACGTGCAGCGTCTCCTCGACGAGCTCCGCGACTTCGCAGAGCTGCCAGGTCAGTCGCCCCAGTACCGCTGCTCCCGCCACGGATCTCCGTACATGTGGTAACCGAGCGCCTCCCAGAAGCCCGGCTCGTCGTGGTCGGCGAGGCTGAGCCCGCGCACCCAGTTGGCGCTCTTCCAGAAGTAGAGGTGGGGGACGAGGAGTCGGGCCGGCCCGCCGTGCTCGGGGTCGAGCGGCTCCCCGTCGAAGCCGAACGCGATCCACGCCTTGCCGTCGCTGACGTCCTCGAGCGGGAGGTTGGTCGTGTAGCCGCCGTCGCAGAACGCGGTCACGTAGGCCGCCTCGGTCTCGACCTCCGCGAGCAAGGTGTCGACGGAGACGCCCTCCCAGACGGTGTCGACCTTCGACCACTTCGTGACGCAGTGGATGTCCTTCGTGACCGTCTCGCTCGGGAGCGCGCGGAACTCCTCCCAGGTCCACGACCTCGGCTCGGCCACCTCGCCGGTGACAGTGAACGTCCATTCCTCCAGTGGCGTGTGCGGAGTCGGGCCCGCCGAGAGCACGGGGAAGTCCTCGACGAGGTACTGGCCCGGGGGGACGCGGCCGGAGTCGCCTTCCTCCCGCCGGCGGCCCTGGAACCCGCGCGACACGAAGCTCACGCGGGCATTATCACTGTGTGGGCCTGCTCATCGGCGTCGCGTTTGTCGCGGGCATCGTCACGGCGATCTCGCCCTGCGTCCTGCCGGTGCTGCCCATCGTCTTCGCCGGTGGCGCGACGGGGGACAGGAGGCGACCGTACGCCGTCGTCGCGGGGCTCGTGTGGAGCTTCACGCTCTTCACCCTGGTCGCAACGGCGCTCCTTTCAGCTCTCGGGCTTCCGGACGACCTCCTGCGCAACATCGCCATCGGCGTCGTCATGCTCGTCGGCCTCTCGCTTCTCTGGCCGCGGCTCGGCGCGCTCGTCGAGCGCCCGTTCCAGGCGCTCGGGCGGCGGAACCCGGGCGGGATGGGCGGCGGATTCCTCCTCGGCGTCAGCCTCGGCCTGCTCTTCACGCCGTGCGCCGGGCCCGTCATCGCCGCGGTCGCCGTGCTCGCCGCGACCGAGCGCTTCTCGGTTCAGGGCGTGCTCGTCACGCTCGCCTACGCGCTCGGCGCCGGGCTCGTCCTGCTGCTCATCGCCATCGGCGCCCAGCGCGGGATGAGCCTGCAGGCGTTCCGCGCGCGGGCGCCGCTCATCCGCCGGGCCCTCGGCGGCCTCGTCGTCGGCGTCGCGATCCTCATGGCCTTCGGCCTCGACGTGAAGCTCGCGGCTCACGTACCCGGGTACACGAAGGCGCTGCAGGGGCTCGAGGAGAGCGCGGCCGCGCAGGACCGCCTCGACGACCTGCTCGCCGGCGAGAGCCATTTCGGGGCCGAGAGGCTGCAGGACTACGGCCAGGCGCCCGACTTCCAGAAGGTGACGCAGTGGCTGAACTCCCGTCCGCTCACCCTCGCCTCGCTCCGCGGGAAGGTCGTCCTCGTCGACTTCTGGACGTATTCCTGCGTCAACTGCATCCGGACGCTGCCGTACGTGAAGCGCTGGTACGAGACGTACGAGGACGCGGGCCTCGTCGTCGTCGGCGTCCACACGCCCGAGTTCGCCTTCGAGCACGTGCCCGGGAACGTCGAGAGCGCGGTGCGCTCGTTCGGAATCGATTACCCGGTTGCGCTCGACAACGACTACGGCACGTGGAGCGCGTGGGGAAACCGCTACTGGCCCGCCGAGTACTACATCGACCGCCAGGGCCACGTCCGCTACGCGCACTTCGGGGAGGGTGACTACGCCGAGACCGAGAAGGTCATCCGCACGCTCCTCGCGGAGAAGGACCTGCCCAAGGCCGTGTCCGGCTCGATCTCCGACCAGACGCCGCAGGGCGTGCTCACGCCCGAGACGTACCTCGGCACCGACCGGCTCTCGAGCCTCGTCGGCTCGCCGGTCGTCGCCGGACGCGAGGCGGACTACACGATCCCGAGGGAAGTCCCCCGAAACGACGTCGCCTACGGAGGCCGGTGGACGGTCGGCCGCGAGCGGATCGTGGCAGGGGAAGGAGCGCGCCTCCGCCTCTCCTACCACGCGCGCAACGTCTACCTCGTGCTCGGAGGAAAGGGCAACGTCCAGGTCCTCGTGGACGGCAAGCCCGTCAAGACGGTCGCGGTTACGGGCGACCGTCTCTACACGCTCGTGACGGGATCCGGGGCCGCGGACGACCACACCCTCGACCTCTCGTTCTCCCCCGGGGTCGAGGCGTACGCGTTCACCTTCGGCTAGCTACCCCGTTCGGGGGAAGCTCCGCCGCCTGTTCGCGCCGAAGCTCACTAAAGGCACGCGAGATGGTGATGTTGAGGATCCTCCTCTACGTCGCCGCCGTGGTGGCGCTCTTCGCGGGCGCGATCTTCTACGGCGGCAATGCGATCGGCGCGTGGGATCCGCTTCCGCCCGCGCCGGAGCCGCCGCCTGCCGTGAAGCTCGACCACCACAAGGCGAAGGACAAGGGAAAGCCCGCGGCCAACAAGCCCTCCGCTCTTCGACCGCCCAAGAAGTCGGCGGCGCAGAAGGTCTTCGTGAAGAAGACGAACGCCGTCTGCCGCGTCTCCCGATCCCAGGTGCAGGCGGTTCTCGCGCAGGGCAACACCTCGACGCACGCCGGCCTGGTCGAGCTCTTCCAGAACCTGAAGACGGTCAACGCCGAGCTCAACGACCGCTTCCTCGCCATTCCCGTACCGGCGGGCTACAAGGACGAGGTCGCGGAGCTGCGAGAGCTCTTCGCCAAGGAGGAGCTCTACTTCGAGTCGATGGGGCGGGCGCTCGAGAGTCGCGACATGAAGCGCTTCTACGCCATGGACGATCGCCTGACCGACATCGCGCTCGACGAGACGGACATCCTCGTGAGCTTCGGCGCGTACGCCTGCGACATCAGCCTCACGTCGGCGTTCAGCTAGTCCAGCCGGTCCGTTTTTCGATTCCAGCGCCCGGGAATGAAGGCGCCATGCGCATTTCTGCGGTGGGCGTCATCTATCTCGTCGTGGGCGCGATCGTCGCGGCCACGCACGACTACTTCGAACACATCGACACGCTGAAGCAGTTTCTCTCGGCGGTCCTCGCGGTCGTCCTCTGGCCGCTGATCCTCATCGGGATCGACCTGCACGTCCACTAGCTCCCGGGCGCCTTCCGGTATCTTCGAGCCGTGAGCGAGCGGCTCCAGTCACTGCTCGAAGGCGCGTTCCCGGACGCCAAGGGCGTGGACGTCGTCGACCGCACCGGCGGCGGCGACCACTTCCACGTCACGGTCGTCAGCCCGCGCTTCGACGGCCTCTCGCTCGTCGAACAGCACCGGCTCGTCTACGACGCGCTCTCCGAGCCGCTCGCCGACGGCACCATCCACGAGCTTCGCATCACGACACGAGGAGACGCATGACCGACCTGAGCGACAAGATCCAAGAGACCATCGACACCGAGCCGGTGGTCGCCTTCATCAAGGGCACCCACGAGCAGTGCATGTGCGGGAACTCCGAGCGCGCACTGCAGGCGCTGCGCTCCGTCGGCGCGTCGTTCACCGCCGTCGACGTCCTTCCCGATCCGGCCATCCGCCAGGAGCTCTCTGCGCTCTCCAGCTGGCCGACGATCCCGCAGGTCTTCGTCGGCGGCGAGCTCGTCGGCGGCGCCGACATCGTCCAGGAGCTCGCTATGACGGGCGAGCTCGAGGCGAAGCTCGACGAGAAGCTCGGCGACTCGTGGCGAAACGGCGGGGAGGAGCGGACGGTCGTCGTGACCGACCGCCAGGATCCCTTCCGCCTCGTCGGCTAGCCCTGGCTAGCCCCGCGCCGACCAGACGATCGCGGCGAGGATGACGCTCAGCCCGGAGACGACGATCCCGATGATCCACGCCTCGACGTCCTGAGAGCCGAGGATCGCGGCGAGGCCGGTGCCGATCCCGATGATGCCGCCGGTCGCGACGAAGCGGCTGAAGGACGACTGGAACATCGTCATCCGGTCGCGGAAGCCGACGCGCGTCTCCTCGTCCGGCCTGCCCGTGCCGTTGCCCTCGTCGAGCGTCACGCGCGGGATCCTAACCCCGCCCTAGAAGGACGGCTTCACCGTCATGTCGACGACGATGAGAAGCAGGAGCGCGATGTCGAGCCTCGCCGCGAGGAGGAGCGGCGTGACGACGGCTTGCACCTCCGGGTCGCGCGCGTCGTGATCCTCGAGGAGCCGTGTGAGCTTCTTGATCTGCGGCGTCAGGAAGCCGACGCCGATTGCGGTCGAGATTCCCCAGGCGATCAGGCCGAAGACGAGCCAGAACCGACCCCAGTCGAGGTCGCCGTTGATCGTCATGGCGATCCCCATGCCGAGGACCACGAACGACGCGGGAACGAAGATCCTGGTGGCGCCCCATTCGGCCTGCTTGGCCACTTCGATCAGCCGCCTGGGGTCGTCGGCGCGCTCCGTCGCGATCGCCATGAAGGTGAGGAACGCGCCGCCGCCGATCCAGAGCACTGCCGCGAGGACGTGGACCGCCTTGAACGCGAGGTACCACGAGTCGGTCTCGAGGAGGAAGACGAGCGTCCCGGCGAGGAGCAACCCTGCTGCGAGAAGCGTGATCGTCTTCGAGGCGCGCCGGTTTTGCTCTGACAGCGCGCCGACCTGGGGCTCGGTCGTCACCGGAAGACCCTAACGCCGTTTGCGTGTCGGAGCCAAGATCGCCTTCACCGCCTGGTGCGACTCCTCGTTCGGCGACTCGGAGATGATCGTCGCGGGCCGCTTGAAGCGCCGGAGCGCGGTGCGCAGCGGCTCGGCGCGCAGGGTGCCCTCGCCGTAGGGCAGGTGCTTCGTCTCGTTCCGGTTCGCGAAGGCGATGTCGGAGAAGTGGACGTGGAAGGGGGCCTTCGGCTCCATGACCTCGTCGGCCGCCTCGAGCACGCCGGCGAAGGCGTCCACGTTCGTGAAGCCTCCGTCGGTGACCGCGTGCAGGTGCGCGAAGTCGAGAACGGGGCGCACCCAGTCGAAGCGCGCGGCGAGCCAGAAGACGTCCTCCGGCGTCCCAAGCTCGCGGACCCGGCCCATGATCTCCACGCCGAAGGCCACGGTGCGGCCCTTCGGCTCGAGCCGCTCCCGCAGCGCGGCGAGATCCCCGGCGACCGACTCGAGGGCCGCCTCGCGCTCGCGGCCGAGCAGGTAGCCCGGGTGCACGACGAGGAGCTCCGCGCCGACCGCGGTGGCGACCCCCGCCGAGTGGTCGATCATCCCGATGGCGCGCTTGCGCTTGCCCTCGTCGCGCGGCAGGTGCCCGAGGATCGCGGCGATGGGAGCGTGGATCGAGAGCGCGATCTTGTTCTTCTTCGCGAGCTCGCCGAAGCGGCCGGCCCATTCCCACTCGGGCTTCATCCAGAA
This sequence comes from Gaiellaceae bacterium, assembly GCA_035698665.1. Taxonomy (GTDB): domain Bacteria; phylum Actinomycetota; class Thermoleophilia; order Gaiellales; family Gaiellaceae; genus DATEOR01. The sequence goes on from DASSBN010000079.1 coordinate 32,418, forward strand.
GCCGCCCTCGAAGTCGATCTCGCAGGCCGAATAGCCGCGCTCGAGGAGAAGGTCGACGGCGGCCTCCGGGCTTTCCCGGCTGGGCACGCGCGCTGGGCCGAAGCGGGTTTTCATGCCGTCCGACGGCAAGAGTACGGTCTTCGACATGGGTAAGCGACCTTCTCGCATAGAGCTGCTCGAGCTGGACATCGACCTGCGCCTCTCCGACCTCTGGAGTGAGGCCTGCGGCGTGGAGGAATGGAACCTCGAAGTCGTCGCGGCGTTCCTCCGCGCGGCGTACGGGAAGGGCTACTGCGACGCCCTCACCGAGGACGCGCCCGGCTCGCTCTGCCGCGATCACGGGTATCGCATCCCCGACCGGCGTATCGCGCCGGCGCACGACCAGATCTAGCACGACCTCCTGCGCTCGGGCGCGAAAAGCCCAGCTAAACTCGGGATCGTGGCCCGGCGCAGAAGTCCCGCACGCCTCGTCATCGCGCTCTCGGTCGCGGCCGCGCTCGCGATCTTCCTCGTCTACACCGCGCTTGCGGGCGGGACGCCGTCGCTGCGCCCGAGCCAGGTCGCCGGCCACGACGGGCGGGTGAGCGTCGCCGGCAAGGTCGTCGGCCAGCCGAGCGGGGCTGCCCGAAGCCCGGACGGGCTGCGCTTCACGATCCGGGACGTCGAGGGCAGTGCCACGCTGCCGGTCGTCTACCGGGGCTCGGTGCCCGATCTCTTCAGGACGGGGCGTGACGTCTCCGTCGAGGGATCGCTCCGAAACGGTGTCTTCGTCGCGGACAAGCTCGTGACGAAGTGCCCGTCGAAGTACACGAACAAGCCGGCCTGATGCCCGGGCTGGGAAGCGCCGCGCTCGTCGTCGCGTTCGGGCTCGTCCTCTACGCGGCGCTGGCGGGCGGATATGCCGCCTATCGCGGGCGACGGCGCCTGCTCGACTCGGCAACGAACGCGCTCTACGCGTCGTTCGCAAGCGTTCTCCTCGCCGCGCTCGTCCTCCTCGCCGCCCTCGCGCGCCACGACTTCACCTTCTCCTACGTCGCCTCGCACACGAGCCACGAGCTGCCGCTCGGCTACACGCTCGCCTCGTTCTGGAGTGGGCAGGAGGGTTCCCTGCTTCTCTGGCTCCTCGTCCTCACGGGGATCGGCTCGGCCGCCGTGGCGCTGAATCGCCGCCTGATCCGCACCGTTCTTCCCTGGACCGTGCCGATCCTCGGCGCGATCGCGAGCTTCTTCGCGCTGCTCCTCGTGTTCGTCGCCTCGCCGTTCGCGACGCAGGTCGCGCCGGCCGACGGCGCGGGCATGAACCCGAGCCTCCAGAACCCGTACATGCTCGCGCATCCGCCGCTCCTCTACCTCGGCTACGTGGGCCTGACCATCCCGTTCGCGTTCGCGATGGGCGCGCTCGCGTCGGGCCGCGCGGACGAGCGCTGGATCATCGCCACCCGACGGTGGACGCTCGCCTCCTGGACGTTCCTCGGCTTCGCCATCCTCCTCGGCGCGAAGTGGGCCTACGAGGAGGTGGGGTGGGGCGGCTGGTACGCCTGGGATCCGGTCGAGAACGCGGCGCTCATGCCGTGGCTCGTCGCGACCGCCTATCTCCACTCCGTGATGGTGCAGGAGAAGAAGAACATGCTGCGCGTGTGGAACGCCGTGCTCGTCGCGGGCGCGTTCTGCCTCTCGCTCTTCGGCACCTTCCTGACGCGGAGCGGAGTGATCAACTCGATCCACAGCTTCACGCAGTCGTCGATCGGCGCGTGGTTCCTCGGCTTCATCGCGGTCGTGGCCGGCGCCTCGACGGCACTCATCCTCTACCGGCTGCCGCTCCTCCGCTCGCGCACCCGCCTCGAGTCGCTTATCTCCCGGGAGGCGGCGTTCCTCTACAACAACCTCTTCCTCGTCGCGTTCGCACTCACGGTGCTCTGGGGGGTGATCTATCCCCTTGTCTCCGAAGCCGTGCGCGGCGTGGCCGTGACCGTCGGCGCGCCCTACTACGACTTCTTCGGGATCGCATTCGGCCTTCCGCTCGTGCTGCTCATGGGCATCGGGCCGCTCATCGCCTGGCGCCGCGCCTCGCTTCGGGCGCTCGGACGCTCGCTCCTCTGGCCGGCCGGCACGGCGGTGATCGTGGGGATCCTCCTGCTCCTCGGCGGCGCGGGGTCGAGCCCCGCCGGGCTCGTCGGCTACACGTTCGCGTCCTTCGTGCTCGCCGCCATCGTCCTCGAGTTCGTGCGCGGGACGCGTGCGCGCCACGCGCTCGGCGACGGCTCCTGGTTCGCGTCGTTCACGAGCCTCGTGGGACGGAATCGCCGGCGGTACGGTGGCTACGTCGTCCATGCGGCGATCGTCCTCCTCCTCGTCGGGGCGGTCGGCATCGGCGGGTTCGGCACGACGCGCGAGGCGAAGCTCGCGCAGGGCCAGTCCCTGCAGGTGGGCGACTACACGCTCACCTACCTCGGGAGCCAGCAGGAGCGGGCCGCCAACTCCCAGGAGCTCCGGGCTCGCCTGGCCGTCTCGCGCGGCGGCGACGACCTCGGCACCGTGCTCGCGGGCAAGAACCGCTATTTCGCGGAGCAGCAGACCTCGAACGAGGTCGCGATTCGCTCGGACTGGCTGCGGGCAGAAGATCTCTTTGTCATCGCCGACCAGTTCAACCCGGACGGGTCGGTCTTCGTGAAAGCCCTCGTCAATCCACTCGTCAACCTCATCTGGCTCGCGGGGCTCCTCTTCGTGGCGGGCTCCCTCATCACGCTCTGGCCCGACGCACGGGAGCAGCGGCGCCTCGCCCGCCGCTTCGCCGAGGAGGGAGCGCTCGCGCGCGCCTGACGTGGAAACCGTGGCCGTTCTCCTCGCAGTTCTCCTGGCCGTCGCCGCGGTCGCCTTTGTCGCGCGTCCCTTCCTCGCCGAGCCGGAGCCCGAAGACGACCGGATCGGCAGCCTGACTCCGGCCGAGCAGGAGCGCCTGCGCCTGCTCGAGCGGCGCGACCGCGCCCTCGGCGCTCTCAAGGAGCTGGAGTTCGACCACCGGACGGGGAAGATCGCCGACGCCGACTACGAGGCCTCGGTCGGTCCGCTTCGCCGTGAGGCCGCCGAGGCGATGCGGGCACTCGAGCCCCAGACCGCCTCCGTCCCCGAGCCCGTGGAGAAGGTGGACGCTCCTGCCTGAGTGCCCCCATTGCGGCCACGAGGCTCCGGATGGGAGCCGCTTTTGCCCCGAATGCGGTCGGACGCTCGGAGTCGAGAGCGAGACTGCGATCCACCCACCGGAGCCGCAGTTGTGGCCGCCGGACCCCTTCATCGTCATCACGGGAGCGCTCGTCATCGGCGCAATCGTCCTTCTCGTTGCAGGCGTCTGGGCTTGGGGTGTCGTCGCGCTCCTCGCGGCCGCGGTGGTCTTTCTCGCCACACGGGCGGAGGAGCGGCGCGCGGCCAAGTACGCCCTCGCCGGGGTCGGGGCACGCTTCAGCGCCAGCCGCGACTCGATCGCGGCCAGAAGCCGCGGCCAGATCGACCTCTTCCGCGCCCGGCGCGACCGCGCCGACCTGGAAGGCGAGCGCACGCGCGCGCTCCAGCGCCTGGGGCACGCGGTGTTCTACGAGGACGAAACGGGCATCGAGTCGTCCAGGACGGCCGTGCAAGAGGTCGTCGACAAGATCGTCGCAAAGGAGGCCGAGATCCAAGCCCTGATCGACAGAACCGAGGAGAGGGTGCAGCGCGCCCAGGCCGGCGTGCGGCCGACCGAGCGGCTCGAGGCTCCGCCCGAGCCCGCGCGGGTCCCCGAGCCCTGGCCCCCACCGGACGAGGGCGATCCGCCCGAGCCGGCGGTCGTTCCCGAGCCGAGCCCGGAGCAGCCCGCACCCGAGCCGGAGCGCGCTCCCACGCCGCAGGCAAAGGCGAAACGGACCCGCAAGACGGCGGACAAGGCCAAAAAGTCCTAACGGTTCGCACTTGGCGCGAACCACATTTGTCCTGTAAAACACGGGACTTCGTCTAGGAAATCCGCCGCGTGCGTGCGCAGGGACGTCCGCGCGCCCGGCGAAACTGAAACTCGTGCGCGATCTTCGCCGCCTCCCCCTGCTCGCCCTGTTCCTCGCCCTCGGTGTGGCCTTCGGCGTGCCCTCCGCGCTCGGGCAGTCGATCTGGGAGCAGCAGCAGAGTCTCGACCAGAAGATCTCCGGGCTCCAGTCCGAGATCTCGCGGGCAAAGCACAAGGAAGGCGTCCTCACGACCGAGATCTCGAGCGCCTCGTCGCAGATCTCGGCGCTTCAGGGCGACATCAGCGTCCTCACGGCCAAGGTGGCAGCGCTCGAGAGCGATCTCGCCGCTCACCGGGCTCGCCTCGAGCGGCTCAAGGAGCGCTACGAGCAGCAGACCGAGCGCTACAACCTGCTGCGTCGCGACCACCGGATCGCGCTCGGCCGCCTCGAGGCGCGGCTCGTGCAGCTCTACGAGACCGCCGACACGAGCGAGCTCGACGTCATCCTCCAGTCGAACAGCCTCTCCGACCTGATCGAGCAGATCGACTACTTCCACACGATCGGAGACGCGGACAAGCAGCTCGCCGACCACCTACAGGTCCTCTCCAACCAGATGCGCGTCGCGCGGATGATCACCGCGGCGACGAAGAGCGACGTGGCGGACGCGACCGCGGTCCTCGCGCGCGAGACCGAGCGGCAGCGGGCGGCCCGCGACGCCCTCGTCGTACGGCAGAACGCGCTCGCTGCTGCCCGGTCGAACCAGCGCAGCCTGCTGGCCAGCGTTCGCACGGCCCGCGAGAAGGACGAGGAGAATCTCGCCGCGATGCAGGCGGCGAGCGCCGCCATCGCGGCCAAGATCCGCGCCCACCAGAGCGCGAGCGGTTCGAGCGGCAACGGCACCTCCTCGAGCGGCCTCATCTGGCCCGTGAACGGGCCGATCACAAGCGGTTTCGGCTGGCGCTGGGGGCGCATGCACGAGGGCATCGACATCGGCGTCCCGTGCGGCACCCCGATCCATGCGGCCGCCTCCGGCACCGTGATCTATTCGGGCTGGATGGACGGCTACGGCAACTTCGTGGTCATCGACCACGGCAACGGGCTCGCCACTGCGTACGGCCACCAGTCGGCGATCTACGTCAGCGGCGGCTCCGTGTCACAGGGCCAGTCGATCGGCGCCGTCGGCTCCACGGGCAACTCGACGGGCTGCCACCTCCACTTCGAGGTGCGCGTCAACGGAAACCCCGTCGATCCGCTCGGTTATCTCTAGGTAAACACGGCGTACAGAATCACGCCGGCGAGCACTGCGACGCCGACCCAGACGAGCGGAAGCAGGCGAAAGGCGGTGCGCTCGCCGCGCGTCGGGGCCTTTGGCTCCACGTATTCCTCGTCCACGTAGTCGTCGTCCCCGGGAGAATGCTGGGACAAACCGTCAGGCCCGGTTGAGGACGCGGAGATCGGGGAGCCCCCGCCAGCGATCCTCGAGGTCGAAGCCGTACCCGACGAAGAACTCGTCCGGGACGGTGAAGCCGACGTAGCGCAGCGGGAGATCGTCCACCAGGCGGCGGTAGGGCCGGTCGAGGAGCGCGCATGCGGCCAGGCTCGCGGGCTCACGGAGCTCCAGCGTCTTCACGAGGTAGTTGAGCGTCAGGCCCGTGTCGACCACGTTTTCGACGAGCACGACGTCGCGTCCGGCGATGACGAGGTCGAGATCCTTGAGCAGCCGGATCTTGCTGCGCCCGCCGAGCGCGCCGTCGTACCCGGCGAGGACGACGAAGTCGAGGGCGTGGGGAATCGGCACCGCGCGCGAGAGGTCGGCCAGGAAGACGAAGGCGCCCTTGAGGATCGTCACGAGGACGGGGTCCCGGTCGGCGTAGTCCGCGGCGATCTGCGCGCCGAGCTCGTCGACACGGGTGCGAATCTCCTCACGGGAGAGGTACACCTCCCCGATCCGAGGATCCACCGGCTCTATGAGGCGAGGTTCAGTCTGTATTTGTGCGAGAGGCGCTCGAAGTCGCGCCGGGTGAAGAGCTTGATCTTGATGTCCGGGTGCCGCTCGCGGAGCTTGCGGATCTTCCGGTGCTTGCGGGTGACGAGCGACTGCTTCATCACCGTCACCTCGAGATATGCGTCCTGCTCCGGGAGATAGAAGTCCGGCGTGAAGGCCTCGAGCACGCGGCCGTTCTCGTCCTGCTCGAGGACGAAGGAGTGCGGCTCGTACTCCCAGGCGATTCCGTGGAAGTCGAGAATCCGGGCGCATTCGACCTCCGCGTCGTTGGCGAAATGCGGCGGATCCGTCCCCGAATGTGCCTGGAAATCAGGCGTTTCCTGGGCCATCTGTAAATGAGGGTAGCAGTCACTTCGGACGACCCCGCACTACACTTCGACGCAGTCGGATAGGCCGGAAGAAGACAAGGGGAGCTCGTGTTCCGGATCGCGCACATCTCGGATCTCCATTGCGGCTCGCCGTATTTCGTCCCCGACCTGATGGAGCGGGCGATCATGGAGATCAACGAGCTCGAGCCCGAGATCGTCGTCTGCTCCGGCGATCTCACCGCGTACGGGTTCAAGCCCGAGTACGCCGAGGCGAAGGCCTATCTCGACCGGCTCGAGTGCCGGGAGCTCGTCGTCGTCCCCGGGAACCACGACTCCCGCAACGTTGGCTACATCCATTTCGAGGAGCTCTTCGGCGAGCGGAACCCGGTCGTCCACGTGAACGGCGTCTCCGTCGTCGCGGTCGACTCGACCGAGCCCGATCTCGACCACGGGCACATCGGCCGTAGCCGTTACCCCTGGATCCAGGAGCAGTTCTCCCAGGACGCCGACTTCAGGATCTTCGTCCTGCACCACCACCTCCTGCCGGTGCCGGGGACGGGCAGGGAGCGCAACATCGTCTACGACGCGGGAGACACGCTCGAGGCGCTTCAGCGCGCGCGCGTGAATCTCGTCCTCTCGGGGCACAAGCACGTGCCCTATGCGTGGCGCCTCGAGAACATCTTCGTCGTCAACGCGGGCACGGTGTCGACGTTGCGCGTCAGAGGCAACGGCCGCCCTTGCTACAACCTGATCGAGATCGAGGGCAGGCACGTGGACGTCTGGCGGAAGTACCCGTACCACGACCAGGAGCGGATCATCCAGTTCTCGGCGGACACGCTCGAATTCGAGAAGTACACGACCCGAATCGAGGGTGAGGTGACGAGCAAGCAGTGAGGGCGCTGGCTCTCATCGACGGCGAGCACTATCCGGATGTGGTCAGGGTCGCGTTCGCGGGCCTGGGCCACGACGTCGCGGGAGCGGTGCTCCTGGGCGGGACCGAGAAGCTTCGCGGAGGAGAGGACTACGGGGTGCCGCTCTTCGAGACCCTCGACGAGGCTTTCGAGGCGATCTCTCCGGAGATCGTCGTCGACCTCTCCGACGAGCCGGTCGCGGACCCGCCGCGGCGCTTTCGCATCGCGAGCCGCGTGCTCGCCCGCGGGGTTCCCTATGTCGGAGCGGACTTCCGCTTCGATCCGGTCCGCTTCGAGCCGTTCTCGCGGCCCGCGCTCGCAGTCGTCGGGACGGGCAAGCGGGTGGGGAAGACCGCCGTGGCGGGGCACATCGCGCGCCTCCTCTCGCGCGAGCTCTTCGTCGTCGTCGTGGCGATGGGGCGGGGCGGGCCCCAGGAGCCCGTCGTGGTCGACCGGCAGCCGGAGATCGACGAGCTCCTCGAGCTCTCGCGCGCAGGCGGCCACGCGGCCTCGGACTATCTCGAGGACGCCGCCTTCGCGAGCGTCGTCACCGTGGGCAGCCGCCGTGCCGGCGGAGGGCTCGCAGGCGCGCCCTTCTATTCGAACGTCGGCGCGGCCGCGGAGCTCGCGGCGTCGCTCTCGCCGGACCTCGTCGTCTTCGAAGGGAGCGGCGCTGCCATTCCACCGGTCGAGGTCGGCAAGCGCGTGCTCGTCGTCGGGGCGACGCAGGATCCGGCCACGGTCATCGGCTACCTCGGCGCCTATCGCGTGCTGCTCAGCGACCTCGTCGTCCTCACCGGCTGCGAAGAGCCTCTCACCGACGAGGCTGACGTCGAGAAGCTGCGGCGCGCGATCGGGGAGGTGAGCGACGTGCCCGTCCTGCAGACGATCTTCAGGCCGCGTCCGGTCAGCGACGTGAGCGGGCGCAGGGTCGCGTACTTCTCGACGGCGCCGCAGGCGGCGCACGCGCGTCTGCGGGAGCACCTCGGGCGCGAGCACGGCGCGGAGATCGTCCATGTCTCGGGAAACCTCTCGCGCCGGCCCGAGCTCCGGGCGGACCTGGCGTCCCTCGAGGCGCGTTCGGCCGACCTCTACCTCGTCGAGCTCAAGGCGGCCGCGATCGACGTCGTCGCCGAGACTGCCGCGGAGCGCGCAGTCCCGGTGGTGCTGTGCGACAACGAGGTCCGCACGGTCGACGGCGAGAGCCTGGACGAGCGCGTGCTCGACCTCGCCGACGCGCTCGTGGGGGCGCGCGCGTGAACGATCGCCGGCCGCCGGAATCGACGCTCTTCCCCGCCGAGCTGCACCCGCGCCTCGAAGCGCTGAGCCGCCTGGAGCTGCCGCTCCTCGTACTCGTCGGCGGTGCCACGGGAACCGGGAAGTCGACCGTGGCGACCGAGGTCGCCCATCGTCTCGGCATCACGCGCGTCACGTCCACGGACGTCGTCCGCCAGACGATGCGAGCATTCTTCTCCGCCGAGTTCATGCCGTCGATCCATTACTCGAGCTTCGAGGCGGGCAAGGCGGTGTCGAGGGTGGAGGGCGACAAGCGCGATCCGAACCTAACCGGCTTCCTCGACCAGACGCGCAACGTGCTCGTCGGCGTCCACGCGGTGCTCTCGCGCGCGCTCGAGGAGGGCTATTCGCTGGCGCTCGAGGGCGTGCACATCGTCCCCGGGATGGTTCGCCCGCCGGAGGGGGCGCTCGTCTGCCAGGTGCTGCTCGCGATCGAGGACGAGGAGCACCACGAGAGCCACTTCTGGACCCGCGACGTCGCGTCCGAGGGTCTCCGGCCCTTCGAGAAGTACCTCCGCGCGCTGCCCGACATTCGCAGGATTCAGGACTACCTCGTCAAGGAGGCGGCGAAGGCCGGCGTGCCGGTGATCGAGAACTCGCGGGTCGAGGAGACCGTGGACAGGGTGATCGACCTCGTGCTGGATCAGATCGAGCGCGAGCTCGAGCTCGCGTGAACGCGACCGCGACGCGCTGCGGCTGCGAGGCGTTCGCGGCCGTGACCGAGGCCGCTGCGCTCGCCAGCGGGCGCTGGCTGGGGCGCGGTGACGTCGAGGGCGCAGAACGGGCGGCCTCCTCGGCCATGCGCGACGGCCTGGACGAGCTCGCGATCGACGGACGCATCGTCGTCGGGAGCGAGGACCCCGAGGACGCGCTTTGCATCGGGACCCGGGTGGGGCGGGGAGGCATGGAGGTCGACCTCGCCGTCGATCCGCTCGAGGGCCGGAGCGTCGTCGCGCGGGGGGATTACGGCGCGATGGCGATGATCGCCGTCGGGGACAAAGGCAGCTTTCCGAGCCTGCCGCAGATGTACATGCGCAAGATGGCGGTCGGCCCCGTGGCGCGGGGGAAGATCGATCTCCTCCTGCCCGTAGGCGAGAACGTGCGCGCGATCGCCGATGCGTTCGGCCGGAACACGAACGACATCACGACCATCGTCCTCGACCGCCCGAGGCATCACGACCTCGTCGAGGAGATCCGGGCCTCGGGAGCACGCATCAAGCTCATCCAGGACGGCGACGTCACCGCCTCCATCACCGCGGCGATCCGCGGCACGAACGACCACCTCGCGATCGGCATCGGCGGCTCGCGGCAGGCACTCCTCTCGGCGGCAGCGCTCCGCTGTCTCGGCGGCGAGCTGCAGGCGCAGCTCTGGCCGACGACGCGCGGAGAGATCGACGCCGCCGGCGAGCACGGCGTCGACGACGTGAACAAGGTCTTCGAGACGGAGGAGCTCGCACCGGGCGAGGTGATCGTCGCCGCGACGGGCGTGACGAACGGCGATCTTCTGCGCGGCGTCCGCTTCCTGGCCGACAGCGCACGCACGCACTCGCTCGTCATGTGCACCCGCCACAACTGGGTGCGCTTCGTGGATGGGATCCATTTCTTCGCGCGCGAGCGCCGCGAAGAGGTTCGCCTGCTCGGCTAGCTAAACGAGCTCCAGGAAGCGTTCCGAGTGGATGACGCGGGCGGCCTCCTCGCGCGAGTGGATGCCGAGGCGGCGGTAGGCGTTCTTCACGTGGGTGCGCACAGTGTGCGGGGAGATGACGAAGACATCGGCGATCTCGCTCGCCGAGAGTCCCTCGCTGTAGAGGGCCAGGATCGCCAGCTCCCGCGGTCGCAGCAGCTTCGTCACTCGGGCGGGCGGCTCGACCGGCACGAGCAGGCTCTCGCGCGCCGCCCGCTGGGCCAGTTCTTCGAGTGTCGCCGTGCGACGGTCCGCGCCGGCGAGCCTCCCGCCGAGCTCGGCCGCACAGGAGGTCAGGCGCGCGCGCTGCTCCTGCGTCGGGCGGCGCTCCGTTCGACTGCCGACTGTGATCGTCCCGAGCGGCTCCGCGCCGTCCTTCAGCCAGTCACCGTCGAGCCAGGTGAAGCCCAGGGCCCGGGCGAGGCTGTGCCCGCTCTTGAGCGCGAACAGAGCTCGCGCCTGGGCGATGCTCTGGACGTAGAAGTTCGGGTTGCGCCGCTCGCTCGCCGGGATTCCCTCGCTCGCGACGAGATGGAGCATGCCCTCGCCGTCGGAATCGCGGAGCCGGATGGCGACCGTCTCGACTCCGACCGCGACCGGAAGCTTTTGGGCCACGGCCTTCAGCCCTTCCATGAAGGAGTTGGGCGAGACTGCGTCGACGGCGGCGCCGAGCTCGGTCGCTGCCAGCCGTTCGGCTGCGATCGGCCCGCTCATGTGGTATTCGATACCCCCTCCAAAACGGCTTGAAACAAAGGAAAATGGTACTCCCTCCCCGGGCCCGGCGCACGCCGGGCCGCTACACTGGGTCCCATGCCGACTCGTGAGGACGTGATCGAGGCGCTGCGGGTCGTCGAGGACCCGGAGCTCGGCATGGACATCGTCGAGCTCGGACTCCTCTACGACGTCGACGTCGAGGGCTCGAACGTGCACGTGACGTACTCGCTCACGTCGATGGGCTGCCCGGTCGGCCCGATGATCGAGCAGCAGATCACCGAGACCGTGGCCGAGATGCCCGGCGTCGAGGGCGTCGAATCCGAGCTGACCTGGGATCCTCCGTGGACGCCGGAGCGGATGTCCGACGACGCCAAGTTCATTCTCGGCTTCGGCTAGCTAGTCGCCGATCTTCAGGACGACCTTCCCGAACTGCTTGCCGCTCTCGAGGTGCTCGTGGGCCGCGGCTGCCTCGCTCAGCGGAAAGACGCGATCCACGATCGGCTTCGCCGCTCCGCGCGCGACGAGGTCGTAGGCGCCGGCGAAGTCGGCCCGCGTCCCCATCGTCGAGCCGAGAATGGCGAGCTGCTTCCACCAGATCCGATGGAGCTGCGCCGGCGGATTGGGCCCGCTCGTCGCTCCGCAGACGACGATGCGTCCCTCGGTGGCGGCCGCCTGCAAGGAGGTCTTCCAGGTCGCCTCGCCGACGTGCTCGACGACGACGTCCGCGCCGTGGCCGTCGGTGGCCTCCTTCACCGCCGCGGCAACGTCGCCGGTCTCGTGGTTCACGACCGCGTCGGCGCCGAACTCCTGCGCCCGCTCGAGCTTCTCGTCGCTCGACGACGTCGCGATCACCCGCCCGCCGAGAGCCTTCGTCAGCACGAGCGCAGCGGAGGCGACACCGCCGCCGGCGCCCCAGACGAGCACCCACTCGCCCTCCGCGAGCCCCGCGCGGGTGACGAGCATCCGGTAGGCGGTCTCGAAGACGAGGGGGAAGGCCGCAGCCTCCTCGAAGGAGAGGCCGTTCGGAAGGGGGTGGACGTACTCCGCGGGAACCGCGATGAGCTCGGCATGCGTCCCGTCGGAGTGCTCGCCGATGATGTGCGCGCCGTCGTCGAGCCCGGGGTTGATGACGACCTCGTCGCCGGCAGCGAAGCCCTCCGTGCCCTCGCCGCAGTCCTCCACGATCCCGGCACCGTCGGCCCCGAGGATCCGTGGCTTCGGCGCAGAGGGAAGGCCTTGCCGCGTCCAGATGTCCAGATGGTTCAGGGAGGCTGCGCGCAGCCGGATGAGAATCTCGCCCGGCCCCGCGACGGGATCCTCCGCGTTTTCGTAGCGGAGAACCTCGGGACCGCCGTCCTCGTGGATTCGCACGGCTTTCACGCGCGGGATCCTAACGGCCGCGCACTGGTACCTTCCGCTCGTATGCAGCAGGCGGAGCTCAGTCGCCTGGCCGCGCAGATCGGTCTCGACGCCGTGGGGGCGGCGCCCGCAGAGCCCTACGAAGAGACCGAGCGCCATATCCGCGAGCGGCGGGCCCGCGGCCTCTTCGCACGCATGCGCTTCACGATGGCCCAGCCCGAGGTCAGCTGCCATCCCGAGACGCTGCTTCCCGGCGCGCGCTCTGTGGTGTCCGCGGCGCTCTCGTATTACGCGCCCGGCCCGGAGCCGAGGCCCGGCGAGGGCAGGCTTCCGCGCTACACGTGGAGCGACCGCTACGCGGAGCTCCGTTCGAAGCTCGAACGGTTGGGCGAGGAGCTGGGCGGCGACTACCTCGTGCTCGTGGACGAGAACCAGCACGTCGACCGCGAGGGCGCGGCGCGCGCAGGGGTGGGGTTCTACGGCAAGAACACCCTGCTCATCACACGCCGGCACGGATCCTGGGTCGTTCTCGGGACGATCGTCACCACCGCCGAGATCGAGCGCAGCGCGCCTCTCGACCTCGACTGCGGCTCGTGCACACGCTGCATCGACGCCTGCCCGACGGGCGCGCTCGACGATCCCGGCGTGCTCGACTCGACGCGCTGTCTCTCGTACTGGAGCCAGGCGCCCGGCCCGGTGCCCGCGGACTACCGCGCGGAGATGGGCTCCTACGTCTACGGCTGCGACATCTGCCAGGACGTGTGCCCGTGGAACCGCGGCACGGAGAAGCGCCGGGCGGGCACGAGCCTTCCGGAGGGCGCCGAGCCGGTCGTGTCCCTCGTCGACTGGCTCGAAGCCGGCGAAGACGACCTCCGGACCCGCTACGACCGCCTCTACTTTCCGCGCAACGACCCGCGCTACCTACGCCGCAATGCGCTCATCGCGGCCGGAAACTCGGGCGAGGCGTCCCTCGCTACGGCCGTGGAGCGCTGGAGCGAGAGCGACGACGACCTCCTGCGGGAGCACGCCGAGTGGGCATTGGAGCGCCTGCGGTGACGCGCGAGCTGGAGCGCCGGCGCCAGATCGAGCTCTGGATCTGCTGGGTGCGGCTCCTCGCCGTGCCGTTCGCGGTCGTCGAGGTCGGGCTTCTGACCGACGGCTATCCACCGGGCTACGAGCGCTGGGCGTGGCTCGCGACAGGAGCGCTCGCCGTCGGGGCCGGCGTCATCTGGCTGCTCGCGCGACGGGAGCTCGGCGCACGCGCACAGAGGGTGCTCGCGTACTCCGCCCTCGCGTTCGACGTCGCGATCGTCGGGGCCTTCGTCGTCATCTTCTACGCCTGGGAGCCGAACACGCCGATCCGGCAGGCTCTCTTCCTGCCCGTGGCCGAGGGCGCAGTGCGGTTCGGCATCGCCGGAGGCGTCATCGTGCCGCTCCTGCTTGCGCCATTCCTCGCCTGGGGAGAGGTCCTGCGCGCCGATCGCTTCGACCGGGACTTCGATCTCGACGCAGTCACCTTCCCGCTCGGCCTCGAGATCCTCATGGGCCTCCTCGTCGGCTGGCTGGCCGCGCGCCTGCGCCGCGAGGCGCGCGTCGCCGACGAGCGCGCCGCCGAGGCGGAGGAGCTGCGCGACCAGCTGGGCCGACGAGCCGACCAGCTCGAAGCGGTGAACCGCGTTTCCCGCGCGCTCGCGTCCTCGCTCGAGCAGGACGAGGCCTTCGACCGCTTCCTCCGAGAGCTCGGCGGGGTCTTCGAGTTCGAGCGGCTCGCCATCGTGCTCGTCGAGGGTGACGACGCGGTCGTGATGGCGAACGCGGGTGCCGATGCCGAGAGCCTGTATCCACGGGGTACCGCCCGGCCGGTCGCGGGCTCGGTGCTCGAGGACGTCGCGCGCGACTTCCAGACAATCGTTCGCGGCGACATGGATACCAACCCGCGCTATCCGGAGGAGCGGGAGCTTGCCCGTGTCGGGCTGCGATCGAGGGTCGTCGCGCCGCTGGCGCCCGGGCAGCAGTTCCTCGGGATGCTCTCGGTCTCCCGCTCGGAGGCGAATGCCTTCTCGGACGAGGAGGCGGGCCTGATCACCATGCTCGCGCGGCAAGTCGGTTTCGCGGTGCAGAACATGCGCGCATATGCAGCCGAGCGCAATGCGGCGGAGGAGCTCCGCCGGCTCTCGGCTCTGCGCGCGGACTTCGTCTCGCTCGTCTCGCACGAGCTGCGCGCCCCGATGGCTTCCGTCATCGGCTGCGCCATCACCCTCCGCCAGCGCTGGCGCGAGCTCGCGCCCGACCAGCGCGAATCCTTCCTCGCCCTCATCGAACAGGAGACCGGTCGCCTTTCGACGCTGATCGGCGACGTGCTCGACACGTCGCGGATCGAGGCGGGCACGTTCACGTACGTCTTCGCGGATGTCGACCTGGCCGAGCTCGTCCGCGAGACGGCCTCGATGGTCGAGCTCGGACACGACGAGGTGAAGGTGGTGACGCAGGTGCGCGACCCTTTGCCGGCCGTTCGGGGAGACAGGGAGCGCCTCCGCCAACTCCTGCTCAATCTCGTCACGAACGCGGCCAAGTACACCGTGGCCGGCGACGAGATCGAGGTGCGGGCCGGGGCGGACGACGGACAGGTGCTCGTCACGGTGATCGACCACGGGCCCGGCATTCCGGCCGACCAGCACCGTCTCATCTTCGAGAAGTTCGGGCGCGTGAACACCGGCGGGCGCTCGAAGCCGGGCGCGGGGCTCGGCCTCTTCATCGCGCGCTCGATCGCCGAGGCGCACGGAGGCTCGCTCGACGTTCAGTCCGAGACTGGCGCCGGCACCGCGTTCACGTTCCGCGTGCCCGTCGCGTAGCTGCCGGGCGTCGCTAGCGCGCTTTCGCGGCCGGCCGGCGGACGAGCGCCTTCTTGAGCTTCTTGGCGCGGGACAGGATCTCGCCTCGGACCGAGGCCGGCTCGATCACCTCGGCCTCGCCCCGGTGGGAGAGGATCTCGCCGACGATCCACTCCATGCTCCCGAAGCGCAGGTCCTCGAGGGCGTAGCCCTTCGCCAGAGGCAGCGCGCCGCGCTCGACGCGCCAGCGCCCCAGCGCGGGGGAGTAGAGGACACGCGCCGTGCTCGCGTCGGAGAGCTTCTTCGGGACGAGCTCGGGGCGAGGCTCGAACGTCTCGTCGAGCAGGTCGGCGCGCTTCATCCGATCGAGGCGGAAGCTCCGTTGCGCGTCCTTCGTGCGGTCCCAGCTGTGGACGTACCACCAGGGAAGCTCGCGCTCGAGCGCATGCGGCTCGATCACCCGGACGCTGGTCTCCTCGCCGACCGCGGTGTACTCGATCTCGACGAGCCGGTGCTCGGCGCTCGCGCGGGAGAGCGTTGCGATGAGCTGCTCCTCCGCGGTGACGGCCTGGCGCTCGGGCCCCTCGTCGACGTCGAACTCGCCGAAGGTCTCCTCGAGCTTGCGGCGCACGCGTTCGAGAGGCGTATGCGCCTCGGCGGCGATCATCGGGCCGACGAACTCGAGCGCAAGGCGGATCGCCCGCGCCTCCAGTGGAGTGAGCCTCGGAGGCCGGCGGAAGGTGTCGCCGAAGAGCTCCTTCTCGACGTACACCTCGTCGTCCTCGAGGGCGGCGTAGACGGCGTAGCAGCCGCCGCCGAAGTTGACGAGGTTGAGCAGCTGGAGATGGTCGTCGAGCTGGTCGGACGGAATCTTGAAGCGCTCGACGATCTCCTCCGCCGGGATGCGCGCCGAGGTCTCGCTGCCGCAGCTGGCCAGAAGGAACGCGAGCAGCGCCTGGAGCACGCCGAAGCGCTCCGGCGCCACCGGGCCGGCAGGGCGCTCGAGCGGCTCGGCCTCCTGGCGCGTCGCCGCGGCTCGAGGAGGCTTGGACGGCTCGCCCTCGTGCGCCTCGACGACCTTGTCGAGCCCCTCGTCGACGAGCTCGACGAGCTCCGGAGGATCGAGCGGCCGGGCCCGCCCTTCCTGGCGGAGCACCCAGCCCGCGAGGTAACCGAGCTCGGCGTAGCCCGTGGTGAAGATCCCGTCCTCGACGCTCCCGCGCTCGATCATGCGCTCCACCCACCAGGCGGTGTCCGCGTCCAGCTCGATCTTCGCCTCGCCGACGATCTCTCCGAACTGCCACTCGTGCTTGCCGCGGTACTCCGAGGGCTCGAAGTCCTCCGGCATGCGGAAGTCGCGCTCCCTCCGCGTGGCGAAGCGGATGTCGCCGCGGATGCGCGACACGCGGAACGTGCGCATGGCGCCGCGGTCGTGGTCGTGGCCGATCACGTACCACGAGCCGCGCTCCGGCAGGAGGGCGTAGGGGTTGACCGTCCGCTCCGACTCCTTGTCCCGGCCGATGGAGTAGTAGGGGAACTTGACGGTGCGCTGCTTCGAGATCGCGTTCTCGAGCTTCGTCAGGCGCCCCGACATCTCGGTCGAGTAGTCCGGGTCGCGCACCTCGATGCGCACGGCGGCCTCGGTCGGCTCCTCGTCGAAGCCGGGGCGGCCGAGCGCAAGGTTCTGCAGAGCAAGGCGTAAAGGCTCGGCGTAGGCGAACTGGCCCTCGAGCATGTAGAGAGCGGTCTGGAGCGCGGCGAGCTCGTCCTCCTCGAGCTTCAGCTCGGGCAGGAAGTAGTTCTCGGAGCGCAACGTGTAGAGCTCCTCGCCGGTGAACTCGTCGCGCTGCGAGTGGAGCGGGACGCCGAGGGCGATCAGCTCCGTGCGGTCCGAGTAGAAGCGGCGCGCGAAGGCCTCGTCGGACATCTCCGAATAGCCCTCGACGGTCGACTTGATGTCACGCGCGGTGAGCGGCCTCCGCTCGGCCATGAGGAAGGCGACGAGCGAGAGCTGCCGGATGAGCTTGTCGGTGTCGTGTGACAAGGGACCTATTCTTTCAGTCGTGACAAGTCCTCCCAAGATCGTCGCGCACCTCGATCTCGATGCGTTCTTCGCGGCGGTCGAGGAGCTCGAGCATCCGGAGCTCCGCTCGAAGCCTCTCGTGGTCGGCGGAGACCCCCGCGGGCGTGGCGTCGTGGCGACCGCGAACTACGCCGCACGCACGTTCGGGATCCACTCGGCGATGAGCTGCGCGGAAGCGCTCAGGCGCTGCCCGCATGCGGTCTTCCTCCGTCCGAGCCGCAGCCTCTATTCCCAGTACTCCCGCGCCGTGTGGGCCGCCGTGCGCGAGGTCGTGCCGACCGTGGAGCGGACCGGGCTGGACGAGGGTTACCTCGACCTCGGCGAGGTGGCGGAGAGCTTCCGCGCGGTACGGCCGTTGGCCGAGGCGGTGCAGACGGCGGTCAACGGCGCGACGAGCCTCTCGTGCTCCCTGGGCGTCGGCACCTGCAAGGTGGTGGCGAAGGTGGCGAGCGACCGCCGCAAGCCCGGCGGGATCATGATCGTCCGCCCGGGGCGCGAGGCGTCCTTCCTCGCCCCGTTCGCGGTCCGCCTCCTGCCAGGCGTGGGGCCGAGGGCGGAGGAGCGCCTGCGGAAGGCCGGCATCGAGACGATCGGCGCGCTGGCGTCCCTCGCGGACGCCGACCTCGGCCGGATGCTTCCCGGCAAGGTCGGCAGGCTCCTGCGCGACCGCGCCCGCGGCATCGACCCGCGCCCACTCGAGCTCGAGAGCGAGAGCATCTCCATCGGGCACGAGGAGACCTTCGAGCGCGACGTCTCCGACCGCGCGCAGCTCCATGCCGAGCTGCGGCGAATGGCCGAGTCGGTTGCGGGCCACCTCGAGCGGGGTGGCCAGGTCGCCCGGACCGTGACGACGAAGGTGCGCTATCCGGACTTTTCCATCCGCAGCCGCTCGACCGCCGCGCCCGTGGGGTTTGCGGACGCAGAGCGGATCGGAGATCTGGCCTGCGCGCTCCTCGACCGGGCGCTCAAGGACCGCCCGGGCGCGCTCCGGCTCGTCGGCGTGAGCGTCTCCAACCTGGAGGCGCACCAGCAGCTCGTGCTCGGCTAGCCGAGGTCGCGGACGAGCTGCCGGTCGACGACAGCGAGCCGGCCGTACTCGGTTCTCGTCGTCAGGCCGTCCGGCCCGATCGCATACGGGCCGAGGATGGATTCACGGGGGCGGCCGTCTCTGGCCCCTTCGACCACGGCGGCCCGGTCACCGCCTTCGGCGACGGCCGCGAGCACGAGCTCCATCGCCTCGATCCCGCTCAGGGCGATGGGCGCCGACTGCGGGACGAAGAATCTCATCCGCGCGGCCGCCGTCGGATCGAGTGCGCGGGCGACGCCGGGCACGGCGACTCCATCCGTGCCGACGAGCCAGAGCTCGGGGTCGAGCGCATGGAGCAGGTTGAAGAGCGAGGCGGTCTGCGGACCGGCGACGCCGGCGTAGACGACCGCACGGGCATCGCCGAGATCCTTGCGTCCCGGCTCCTCGTCCCACACCGGCTCCAACCGGACGGAGAGCTCGCGCCGCGCGGCTTCGCCCGCGATCATCGCTCCGACCGGCTCGCCGTACTCGTCGCCGTAGTCGTGGACCACGAGGACCGGGGTAAGGCCTTCCGCAGCGAGCCAGTCCGCGACGGCCGCCGCCCCGATGCCGTCATGCGGCCAGAGGCGGACGAGCGTCTCCCCGGTGAGGCCGGTGAACGTCGCTACGGGAGCGACGTGGAGCAGCCCGGCCGCACTGAGCAGCGGCGCGGTGACGAGAACCTGCGAGGAATGGAAGTCACCGACGTAGGCGAGGCACGAAGCGTCTTGGATTGCGCGCTCCGCGTTGGCGAGAGCCTGCTCGTCCCGGTCCGGCGAGAACGAGTCCAGCCGAACCAGCTCGACATCGCTTCCGCTTCGCGCCAGGGCCAGCTCGAGCCCGAGCAGGAGCTCCCGGCCGGCAGCGGCCGACGGCCCCGTGAGCGGCAGGCTCGCGTAGACGCGGCTCAAGGCGGGGAGAAGGCTAGGCGGCTTCGGCGGGCCGTGCTTCGAGGTGCTGGTGCGACGGGCAGTACTCGCGCTCCGGAAGCGGCGTGCGCTGGCACGGCTTGCCCTTCCGCGTCGTCGCACGGCAGCGGGCGACGCCGCCGTCGAACGCGCCGGCCTCGATCTGTGCCTCGATGAACTCCACCGCAGCGCCGATCCCCTCGCTCACCGCCCAGGCGACCTGCGCCTGCTGGGTGATGGGGAAGTAGCGACGGATGTCCTGGAAGAGCGTCTTGTCGGGATTCGCGAAGTAGCGCGGATCCTTGGTCAGACGCTCGACGCAGTCCTCGCACGCAGCGAGAACGTCCCGGCGGTACTCGAGCTGCTTCTCGACGTCGACGTACGGGTCGATCAGATCCTTGATGCTGCGATAAATGGCTCTCGAGTACTGATACATACGCGCCTGGGAGGTGTCCTCGCCTTCGTGACCGAGCTTACCGTTCCGCCTTCCAAAAAGCCTGCAAATTTCTGTTAACCGGAGATTAAGTGGGTCGAAAATCGTGCCGGACGCGCATCCTAACGAGGCCCGCCGGGCTGTTACAAACTTCCCGGTCCTCGGTGTTACAAACGTCGCGCGGCTAGTTCGCGACCTCGCGGACGTAGGCCGTGGGGAAACCCTTCGACCGCGCGTTGGGAAGCGCCGCGTTCGCCTGTGACTGCGTGTCGTAGATCCCCGTGAAGGTGACGTAGTAGCCGGGGTTCATGCTCGCGTAGTCCGAGGAGTTCAGGATCCCGACCTCGGGAAGGCCGTTCGCGCGGGCCTTGTCCGCGGCGTTCTCGGCCTGCGTCCGGCCCTTGCTCGTATCGACCGACTTGAGGATGACGGTGAACCCGTCCTTCGACGAAGGCCAGGTGACGTTCTGGCCCGTCGTGGTGGTCGTCCCGAACGTCGTGGTGCCGAATGTCGTCGTCGAGAACGTCGTCGTGCCGGCCGTCGTGGTCGTGGGCGGGTTGATCGTGATCGTGGGCGGCTGGGTCACGACGCCCACCGTGTCGGTCGTGCCGGGCGCGGTCGAGACGACGGGGATCGAGGTGGCGGGCTGCGAGTTCTTCTCGTCGTCGGTGGCCGCCAGCGCGACGACGGCGCCGGAGATGAGGGCGACCAGGAGGAGCGCGGCGAGCGCCGCCCAGAGCCAGAGGGGAGAGTCGCGCCGCCAGATCTCCGCGTACCTGCCTCCCACGTACGCGCCGGGGAGACGCCGCCCGCATTCGAGGCAGTACTCCTGGTAGACGTCGTGCGGGGCCCCGCAGTTCGGGCAGCGGCCGGGCTCGGGAGGCGGGGGAGGAGGCGCCGCCTCGGGCGGCGGCGGAGGCGGTGGCTCGACCAACCTAGTCCTCCTCGCCGGTCGACCAGCGGCGGATCAGCGTCTGGTCGAGGTCCTCCACCTGGGAGGGGAACTCGTCAGCCGCGACGGCATGGCCGCAGGCCGGGCAGAAGTTCGTGTCCGCAGGGAGCGCTCCGCCGCAGTGCGCGCACGTCGAGAGTGCCCTCGATGCCGTGGACGGGCGCCCACAGTGCGAACAGAAGTGGGAGCCGGGGAGAAGCGGCGCGCCGCAGGCGCAGAGCTGCACCGCGCGTGTCCCGCGCGGCACGGCGCTCGCGGCGAGCATGAGCCCGTCGAGCTCGAGCATCCGTTCCTCGATGGCCAGGACGTCGCCCGCCCGTTCGATCAGGAGCTCGGGGCGGAAGCGATCGCGCCGCACCATCTCGACGGTGAGGCCGCCGACGTCGCGAATCTCGGTCTCGCGCCGGCCGGCGAGCCAGCGCCGCTCCCGGCGCATGCGCCCAGGAGGCGGAAGCGGGGTGGCGCCGTCGGGCATTTCGGGTGCAGGCGGAGGCGGCGGCGCTTCGACGCCGGGCTCGACCTGGGGGCCGCGGCGAAGTCTTCGGACCCAGGGCATCTGGGTCCCGAGTCTAACGGCCGCGAGTGACGAGTTCGACCCGTTAGAGCGCGAGGACGACGAGGCGCTCTTCGGTCATCTCGCGCACCGCGTAGTGCGGTCCTTCCTTCGTGTTGCCCGACTCCTTGACGCCGCCGTACGGCATCTGATCGGCGCGGAAGGTCGGCGCCTCGTTCACGGTCACGCCGCCGAATTCGAGCGCCGAGGCGGCGGCGAGAGCGGTCTTCACGCTGCCGGTGAAGATCCCGGCCTGGAGGCCGTACTCGGTCCCGTTCGCGAGCGCGAAGGCCTCGTCCGCCGAGTCGTAAGGCGACACGGTGCAGAGGGGGCCGAAGACTTCCTGGCAGGAGACCTTCATCTCTGGCGTCACGTCCGCGAGGACGGTCGGCTGGAGGAGCCCGTCGACGACATCGCCGCCCGCGAGGACGCTCGCCCCCGCGGCCTTGGCCTCGTCGATCCACGAGAGGATCCGCTCTCGCGCGTCCTCGTCGATGACCGGGCCGACGTCGGTGTCCTCCTCGGCCGGGTCGCCCACCTTGAGCCCCTGGACCCTGGCGACGAAGCGCCCCACGAAGTCGTCGTAGGCTCCGCGCTGGACGTAGATCCGCTGCACCGAGATGCAGCTCTGGCCGGCGAAGGAGAACGCGTTCGCCGCGAGCTTCGTCGCGGCTTCCTCGATGTCGGCGTCGGCCTCGACGACGACCGGCGTGGCGTTCCCGAGCTCGAGGTTGACGCGCTTCCTCACCGCGCGCTCACGGATCTTCCAGCCGACTCCCGACGAGCCTGTGAACGTGATGAGCTTCACTCGCTCGTCCTCGACGAGGACGTCGCCGATCTCGGCGGACGGGCCGACGAGGACGTTCAGCCACCCGGGCGGGAGGCCGGCCTCGGTCTCGAGCTCGCCGAGGAGAAGAGCGGAGAGCGGCGTCTGGCCGGCGGGCTTCAGGACGACGGCGCACCCGGCTGCGAGCGCCGGAGCGATCTTGTGCGCCACGAGGTTCAGCGGGAAGTTGAACGGCGTGATCGCGCCGACGATCCCGATCGGGACGCGCATCGTGTAGGCGACCTTCCCGACACCGGCGGGCGACGCGTCCATCGGGACGACGTCGCCGGCGAGCCGGCGCGCCTCGACCGCCGCCATCGTGTAGGTCGAGACGGCGCGCTCGGCCTCCACGCGGGCAGCCTTCATCGGCTTCCCCGCCTCGGCGGAGATCGTCTGCGCGACCTCGTCGTGGCGCTCCTTGAGCAGAGCGGCGACGCGGTCGAGGATCGCGGCGCGCTCGTGAGCCGGAAGCGGCGAGCTCATCGCCCGCTCCGCGGCGTCGAGCGCCTTCCGCGCGTGCTCGGCTCCTGCCCGCCCGACGCGTGCGACGGTCTCGCCGGAATACGGCGAGGCGACGT
The DNA here is from genome assembly GCA_035698665.1 of Gaiellaceae bacterium. Taxonomy (GTDB): domain Bacteria; phylum Actinomycetota; class Thermoleophilia; order Gaiellales; family Gaiellaceae; genus DATEOR01. The sequence continues at coordinate 54,896 of DASSBN010000079.1, forward strand.
CCTGCCACTCGCCGGTGTCGATCCACTCGCCGTCGAGGAGCAGCTTGCGCTCCTGAACCGTCACAGCCATAGGAGGACTATTCAACCATTACGCTGCCGCGCGTGGCGAACGAGATCCAGCGCGTCGGCGTCGTCGGGCTCGGCACGATGGGAGCCGGGATCGCCCAGGTCTGCGTGCAGGCCGGCGTCGAGACCGTCGGGCGCGAGGTGACCGCGGAGCTCGGGGAGAAGGCGCGCGAGCGCATCGCCCACTACCTGAGCCGCGGCGTCGAGAAGGGACGCCTGACCGCAGAGGAGCGCGATGCGGCGCTCGGGCGACTGACGACGACGACCGAGCTCTCGGAGCTCGCGGGCTGCGACCTCGTGATCGAGGCCGTCGTCGAAGAGCTCGACGCGAAGCGGGAGATCTTCTCGGACCTGGACCGGCTCCTCCCGGATGCGGTGCTCGCGACGAATACCTCCGCCCTGCCGGTCCGTGAGATCGCGGCCGCGACCGGGCGGCCGGACCGGGTCGTCGGCATGCACTTCTTCAACCCCGCGCCCGTTCTTCCGCTCGTCGAGGTCGTCCAGGCCGAAGCCTCGTCGGCGGAAGCGGTGGACACCGCGTTCGCGTTCGCCGAGCGAATCGGCAAGCGTCCGATCCGCTGCAAGGACACGCCCGGCTTCGTCGTCAACCGGATTCTCATCCCGCTCTTGAACGACTGCGTGCGGGTGCTCGACGAAGCGTCGGTGACACCGGAGGATCTCGACACGGCCATGACCGCGGGCGTCAACTGGCCCATCGGCCCCTGCGCGCTCATCGACCTGATCGGCGTCGACGTCCACGTGCACGCGTCCGAGGCGCTCTACGAGGCGCTCGGAGAGGTGCGGATGCGGCCGCCCCAGCGGCTCCACGATCTGCAGGCGGCCGGCAAGCTGGGCCGGAAGAGCGGGGAGGGCTTCTTCCGCTACGCGTAGCCGTCCGGTGTCGCCCCTAGGATCAAAGCCCGGTGACGATGTGCGCGGTCTGCCGGAGGAACCTGCTCGCGGGCGAGAGCTTCCGCACCTGGCAGGTTCGGCACGACCATTCCGCGGGGCGCATCGTCTGCCTTTTGTGTGAGCGGGAGGCCGCGCAGGAGGGGTGGCACCGAAGCGGTGATCCCCTGCGCCAGGAGAATGCCGTTGGTCTCCGTGGATCCGTTCGTCGAGTCGCCTAGACCTACGCGGCCAGGCGGCCGGAGCGGCACCAGTCGGCGGCCGGATGACGCTCGGCCACGTCTGCCCAGATCGCGTCGGCTTCCGCCGGGGAGAGAAGATCCAGGTCGATGGCGTGGCGCGTCGCCGCGATGGCGGCGAGGATGTGATGGCGGTACATCCGCTCTCCTCCCGGAACGCGCAGAGAAGCGACCGCGAGGGCGTCGAGCCGCGCGGCCAGAAGGCGAACGGTGCGGTCGTGTCGGAGGTGCTCGTCCATGAGAGATGCCTCGGAAGCGGCGGATCGTAGTACGCCGGCGGGACGGCGACTCCTTCCTCGAGACGCGAACAGCCCTTACAAATTCATGAAGAAAGATTCACCGCCGAAAGCCATATTTCGTGTTGAACGAATGCGGCGTTTCTCTGTGGTTCTGTTGGCAATGGCGCTGATGGCCTCGACGGCCGGGGCTGCGCATGCCGTGTCTGCCAAGACCACAGGCGGCGGATGGATCGAGCTGTTCGACGGGGCGGGCCTCGCGAAGGTCCGGAAGAGCGGAACGTTCATCGCCAGTGTCAGGCGCGGAAAGATCGTGGCGAGCGCGAGCGTCGTCGTGACCGGCTGCGAGCGCCGGGTCTCCCTCGCAGGGAACAGGGTCCGGTGCAGGGGGCGGGACCTGAAGGTCATCACGATCGGCGCATCGAGGTGGCGAGTGAAGCTGCGAGGGCGAGGGATCTCCGGTTCCGGCAACGTGAGGGGCTGCCTGGTGCTCGACGGCCGCAACAGCGGCTCGACCGGGACGTTCCGGCGGAACCGTCAAGGCGATCCGAAGCCCTGGCCGAGATCGCGGACGCGCTACACGCTCGGCAGCGGCTCCTGCTGACAGGTCGTTCCGCGGACGACCGGCGGCTTTGGCAGGATACTCCGACGTGACTCGCGCTCAGGACCAATCCATCCTCGTCGTCGAGGATGAGCCGAGCATCGCGTCCTTCGTCGGCATGTATCTCGAGAAGGCGGGCTTCGCCGTGCGCAAGGCTGCCACGGGCACCGGCGCGATCGAGCAGGCCGATGCGGAGGCGCCGTCGCTCGTCATCCTCGACCTGATGCTCCCGGACCTGGACGGCATCGAGGTCTGCCGGCGAATCCGGCAGCGCTCGGACGTCCCGATTCTCATGCTCACGGCGCGCGACGACGACATCGACAAGATCATCGGGCTCGAGGTCGGCGCCGACGACTACCTGACCAAGCCGTTCAACCCGGGCGAGCTCGTGGCGCGCGTGAAGTCGGTGCTGCGCCGCGCGAACCCGGCACGGAGGGAGCTCCAGAGCGCCTCGCTCCAGCACGGCGACCTTCGGATCGACGCCGGCCGGCGGGAGGTCACGGTGGTCGACGAGGAGATCCAGCTCGCGCCGAAGGAATTCGATTTGCTCTGGGAACTGCTCGACCACCGCGGCCTCGTGCTCACGCGCGACCAGCTGCTCGAGCGCGTCTGGGGATACACGTTCGCAGGCGACACACGGACGGTCGACGTCCACGTGCGACAACTCCGGCGGAAGCTCGGCGACGCCTCGCCGATCGTGACGGTCTGGGGCGTCGGCTACAAGGTCTCGGTCGAGCCCAAGGTCGCCCAGGCCTCGTAGGCCCCGGTGCGCTCGCTGCGCTACCGACTTCCGGCCGTCTTTCTCGTCGGAGTGCTGGTCGCGTCCGTCGTGGCGGCCGTCTTCGCGGTCCGCCTCTTCCAGGACTACACCCGGGACCGCACGCTCACGGAGCTCCGCCGGCAGGCGCAGGGCCTCGCGCAGCTCTACCAGGAGCAGGCGATCCGGAGCGTCGACGAGGCCCGGCGTGCGCCGGGGTTCGCCGCGCCGATCCTCGAGCAGGCGACCGGGTCGCGCATCTACTACGCGGGCGTCGAGATCTTCCCGGGCGAGAAGTCGGGCCTGCGGCAGCTGCCGTTGTCGCTCCTCGACCAGTCGGCGCTCGACGCCGGCCAGGTGCAGACGTTCGAGTTCACCCCGCCCGGCACGGACCGCAGCTACTTCGCCGCGGCCTATCCGATCATGCTCGGCGGAGACACGTTCGGTGCGCTCGTCGTGGCGAAGCCGAAAGCCGAGCTGCAGGAGCGGTGGGTGGTGCTTCTCGGGCGCCTGGCTCTCGCGCTCCTCGTCGGGCTCGTCGTCGCCGCCGGGCTCGTCTGGTACCTCTCGCGGCGTCTGACCAAGCCGGTGCTCGCGCTCTCGCGTGCCGCCGACGAGGTCGCGGCCGGCCACTACGACACCGAGCTTCCCGAGGCCCGGTCGAAGGACGAGATCGGGCACTTGACGGAGCGCTTCGCCGAGATGACCGCAAGGCTCGCCGAGTCGCAGCGCCGCGAGCGCAACTTCCTCATGGTGGTGTCGCATGAGCTGCGGACGCCGCTGACGGCCATCCGGGGCCATGTCGAGGCCCTCCGCGAGGGCATCGCCCAGGACGAGGAGACCCGTGAGGCCTCGCTGCGCGTGATCGGCGCCGAGACGGACCGCCTCACCAGGCTCGTGGGCGACGTCCTCGACCTCGCACGCATGGAGTCCCACCGGTTCACGCTCGAGGAGGGCGAGGTGGAGCTACGCCGGCTTCTCGAGCAGGCCTACGAGAGCTTCGGGGAGGAGGCGCGCCGGCGGGGGATCGAGTACGAGTACTCGCTCGAGGCCGACCCGGTCATCGAGACCGACGGCGACCGCGTCCTGCAGATCGTGTCCAACCTGCTCGACAACGCCTTCGCCTGGACACCCGACGGCGGGCGCATCGACCTGGGGCTCAGCGCAACGAACGGCACGATCTCGATCTCGGTCGCGGACTCGGGGCCGGGAATCGGGCCGGAGGAGCGGGAGCGCATCTTCCGTCCGTTCTGGTCTCGCGCCGGGGAGGGAACGGGCCTCGGTCTTCCGATCGCCCGGGAGCTCGCGCACGCGCTCGGCGGCGAGCTCATGCTCGAGTCGCAGCTCGGCAAGGGGTCCCGCTTCGAGCTCCGCCTACCCGCGAGCCAGAGCGCCTAGGCGCCGGGCTGCTGGCGGTCGATGCGGTAGAGCGGCGCGGCGCTTGCGGCGCGCTCGTCGAGGGCCCGCTCAACGCGGTCGAGCACGCGCTCCATCCGGTCGAGGCGCTTCTCGACGCCGCGCCAGCCCGACGTGATCAGGTCGACGAGGAGTGCGAGATCCTCGACGCGTGCCTGTCGCTCGGAGGCGATGTCGGTCTGAAGGCGCTCGAGGCGCCGGATCGTCTGGCCCGAGAGACCGCGCACCTCCGCGAGATGGCGCGCCACCGGGATGACCTCTTCGCGGAGGCCCTTCTGAACGGAGGCCTCGAGCCGCTCGGGAATCGCGGTCTCGAGCTCCGCGGTCGTCAACGCGAGGGCTTCGAGCCCGGCCCGCGCGCGCTCGAGCAGCGCCTGCAGGGCGGCGTCGTCCGGACGCTCCTCACCGCTCTGGGCGAGGCGCATTCGGGCTCGTTCGATGGCGTCGCGGTCCACGGACATGACTCTAACCTTCGTTTCGGATGTCGGCATGAAGACGTCTGAGCTTGATTACGAGCTTCCCGCGGAGCTCATCGCGCAGCGGCCGCTCGAGCGTCGCGACGACTCCAGGCTGCTCGTTTTCGACCGCCAAACGGGCGCCGTCGAGCACCGGAGTTTCCGCGATCTCGGCTCGCTTCTCGTTCCCGGCACGATCGTCGTCGTGAACGACACGCGCGTGCTGCCGGCCCGTCTTTGGCTCGAGCGGCCGTCAGGCGGGCGCACCGAGATCCTCCTCCTCGAGCGCCTGAAGGGAGATGTCTGGGAGGCGCTGGCGCGGCCGAGCAGGAAGCTGCGCGCCGGAATGGAGCTCGGCCCCGTGGAGCTGCTCGAGGATCTCGGCGAGGGCCGCTGGCGGCTCCGGCTTGCCGGCGAGCCCGATGGGGAGGCGCCGCTGCCTCCCTACATCACGGAGCCGCTCGCCGACGCGGAGCGCTATCAGACGGTCTACGCGGAGGAGAGTGGGTCGGCGGCCGCTCCGACGGCCGGGCTCCATTTCACGCCCGAGCTCGTCGCCTCGCTCGACGTGGAACGGGTGACGCTGCACGTGGGGCTCGACACGTTCCGACCGGTGACTGCCGAAACGCTCGAAGAGCACGAGCTGCACAGTGAGCGCTACGAGGTCGGGGAGGAGGCCTGGTCGCGTATCGATGCCGCACCCCATGTGACCGCCGTCGGGACGACGACCGTGCGCGTGCTCGAATCGGTGGCGCGGGGAGCGCCCCTCACGGGGCGGACGGAGCTCTTCGTCACGCCGGGGTTCGACTTTCGACGCGTCGACTCGCTCGTCACGAACTTCCATCTGCCGCGCTCGTCGCTCCTCGCGCTCGTGATGGCGTTCGCGGGCGTGGAGGAGACGCGGCGGCTCTACGAGACCGCGATCGAGGAGCGATACCGGTTCTATTCGTTCGGCGACGCGATGCTGATCCGCTGAGGGGCCACCCCGTGCCTCCACCCGCTTTGAGCGTAGCCCGCCAAGATGCACCTGTGGTGCGCGTTTCGCACGGAAACCGACACAAGGTCACCCAGTGAGCTTCGACCTCGTCGCGGCCGAGGGCGATGCGCGGGCCGGCGTCCTCCACACCGCCCACGGCGACGTGCCCACGCCCGCCTTCATGCCCGTCGGCACGAAGGGCACGGTCAAGGGGCTCGACCCCGAGCGCCTGCGCGAGCTCGGCACGACGATCCTCCTCGGCAACACGTACCACCTGCATTTCCGTCCGGGCGAGGAGCTCGTCGACGCCATGGGCGGCCTGCACCGCTTCATGGGGTGGGACGGGCCGATCCTCACCGACTCGGGCGGGTTCCAGGTCTTCTCGCTTCGGGACACGATCGCCGCAGTCGACGAGGATGGAGTGACGTTTCGCTCTGTCTACGACGGCCGCGAGGCACGCTTCACGCCCGAGCTCGTCGCCGACATCCAGCGTCGTCTCGGCTCCGACATCGCCATGTGCCTCGACGTGTGCCCGCCACCCGACGTCGCGCGCGAAGAGCTCGAAGCCGCAACGAACCTCACGACCGCGTGGGCCGCGCGCCAGCTCGCGGCGCCGCGCGCGCCCGGCCAGCTCGTCTTCGGAATCAGCCAGGGTGGAACCGACGTCGAGCTTCGCCGTCGCTCCACCGAGGAGATCGCCGCGCTCGGCTTCGACGGGAATGCGCTCGGAGGGCTGAGCGTGGGGGAGGATCGCGACGTGATGCTCGAGACCGTCGCCTGGGCGGCGCCGCTCCTTCCGAGCGAGCGGCCGCGCTACTTCATGGGCATCGGGGACCCGGCCGGCATTCTCGAGGTCGTCGAGCGCGGGATCGACATGTTCGACTGCGTCCTGCCGACGCGGCTCGGGCGCACGGGTTCGGCGCTCACCTGGGAAGGGCGGCTCAATCTCAAGAACGCCCGCTTCGCCCGCGACGAGCGCCCGCTCGACGAAAGCTGCTCCTGCTCGGCGTGCCGGCGCTTCACCCGCGCGTATCTGCGCCATCTTGTGAACCAACAGGAGCTGCTCGGCTTGATACTTTTGTCCGAGCACAACGTCAGATTTCTGCTCGATTTGACCGCCGGGGCGCGGACTGCCATCGAGCGCGGCGAGTTCGGCTCTTTCAAGGCGGCCGCCCTCGAGCGCCTCGACTCGGCGGCCTTCGCGCCAGGCGAGGAGGTCTCTCGGTGAGTGGTGGTTTCTTAGTTCTTCTTCTTGCGATGTTCGGCTTCATGTACTTCCTGCTGATCCGTCCCCAGAGACAGCAGCAGAGGAAGCACGCGGAGCTCCTCTCAGCGCTCAAGCCCGGAGACGAGGTCGTCACGGCCGGCGGGATCTACGGCGAGGTCGTCCAGCTCGACGCCGAGCGCGTGATGCTCGAGATCGACGAGGACGTGCGCATCGCCGTCGCGCGCCGAGCAATCACGACGGTCGTGCCGCCGGAGGAGCTCGAGCGCCTCGAATCCGCAGACGAGAGCGAGTCCGTGGACGCGGGCTCGGCCGAGCCCGTTTCGGCCGACGAGCCGAGGACCGCCGAGGAGCGGGACGCGGCCCGGAACTAGCCGCGAGAAGGTCCAAGAGTGCGCCGCTACCTGCTCATCCTCACCGCGATCCTGGCCGCCGTCGCCGGGGTCGTCGTGCTGGCGTTCTTCCGCTCGCCGACGCTCGGCCTCGACCTGCAGGGCGGGCTCGAGGTCATCCTCCAGGCGAAGGCGCCGCAGGGTAGGGAGATCACGCAGGACGATCTCGACCGCTCGATCGAGATCATGCGGCAGCGCATCGACAAGATCGGCGTCTCCGAGCCGGTCATCACGCGCCAGGGCACCGACCAGATCTCCGTCCAGCTCGCCGGCGTCCACGATTCGGGGCGCGCCGCCGAGATCATCGGCCAGACCGCCCAGCTGCAGTTCTTCGACCTGCAGGGAGACGCCCTGCCGCCGACGGCGGGCGCCAACGGTCAGATCAACGCCTCGCCGCAGCTCCTGCCGCTCCTGTCGGGCCAGCAGAAGGCGGCCGAGACCGGGACGCCGACCCAGTGGTACCTGTACTCGAAGGACAAGAAGCGCCTCGGCGGCCCGAGCGAGACGAAGGAGGACCTGCTCAAGCAGTTCGGCGGCGAGCAGCCCGAGGGCTCGAAGTTCTACGCGGTGCCGCAGGGCAAGATCATCCTCACCTGCACCGACAACGCCACGGTCTGCCCGGGCGTCGGCGTGCCCGCGCCGGGGGCGACCTACTACTACCTCTTCAAGTACCAGCCGAACAACCCGACCGACCCCGTCCCGGAGCTGACCGGAAACGACCTCAAGGGCGACCAGACGCGGGCGGACTTCGGCTCCGGGAACCAGCCGATCGTGCTCCTCGGCTTCACCAACTCGGGCGGGGACAAGTTCCACGAGATCACCCGGGACCTTTCCCAGCGCGGCCTGACGCAGGCGAATCTCGCCGGCGCCACCGGCGACCAGCGCGAAGCCTTCAAACAGAGCTTCGCGATCGTCCTCGACGGCGAGATCCGCTCGTTCCCGTCGATCGACTTCGACGACCCGGGCCTGCGCGACGGAATCGCCGGCGGACAGGCCGAGATCACGGGCCTCGACTCCATTCAGGAGGCCAAGGACCTCGCACTCGTCCTCCAGACCGGCGCCCTGCCCGTCGAGTTCGTGCAGGTGCAGCGCGAGGACATCTCCGCGACGCTCGGCGAGGACTCGCTCCACCAGGCCCTGATCGCCGGCATCGGCGGTCTCCTCGCGGTCGCCTTCTTCTTGCTCCTCTTCTACCGCTT
>DASSBN010000080.1:0-5006 GCA_035698665.1 Gaiellaceae bacterium
GATGCGCGATGCGATGGCGCCTGCAGGAGCGCCAAGATCTCGCACTCGCCCCACGACGTTCGTCATCGGCGCGGCTCCCTGTGGCACGCCTCGGGGATGCCTGCCCGCGAGCTGTCCGAGCGCATGGGGCGCTCCAAGGCGTCGATGTCACTCGACGTCTATACACACGTGATGCCGCCCGACGACGTTCCGGCAGAGCGGGCTCTGTCCCTGCTCACGTAGGAGGGGAGGTGAGGCACCCACATCGGGGACGTGGGCGTCCGACGTGCCCGGCACCCTCCTACGTACCCGAACGAGTGGGTCTGGAGCGTGACCGAGAGGAGGCTCCCGATGTTCGGACACCGAAGACGTGAGCGAGCCAAGCGGCAGCGCGAACCCGACCGAACCGTCCACCTGGTCCTCCAGCGGAATCTCGCCGCCTACTCCATGACCCGGCATGTCAGCCCTAACGACCTCGGCTCCTCGAAGCCGAACGCGCAGGAGGAGCCCTATCAAGCAGAGTTCCGCAGTGTGGGCTGAGCAGCGGTGGCAATCGGGCGTGCCGAACGCGACATCAATCGGACTCCCGGACTGGCGCAGCCGCTAGACGGGTTCAAGCGGAAACGGGGCCTACGGGCGTCTCTTTCGGCGCCCTGGTGTGGTGTCGGTGTGGTCTCAGACGCGGGTGAGGGATCGTAACCCCGCATGACTGTTCACAGCCAGCGCTTCCAGCGGAAGAAGCCGACCATCGCGCCGAGGATCGCGACGAGGAGCGCCAAGATCACCCAGAAGGCCTCGCGCGTCCCCTCGCCGGGGAAGTCGACGTTCATGCCGAAGACCCCGGTCAGCATCGTCAGCGGGAGGACGATCACGGTGAAGACGGTGAGGAGGCGCAGGACGTCGTTCTGCCGGTGCGAGATGACCGACTCGTTCGTCGACTCGAGTCCTTCGACGACCTCCTTGAAGTTGTCGAGCAGATCCCAGATCCGCTCGGCCGAGTCGACGATGTCGTCGAAGTAGAGCTCGAGCTCCTCGGGGAGGAAGTTCTCGACCCGCCGCTCCAGCACCCGCAAGGTGGAGCGCTCGGGCTTGATGATCTTGCGGTAGGAGATGATCTCCTGCTTCACGTTGGAGAGGTCGCGGACGACCTCCTCGGAGCGGCCCTCGAACATCTCGTCCTCGATCACGTCGAGCTTGTGCGCGATCTTGTCGAGAATCGGGAAGCAGTAGTCGAAGAGGTCGTCGAGCACCTCGTACAGGAGCCGTCCGGAGCCGCGTGCGAAGAGCTGGTCGCGCAGGCGCTCGTCGTCCTGGCAGCGCTCGAAGAGCCGCGTGACCGGGAGCAGCTCGCGGTTCGGGATGGTGACGACGTAGTCGTGCCCGATGAAGATGTCGAGCTCTGCGGCGTTCAGTCGCTGGACGGCCTGGTCGAAGACGGGGAAGTGGAGGACCGCGAACAGGTAGCCGTCGTCCTCGTAGTCGTCGACCTTCGGGCGCTGGCGCTTGGACACGATGTCCTCGACGTCGAGTGGGTGCCAGCCGAAGCGGACGGCGAGCGCCTGCGCCGTCTCCGTGTCGGGCCCGACGACGTTGACCCAGGTGAGGCCGTTAGCGGAGAGCTCGTGGACGAGCGGCGCCGGGCGCGCGACCGACTGGCCCGCGCCGCGGGCCGTGCGGATGCGCCGGATGCGGGGCAGGCTCGGCATGGGTACTGAGGGGATCGTCCAGGGTCCGGGCCATGTTCGCGATTGTAGCCCTGGAGCCTGCATTTCCCCGTTTTGCGTCCTCTCACGCCGGGTAGCGCGGAGCCGATCCGATCGAGGAGGCAGACAGATGCCCGACAAACGCCCGAGCGTGAAGAACGAGCAGCAGTACGAGGCCCTGAAGGACAAGGGCATGTCCAAGGAGCGCGCTGCGCGCATCGCGAACTCGCCGCAGGCGTCCAAGCACGGCGGCGAGAAGTCGCATTCCGGCAGCGGGCGCTCCTCGCAGGGCGGCACCACCGCGCAGAAGGAGGCCGCCGGCCGCAAGGGCGGGCGCGCGACCGCGCGGAAGCACTGAGCGACGCCGCGGGACTACGTCGGCGAGGCGAGCGGCGTCCGGCGGGCGGCGAGCGGCAGCGTCCCCTCGACGAGGAGCGCCAGTAGCCCACCGAGGGCGCACAGACCAGCCGCCGCCACCCAGACGCCGCTCGGCGAGACCGCGAGCATGTAGCCGCCGACGGCCGGGCCGAGCGCGAAGCCGACCTGCCAGGAGAGCGCCGACAAGGCCATGTAGCGCCCGAGGAGCCGCGGCTCCGCCAGGTCGACGACGAGCGGCGCCTGCACGGCGCCGTGCAGGCACTGGCCGAGCGCGAAGACGACCATCGCCGCCACGAGGAGCAGCGTGGCCTCCCCGGGCGCGAGACCCCCTGCGAACGGCACGATCAGCCAGGCGGCGGCCCAGAGCGCACCGAGGAGCCCGAGGACGGGCATCCGTCGACGTCCTTGCGCGAGGCGCGTGGTCGGCAACTGCGCGAGCACGATCACGATCGTGTTGACGAAGAACACGAGGCCGATCTGTGCCTCCGTCACGCCGGCCTCGTTCTTCGCGTACACGGGCAGGAGCTCGAAGCCCGAGAACCCGGCGAAGATGAAGAGGGCGTTGAGGCCGATAACCGTCATGAACGCCCGATGGCGGAGGACGTCGCGGTAGCTGCCGGATGTCCCGGGCGCGTGCGCGCCGCCGCCGAGCTCGGGCGACGGCACGAGGGCGAGCATGACGGCCGCGTAGACGATGAAGCTCGCCGCGTTCAGCAGGAAGAGCACAGAAAACGTCCCCGGCGCGTCCGTCGTCGCGATCAGCCCGCCCGCGAGCGCGCCGAGACCGATCCCGAGGTTCATCACGACGCGCTGCATCCCGAAGGCGGCCGGCCGGAGCTCGTTCGGGGTCAGCCCGGCGATCAGCGTGGACTGCGCGGGCCAGAAGCCGCCGACGCCGACCCCGGTCACGGCCGCTACGAGAAAGCCTTGCCACGCCTCGTGCACGAGCGGGTATGCCGCGTATCCCACCGCGAGGATCCCGAGCGCGACCGCGAGCATGCGCCGACCCCCGAGGCGGTCGACGAGGACCCCGAACACCGGACCGGCGACGACGCTGACGACGGCGTTCGTCGCCACGATCAGCCCGGTCGGCCCGAGCGCGATCCCGCGGACGTTGTGCAGGTAGATGAAGACGAACGGGAGTACGACACCGTTCCCGAACGCGTTGACGAGCCCGCCGACCTGCAGCGTGGCGACGGAGCGCGGGAGCGGTGGGAAGTAGGTCCTGAGGATGCCGCGCACCGCGCGTGACCCTAGCCCGCACGTCGCACGCGAGCCGGTCCAACTGCACGAGGTGGACGGGCCGTCCCGATCGTGCTACCCATACGAGCGACGACGTCGGAGAGAGGAGGGTCGATGCCTACCGTGCTCTTCGTTCGCATCAGCTCGGCGCTCGCACCCGAGGAGCTCGATCGGCGCCTGCTCGAACGCCGCCCGCGGTTCCTCGAGGTCCCCGGCCTCGAGCAGAAGGTGTACGGCCGGGACCCCGAAACGGGAGACATCTGCGGGATCTACTTCTTCGAGAGCGCAGAGGCGTTGCGGAGCTTCCGCGACAGCGAGCTCGCGCGCACGATCCCCGCCGCCTACGAGGCGGACGAGGTCCGCCGCGAGACGTATGACGTGCTGTATCCGCTGCGGCCGGAGCGGGGGCCGTTCGCGACGGCCGGCGTGGCCTGACTCGAAGCGCGGCCGGCCGTGGGAGACTGCACGCCGTGCGGCCGGGCTTCCTCCTCGACCCCGACGTCGCCTATCTGAACCACGGCAGCTACGGCGCCTGCCCGGAGCCGGTCTTCGCCGAGTACCAGCGGCTGCAGCTCGAGCTCGAGCGCGCACCGACCGACTTCTTCACGCGGCGCGTCTTCACCGGCTTCTGGCGCCGACGACGGCACGGGGCGGCTCTCGGGCGCCCGTGACGTGCTGGCGGCGTTTCTCGGCGCGCGCGGCGACGACCTCGTCTTCGTGCCGAACGCGACCTCGGGGCTGAACGCGGTCATCCGCTCGCTCGAGCTCGGCCCGGAAGACGAGATCCTCACCACCGCACACGAGTACGGGGCGATCGCGCGCACGTGGGAGTACGCGGGCGCTCGGCTCGTCGTCTGCGAGCCCGAGGAGCTGGCCGGGAGGATCGGCCCGGCGACGCGGGCGGTCTCCGTCTCCCACGTCACGTCGCCGACCGCGCTCGTGCTCCCCATCGAGGAGATCTGCGCCGCCGCGCGTGAGCACGGGGCGCTCGCGATCGTCGACGGCGCTCACGCTCCCGGCCAAGTCCCGGTCGACCTCGAGAAGCTCGGCGCGGACGTCTACGCGGGGAACTGCCACAAGTGGCTCTGCGCGCCGACGGGCGCGGGCTTCCTGTGGGCAAGGCCCGAGCTCCAAGCCGAGATCGACCCGCTCGTGATCAGCTGGGGCTACCGCGAGGACGCGGCGTTCGGCGAGCGCCATGGCTGGCAGGGGACTCGTGACCCCGCGGCCTACCTCGCCGTGCCGAAGGCGATCGAGGTGCACGCGACGTTCGATCACGCGGCGCAAAGGGCGCTGGCGGACGAGGCCGAGCGGCGTCTCGCGGAGCTCGGCCTGCCGCGGCTCGGGGGCGAGCCGGCGCCGTACATGCGCGCGGTGGAGCTTCCTCCGTGCGACCCCTCCCAGATCTGGCGGCGGATGTACGAGGAGTTCCGGGTCGAGGTGCCCGTGTACGAGTGGGCCGGGCACCGGCTGCTCCGTGTCTCGATCGGCCCGTACAACGATGCGGGCGACATCGAGCGGCTCGTCGCGGCGCTTCGGACGATCTGGTGAGGTGGCGATCGCCCCCGATCAGACGAACGAGTTGCGGCGCATCTTCGAGCGAGAGGTTCGGTAGCGCGCGCGCCGCGTCCTCCGCGAACCAGAGTGCTCGTCGCTCGATTGCGCGTCTAAATCGAGCCCGAGGGTTCGGTTGCGCGGTCACGA
>DASSBN010000081.1:0-13163 GCA_035698665.1 Gaiellaceae bacterium
TCGCTGCTGCCGGCCGGAAGCGCGCCGACGTTCGCGAGATCGGAGCCCGTGAGGACGGCGGCGCCCTCGAGTCCACTCAGGTCGATCCCGGCGATGCGGGCGTGCGCGTGCGGGCTGCGGACGAAGGCGACGTGGAGCGCGTCCTCGGCCTCGAGGTCAGGGAGATAGCGCGCGCTCCCGGTGAGGAAGCGCACGTCCTCGGCGCGCTGAAGCGGGCGGCCGACGTAGGTCAGAGCGCCTCCTCGATCACGCGCACGGCGGCGATGCCCTCCTCCGCCCCGGTCTCCGGGCTCCCCTCGCCGCGCACGGCGCGCCCGAACTCGGCGAGCTCCTCGGCGAGCGGATCCCGCTTCGGGAAGTCGATCTCGTCGACCCCGTCCTTCCGCCGCAGGGCGAGCGTGCTCGCTCCGTCCGCCTTCTCGGCGTGCGGCCAGACGGACATGTCGAGCGCGTACTCGAGCACTGCCTCGCTACCGAAGAGCCGCATCGTGTAGGTCGGCGGCGAGACGTAGCTCGAGGCGATGACGCCGCGCGCGCCGCTTTCGAAATCGACGGAGACGGCGCCGACGTCGTCGGCCTCGGCCTCGGTGGCGACGCGGCCGAAGGTGCCCTGCGAGCGGACGATCGGCCCGAGCCAGTACGCGAACGTGTCCGCGTGGTGGACGCCGAGCTGCATGATCGGCCCGCCGCGGTTTCGGTCCCGGTACCAGCGCCAGGCCTGTGGCGTCAGGCGCGACGAGAGCGACCAGTTCGCCTCGGCGAGGATGACCGTGCCGAGCGCGCCCCCGTCGACGAGCTCCTTCGTGCGGCGTGCGGCCCCCAACCGGCGCATGCCGTGGCCGACGGCGAGCACGAGGCCCGTGGCCGCGAAGGCGTCACGCATGCGCTCGGCCGCGGCGACCGTGTCCGCGATCGGCTTTTCGACGAAGACGTGGCGACCCCGCTCGGCGCAGGCGAGCGCCTGCTCGGCGTGGAGGTCGTTCGGCGTGACGAGGAGGACGCCCTCGACGTCAGGGCGCTCGACCGCGGCCTCGAAGGACTCCGCCGCCTCGATCCCGCGCTCGGCGGCGAACGCGCGGCGGCGCTCCTCGTTCCGCCCGAAGCAGGTCACGATCCGGAGGTTGCCAGCACGCTCGGCCGCGGCGGCGATCTTCGGCCCCCACATCCCGCTCGGCCCGATGAGCGCCGCGCCGACCTCGCTCATGCCGCGGTGATCAGGGGCTCGAGCGGGACGCCGTGGAGCGACTCGGCGCCGTCGTCGCGGACGATGGTGAGCTCGCCCAGCTGGAGGCCCATGCGCTCGTCGGGCGTGACCGGGTTCGGCTGGATCACGACCGCGCTCGAGCGCTCGAAGCGGGCGCCGCCGCCCTCGGGCGAGTCATGGAGCTGGGTGCGGTCGACGATCGGCGGCATGATGTCGACGCCGTAGCCGTGCACGAGGTCGTCGTAGATCTCGTAGCCGCCCGCCCGGATCGGCTCGGCTGCGGCGAGCACCTCCGCCTCGGTGGCGCCGGGGCGCAGCACCTCCCGGATCGCGTGGTAGGACTCGAGCGCGGCGTCGACCATCGCCTGCCATTCCGCGCTCGGCTCGGCGCCGACGAAGATCGGGCGCTGGATCTGGCCGGTGTAGCCCCAGTAGGAGGCGCTGAACTCGGTGATGATCACGTCGCCGCGCTCGATCCGCCGCCGCGACGGGTTCTGCGCGGGCAGGCAGCCGTTCGGGTCGTCCATCGCCATCGAGCGCAGGAACATGATGCGCGGGATCCCGCCGGCCGGCCGGTAGGCCCCTTCGGCGAGCGCGACGAGCTCGACGTCGGTCATCCCCGGCTTCGCGCCCTCGGCGAGGGCGAGCATGCCGCGGTCGGTGAGTTCCGCCGCCTTGCGCAGCCACTCGATCTCGTCCTCCGACTTGACGGTGCGCAGGCGCTGGAAGCGCGCGGTGACGTCGACGAGCTCGAGGTCGGGAAGCTCGGCACGCAGGCGGGCGTGGTGGGCGTAGGGCATCCCCATGGAGAACTTCGAATTGACGCCGACGAGGCCGGCCCGGCCTCTCGTGACGCCGATCTCGCGGAGCCGGGCCGTGACCTTCTCGGCCGGGTCGTAGCCGCCCCACTCGATCACGGGCACGTCGCTCACCTCGCGCGCGTTCGGCACGTGGTTCGTGAGGCCGGTGTAGAGCGCCGCCTCCAGGCCCGGGTCGGCCGGGACGACGAGATAGCAGTGGTGCAGGTCGAGGTGGTTCGAGAGCCAGAAGGCGTTCGCCATGTTCCCGCGCGAGACGCCCGAGTTGCCGAAGAGGACGAGCGCTGCGAGGCGCTCGTCCTCCATGAGCCCGCGCGCGAGCGCGAAGCGCCGCTCCATCTCGGCGGGCGAGAACCTATCCCACACGGCGCAGCTCCTTAGCGAGCCAGTCGGCCACGAGCGGCCGGTACTTGTACGGGATGTTGTTGCACACGTGATTTCCCTCCTCGTAGAGGACGAAGCGACCCAGCGCCGCCTCGTCGGCGATCCGCTTCGTCTGCTCCCAGGGAATCAGCCGGTCGAGCTTGCCGGTGACCATGAGCGCCGGCCGGTCGAGGTCCGCGATCACGGGCCCGAGGTCGAGCTCGAAAGCCTTCGCGCGCGCCTCGTCCTCGTCCGCCGCGCCCGTGTGGTGCTGGAAGGCCTCGCGCGTGAGGCCGGGCAAGTGCTCCCAGCACTCGCCGAAGTTGAAGGCGCCGCTCACGCCGGCGACCGCGGCGAGGCGCGGCTCTCGCGCGGCCGCCCGCGGCGCGTAGTAGCCGCCGAGGCTCACGCCGCAGGCGCCGACCGGGCCGTCCCAGGCGAGTGAGTCCAGGGCGGCCGTGACCGCAGCCTCGTAGTCGGGGCGAATGTGCGTGACGAAGCCGCTCTCGCCCTGGCCCGGCCCGTCGAAGGAGAACGTCGCCATCCCGCGGCGCAGGAAGACGTCCTCCCAGTTGAAGAACTCCTCCTTCGTCGAGTCGAGGCCGGGCAGGAGGAGGACGAGCGCGGCGCCGTCGTCGCCGGCCGGCCGGCGGAGGTTCCCGACGAGCGTCCCGTCCTCGAACGGAATCTCGATCCGCCTGGCGCCCGGGTCGAGGCAGCGGTGCGCGGCGTAGATCGCGGCCTTCGCGCGCTCGGTCGCGTCCCGGTTGAGCGCATCGTCGACGTGCCAGACGAACTTCGCGAAGTGGAAGGAAAGGGCGGCACGCACCCAGGCCTCCCCGGCAGTGAGCGCGTTGCCCGCCGCCTCGGCTTCCTCCCCGAGCCCCTGGTGGAGCTCCCCGTTTCCGACCCAGGCGCCGAGCCAGTCGTCCCAGCGCTCGAGCGTGGACGTCGTCCGCCGGAAGTCGTTGAACTCGACGCCCTGTGAGACGAAGCGCGGCGCCCAGTTGTCGATCGCGGCCTGGACGCGGGCGTCAGGCACGGGCCACCACGGTCTCGAGCGATGCGCCGAGGTCCTGGAGGAGGACGGCGGCGGTGTTCCTCCCCGGCGCGGCCGAGACGGAGCCGCCGGGATGCGTCGTGGCGCCGGTCTGGTAGAGGCCGGGGATCGGCGTGCGCGGCTGGAAGCGGAGCGCGCCCGACTGCGACGGCGAGAGGTCGCCGCCATGGCAGGTGCCGTGCCAGTTGTGGGCGTTCATGCGCTCCAGGTCGACCGGGCTCTTCACTTCCCGGGCGAGGATCTTGTCGTCGGTCAGGTTCGGCGCGTAGCTCCGCAGCTGGGCGAGGTTCCGCTCGGCCGCCTCCTCCTTGACCTCGTCCCAGCGCGCGGGCCCGCCGTCGGCGAGCTCGTAGGGCTGGAAGCCGATCACCTTGAGGACGTGCCGGTCGTCCGGGGCTCGCGACGCGTCGGCGACGGTCGCGCAGACGACGAGGAGCACGGGGTCGTCGTCGGCGAGGAGGCCGCGCTCGGCGTCTGATCCCATGCGCAGGAGCCGCTCGACGGAGGGCGCCGTCCCCGAGGCGACGGGTGCGATCGTGCCGCCGTCGACCGGGAAAGCGGGCGCCTCCGTCGTCGCGAGGTGGGTCGGGAAGAGGGCCAGTCCGGAGCGCCACGTCTCGACCCCGTAGCGGAAGTCGTCGTCCCAGAGCTCGTCCGGCGCCATGGCGACGAGGTGCTTGGGATGGATCGTGGAGACGACAGCGCGCCGTGCGCGGTAGCTCTCCCCGTCCTCGGTCTCGACCCCGGCGCAGCGGCCGTCCTCGACGACGAGGCCCGCGACGCGCTTGCCCGTCACGATCGTGCCGCCGTGCTCCTCGATCAGGCGCGCGAGCGCGAGCGGCAGTGCGGCCGAGCCGCCGCGCGGGAGCGTCCAGCTGTGCTGCTGACGTCCGTACGTGAGCGAGTAGGCGAGGGAGCCGGTGCCGGGCCGGTCCGCCGGCTGCACCGTCATGACGCTCATCCAGAGCATGAAGGCGCGCGTGTGCTCGTCCTCGAACTCGGAGCGGACGACGTCCCAGGCGCTCATCGCCAGGCGCCGGCGCCAGCGGCCGTCGAGCGCCTCATCGGGACGGGGGGCGGTACCGATCGGGTTGTTGCGGTAGGCGCCGAAGGCGCCCTTGGCCGCGTCGTAGTCGCCTATCAGGCGCCGGTAGGAGTCGGCATCGCGGCGCGAGAACTTCGCGAACTCCTCGAACGTGCGCTCGAGGTCGCGCCACTGCGTCAGCCAGCTGCCGTCCGGGAACGGGATATGGACGACCGGGTCGGGATGGAGGTATTCGAGCCCGTAGTCCTCGAGGCCGAGCTCGCGGATGGCGGGGCTCGCCTGGATGAGGTTGTGGGCCGTCGAGCACGAGTCGTGCAAGAAGCCTGGCAGCGTCAGCTCCTCCGTCGCCGTGTTCCCGCCGACGACCGGGCGAGCCTCGACGACGAGCACCTCGAAGCCGGCCTTGGCCAGATACGCGGCCGTCACGAGGCTGTTGTGGCCGGCGCCCGCGACGACGACGTCTGCGGTTCCGCTCATCGACTAACCTCTACATCGTGGCGAGAATCAGTTACGTCGATCCAGCCAAGATCACCGATCCCGAGCTCGCCGCCGACATGGAGCACTCGCGGCGCTACGGGACTCCGCGACCGGAGACTCAGGCGATCCGGTTCCACGTGCCCGAGGTCGCCAAGTCCTTCATGCGCCCGTGGAAGACGATCTTCCGCGAGGGGCAGGTCGAGCACTCCTTGAAGGAGCTCTGCCGGGTCTACGTCTCGAAGACGATCGAGTGCGACTACTGAGGGTCGCAACGGTCTCTCCGGGGCGGAGAGCAAGGGCTGACCGAGGCGGACTACGAGGAGCTCCTCGAGTTCGAGCGTTCCGACCGCTTCACTGACCGCCAGAAGGCGGCCCTCCTCTACACGAGCATGCTGGTCTGGAACCCCGAGGGCGCCGACGACGCCGTCTGGGCCCGCCTCCGGGAGCACTTCTCCGACCCCGAGATCGTCGAGCTCGGCCAGTTCGTCCAGCTCACCTATGGGCAGCAGCGCGTCATCAAGACGTGGGGCGTCGGGCACGGGGAGCTCCTCGCCGACACGACCGGCGGCCTCGCGCCCGGGAAGGTGAACGCCTAGGTGGGCCACATCGCCGGCAGCGAGCACGACGTCCGCGCGCTCGTCCCCGCCGCGGCCGAGGCCTACCGCTTCGCCCGTGACAACATGCTCCGCGGCGGCCTCGTCGACCCCGAGCTTAAAGACCTCTGCTTCCACTTCCTGGCCGACGACCCCGCGGCGACCGACATCTCGCGCTACGAGGGCCGCGAGCTTCTCGCCCTCCGCTGGGCGCACGCGATTGCCTGGGACTCCTCCCTGGCCGACGACGAGCTCTGGGAGGCGCTCCACGCCGAGTTCTCCGAACCCGAGCTCGTCGAGCTCGGCTGCGCGATCGGCTATGAGCTCGGACAGCAGCACTGGCGTCGAACGATCGGCCTGCCTGCTCGAGATCAAGACCTGACTCCCTGACCGAGCAGGCGGAGCGCGTTCCCGCCCAGGACCGCCGCCTCGTCCTCTGAGGAGAGGCCGAGCGCGTGCACGGGGTCGGCGGGGCGCTCGAGGCCCATGTCGAAGGGGTAGTCGGAGCCGAGGAGGACGCGGTCGGTGCCGGCGAAGTCGACGAGCGCGCGGAGGAGCGTCTCGTCGTGGGTGACGGTGTCGTAGTAGAAGCGGCGCAGCGAGTCGTCGGGTGACTCCCTGAGGCGCGCGCGGGCCTGCGGCTGGAAGGAGTGCGCGTGGCGGAGGCGGCCCCGCAGGGCGAGGACGGCGCCGCCTCCGTGGGCGAGCACCACGCGCAGGCGCGGATGCGCCTCGAGGACCCCGGCCATGACCATGTGCGCCGCTGTGACCGTCGTCTCCATCGGGTTCCCGACGGCGTTCCAGAGGTAGTAGTCGTCGAAGACAGGCAGGTCGAAGCCGCGCGTTGTCGGATGGACGAAGACGAGCGCCTGCGTCTCTTCTGCGGCGGCCCAAAAGTCGCGGAAACGCTCGTGACCCAGATAGTCGCCCTCGACCGAGGCAGCGATCTCCACGCCCGAGAGCCTCCCGTCCGCCAGCAGCTCTCCGAGCGTCTCGGGCCGCGCGGGATCCACCGTGCCCAGAACCGCGATCCGCTCGCCGACGAGCCCGGCGAGCGCCTCGTTCTGGCGGTCCGGCTCCCGCCCGAGAAGCGTCACCCACGGACACAGGACGACCCTGTCGACGCCGGCACGGTCCTGCTCGTCGAGGATGCGGTCGAGGTCGACGAACTCCCGCACGGCCGCCCGGATTTCCTTGCCGGCGAAGCGAACGACTTGCTTCCCGTCCTCCCAGGCGACCTCCGCACCGAGGCCGGGGACGATCACGTGCGCGTGGATGTCGACGACCGTGGTCATGAGGCGATGAGGACGAGGCCGCCCGCAACGACCAGCCCCCCGCCGAGCCAGAGCTGGGGCGTGACCCGCTCGACGTGGCGGCCCATGAGAAGAGGCGAGAAGACGAGGACGACGGGGACGGAAAGGAGGCCGAGCGCGAGCACGACGGCGATCGTGGTCGTGTCGAGCGAGACCCAGCGCGCCCAGACAGAGAGCCCGACCATGACTCCCGCGAGGAGCTTGAAGCCGAGAGCGGCCCGCGACCCGACCGCGCCAGTCGACGGCACGCCCCTGAGGACGACGAGGACGGCGTAGGCGAGCACGGCGGCGGCCATCCCCAGGGTGAGCCCGAGGAGCGGCGAAGAGAGCCCGTCGAGCCCCTCCTTGATCAAGACCGGGCTTATGGCCCAGGCGACCGCGGTCCCGAGCCCGAAGACGGAGTCGGTCCAGCCGACGCCCCACCCCGTCTCCGCGACGCGCTCGCGCGCGACCACGAAGGCGCCGGCCATGATGAGCCCGATCCCGAGCCAGCCGAGCATGTGCGGGAGCTCCCCGAGCGTTATCGCCGCGACCACCACGCCGAAAAGCGGGTTCGTCGAGAGGAGCGGGCTCGTTCGGGCGGCGCCGATCCGCATCTGGCTCATGTTCAGGAGCGTCCAGCCGACGAAGAAGTGCACGAGGCCTGCGAGCGCGAAGAAGGCGAGGCCGGCGGCGGTCGCCTCGGCGATGAGTCCGAAGTCGGTGGTGGTGAGCGACGCGACCGCCAGGACGGCGAGGGCGACGAGGAGTTGCAGGAAGGTGGCGAGATAGGCGTCGCTCATCCCCCCGACGGCGCGGCGGTTGAGCGTCTGGAAGACACCGAAGCCGACGCCGGCAGCGGCCGCGAGCAGCGTTCCCGACACGAGCTAGGAGCCAGTCTCCACGCGGGGGCGGTCTCCAGGGCCGTTCCGCGCGGCGGCCTTCGCCGAGCCGCCGAAGAAGAGCTCGGCCATCTCGGGGTCGGCGAGGACGTCGGCAGCAACGCCGCTCCTGAGCACGCGCCCGCTCTCCATGATGACGCCGTGCGTGGCGAGGCCGAGGCCGAAGCGGACGTTCTGCTCGACGACGAGAATCGTCTTGCCCGCCTCCCGCATGAGCGCGATCGACTTGGAGACGGCCTTGAGCGCCTTCGGGTCGAGCCCAAGCGACGGCTCGTCGAGGAGGACGAGGCGCGGATCGAGCATGAGCGTGCGTGCGAACTCGACCATCCGCCGCTGCCCCCCGGAGAGGTTCCCCGCCTTGTCGTCGGCTCGTTCTCGGACGATCGGGAAGAGCTCCTCGATCTCGTGGTAGCGCCTGCGGACGAGCTTGCGCTGCCCGCGGATGACGTAGGCGCCCATCAACACGTTGTCGCGGACGGTCAGGTTCGGGAAGAGCCCTTGCGCTTGCGGCACCTGGACGATCCCGCGTTCGAGGATGCGCGCCGGGTCGTGCCCGCCGATCGACTCGCCGTCGAACTCGACGGAGCCGAGCCGTGGGTTCAGAAGCCCGCTGACGACGCGCAGGACTGTCGACTTGCCGGCTCCGTTCGGGCCGACGACGCAGACGACGGCGGCCGGCTCGACGGCGAGGTCGACGCCCTGGAGGACGTCGCCGCCGCCGTAGCCTGCGTGGACTCCCGCGACGGCGAGGAGCGGCGCGCTCATCCGGCCGCCACCTCCTCCGCGCGGTAGTCCTCACCCAGGTACGCGTCGAGCACGCGCGGATCGGCTTGCACCTCCTCCGGCGTGCCCGTCGCGATGCACGCACCCTGTGCGAGTACGAGGATCGGGTCGCAGAGGCCGAGCACGAACGGCATGTTGTGCTCGACGATGAGGAAGGTCTTCCCGCGCGCGTTGAGCTCGCGGATCATGGAGGCCATGTGCTCGATCAGCGTCGGGTTGATGCCGCCTGCGGGCTCGTCGAGCATGATCAGCTCCGGGTCGAGCATGAGCACCTGCGCGAGCTCGACGAGCTTCTGCTGGCCGTAGGAGAGGGAGCCTGCCCGCATTTCCGCGAAGCGCCCCATGCCGACGAACTCGAGCAGCTCGGCGGCGCGCTCCGCCTCGGGCCCGCTGACCGCGTCGGCGCCGAGCTGCCGCCAGGAGAAGGAGCGGAGCGGAGCGACAAGGTTCTCGAGCACGGTCATCTCGCGGAAAAGCCGCGTGATCTGGAAGGTTCGTCCGATCCCGCGGTGTGCGCGCTCCCAGGGACGCAGGCGGTCGAAGCGCTCGTCCGCGTACACGACCTCGCCGGAGTCCGAGCTCATCGTCCCGTCGATCAGGTTGAAGATGGTCGTCTTGCCGGAGCCGTTCGGGCCGATGAGCGCGGTGATGCTCCCCTGCTCGACCTCGAACGAGCAGGCGGAGACGGCGCGGAGGCCGCCGAACTGCTTGGCGAGGCCCCGCACCTCAAGGAGCGGGCGACCGGTCCTGTGGCTGCCTGCAGCGCCGCCGCCCGGGAGAGCCGCGGCGGGCGGCCGTTCGAGGCGGGCACCGACGAGTGCGGCCGCGTCCGTGCGGCGCCGCAGGCGCGCCCACAGCTGGGCGACACTCGGGATGATCCCGCGTGGCAGGAGGAGCACGACGAGGGCGAGGAGGCCGCCGAAGATGACGAGGCGCCAGTTCCCGCCGCCGATCTCGTTGTTCGTGATCTCGTTCAGCGGCTCGAGGATGAAGGCGCCGAGCACCGGCCCCCAGATCGTGCCGCGGCCGCCGAGGAGGACCGCGAGGACGATCTGGACGCTGACAACGATGTCGAACATCCCGCGCGGGTCGATGAAGGTCAGGTAGTAGGCGTAGACGCCGCCGGCCGCGCCGATGAAGACGGCGCTTGCGGTGAAGCTGAGCATCTTGTAGATCGGCGTATTGACCCCGACGCTCGCCGCCTTGCTCTCGTCCTCGCGGATCGCGATCAGGCCCATGCCGAACTTCGTCCGCCGGATCCACCAGGCGAGCGCGACGGTGAGCACCAGGATTCCGAGAAGCGCGTAGTAGAAAGGCCAGTCCTGATAGGCGATGTCCCACATCGGAAGCGGGAGCGTGAGCCCGTGGTTGCCGTTCGTGAGCGCCGACCAGTTGAGGGTCACGATCTGCATCACGAAGAGGAAGGCGATCGTGAGGATCACGAACGAGTGCCCGCGAGTTCGCATGAGAACAGAGCCGACGACGGCCGCGCAGATCCCCGCCACGACCCCAGAGATCGGCACGAACCAGAAGGGTGAGGCACCGTCGAAGACGCGCAGCGAGAAGAGCGCCGTCGTGTACGCCCCGATCCCGAGAAAGACGCTGTGGCCCAGCGAGACGTAGCCGGTGAAGCCGGAGATGATGTTCCAGCTCGACCCCATGATCGCGAGCAGGGTCGAGAGGATGATCATGTTCTGGTAGTAGAGGTTGTCGGTCGCGATGGGATAGAGCAGCAGGAAGACGAGTGCGGCCCCGATGAACGGCGCGAAAGGCTTCGCCGCGACCGCGCCGCCGAGGCGAGCCGGGAAGCGACGGGCCGAACCCTGCGCGACGGTCATACGACGACGTCCTCCCGAAGCTTCGCGCCCATGATTCCCTGCGGGCGCGCGAGCAGCACGACCATGATCACGATGTAGGGCACGGCGGTCGCCCAGCGCGGGGAGATGTAGGTCGCCGTCATCGTCTCGGCAACTCCGAGGCCGAGGGCCCCGACGACGGCGCCGGGCAGGCTTCCCATTCCCCCGAGCACGATGATGCCGAGCAGGCGCGAGATCCACTGGTAGTGAGAGCCCGGCAGGAACGGATAGAGGACGCTGATGATCGAGCCCCCGGCGCCCGTGGTGGCGACGCCGATCGCAAAGGTGAGCGCTGCCACACGGCGGACATTGACGCCTACGAGACGGGCAGACTGGACGTTCTCGGAGAGCGCACGGATGGAGCGCCCGAGCCAGGTGTGGTTGAGCATGACGTAGAGGAGGACGAGCACGCCGACCGCGACGCCGCAGCCGTACACCTGCGCCTTGGGGAAGTAGAACTGCCCGAGCCGATAGGACTCGTCGACGTAGCCGGGTGTGGCCGCGTGGTAAGTCGTGGACCAAGCGAGACCCATGGAGCCCTCGATGACGAGCGCGAGAGCAAAAGTGAGGAGCACCGACATCGAGGCGGGCGCACCCGAGAGCCACTGCACAGTGAGCTTGTACATCGCGAAGCCGAGCAGGAACATCGCGGGCGTCGTGATGACGACGCCGATGAGCGGGTCAATGCCGGCCTCATTCCAGAGCGTCCAGGCGAAGAACGCCGCCAGGATCAGCAACGCCCCCTGCGCGACGTTGATCACGTCCATGACCCCGAAGATGAGCGTCAAGCCCGAGGCGAGCAGCGCGTAGACACCTCCGATCAGGAGCCCGAGGATGATTGTCTGGATGAGCTGAGTCACGGCTGTGGGCGGGACGGGCGGGAGAGAAGGTCCCCCGCCCGTCGCCATCCTTCGTCCCTCCTACTTCTTCCAAGGCGGCTTCGGGTTGACGATCGTGTCCGAGGTCGCCGCGTCCTCGGGGAGCACGATCTCCTCGTCGCCCGACTGCCACTGCGCGAGGAGGAAGGCCTGCTCCGGCGCGCCCGTGTCGTCCCACGAAAGCGTGCCGAGGATCGTGTCTACGGAGTTGGCGCGGAGCCAATCCGCGAGCGCCTCTTGGTCGTCGATCGACCCGACCGCGGTCACCGCCGCCTGCAGCACCTGCGCCGCCGCGTAGGCGTCGGCCGCGTCCTCGGGCGGATCGGTGTTGAACTTGGCCCGATAGGCGGCGAGGAAATCCGTGTTCCCCGGCGTCGGAGCGTCGACGTGGTAGCTGACCGCGTAGAAGATGCCTTCCGTGTTGTCGAGCCCGACCGCGTTCGAGAACTGATCGGCGAACGACGGCGTCGAAGCCTGGAAGAGCTGCTTCGGGCTGTAGCCGACCTTGATCAGGGCGCGATCGAATCCGACGCCGTCGGCGAGGCCCGCGGAGCCCTGCGCGATCACGTCGGGCTGCTTCGAGGCGACCGCATTGGCGATCGCGTCGAAGTTGGTCGTCTCGGGCGGGTAGGTCTTGCTGTAGACGGTCTGTACGCCGGCCGCCTCGAGCTGCGACTGAATTCCCTCGGCGACCGGACCTCCGAACGGATCGTCCGCGATCACGTACGCCGCTGTCTTCGGCTTCTGGTCCGCCGGCAGGCCTGCGGCCCACTGCGAGAACAGGTCGGCCTGGTGCTCGGCCGTCGCCTGCTGTGCGAAGAAGAGGTACTTGAATCCGCGGCTGAACATCTCGGGCGAGCCGCCGGCTGGCTCGACGTAGAGCATCCGGTTTCGCTCGGCGACCGCCGAGGCAGGCAGGTTGAGGAGCGAGGAGAACGTGCCGAGGAGGAGATCGACCTTCTCCTGCTGGATCAGCGCGTTGTAGTCGGTTACGACGACATTCTGGTCCGACTGATCGTCCTTGACTGTGACGGTCACTGGGCGGCCGAGCAGTCCACCCGCCTTGTTGACCTGGTCGGCCCAGATCTGATAGCCCTGCTGCGCGGCGACGCCGGGCTCCGAGAAGTCACCGGTCAGCGGAAGCGAGGCTCCGATCTTGATCGGCTCGCCGCTCGCCCCGGTCTCCCCTCCCCCGGTTCCGCCGCTGGTTTCGCCTCCACCGCCGCCGCAGCCGGCCACGACGAACGCCGCCAGGACCGGGAGCAGGGCGAGAAGCCACACGATTCGACGCATGAAACGACCTCCGTTCACGTGGTTGGCCCCCTTCTCGGACTTCCTCGGTGTGCTCGCCGTGATCCCTCCTTTTCGTTTCGCTTGGTCAGACAACGTGGATCTCGAGGCCGAACCGGTTGATCGGCTCCGCCCCCTCCTCGGTGACGTGGACGGTGTTCTCGATGCAGGCCGAGCCGACACCCGGCACGAAGATCCCCGGCTCCAGGTTGAGGAAGCTGCCGGCGACGAGCTCGGCGGTCTCGCCCCTCGCGACGACGGGCCGGGACGACGTCGTGATCCCGGTCGTGTGGCCGAGGTAGACGTGGTTCAGGTAGTCGGCGAGCCCGGCGTCCACGGCGACCTGGTTCCCCTTCTCCCAGAGCTCGCCTCCCGTGACACCGGCACGCGCGCCGTCGAGGAGCACGCGGTACATCTCGGCGGTGACGTCATAGAGGGCGCGCTGCTCTGCGCTCGGCTCTCCGACCGAGATCGTCCGGTCCGTGTCCGTGTAGCAGCCGGCGTAGCAGGCCGAGAGGTCGAGCCAGAACATCTGCCCCTCCTCGAGCAGGTTGCCCGTGAAGAGAAACGGCCGCACGTTCGATATGACGTCGCTGAACGAG
>DASSBN010000082.1:0-49238 GCA_035698665.1 Gaiellaceae bacterium
GTGAACGCCTCGTCCGCGCCCGCCATGTGCTCGAGCGGGAATGCGCCTTCGCGCACCTCGCGGCCGGCCGCAGCGGCTTCCTCCATGAGGGTCGACCTCGTCACGCCCGCGAGAATCCCGAGCTCGAGCGCGGGGGTGTAGAGGACGTCGTCGTAGCGCCACCAGACGTTCGTCACCGGGCCCTCGAGGACCACATCACCCGAGCCGAGGAAGACCGCGTCGTCGGCGCCGCGCCGCTTCGCCTCGGCCTCGGCCGCCATGTTCACCGCGTAGCTCGTCGACTTCACGCCTCCGAGGAGCCACGGGGCGGAGGCCCGCAGAGTCGGATCGAGCCCCAGCTGGATCGAAACGAGCCTGATCCCGCGCTCCCGCAGCTCGTCCAGTCCCTCGGGAAGCGTGCTCACCATTGCGACCTGGGTCGGGCCGGCGGCGCCGCTGCGCCCCGGCGTGACGAAGAGCCGCAGCATCGCTTCGGGGGCCGCGGCGGCCTCGAGCGCGAGCCCCGCGAGGCGCGTGAGCTCCTCCGTGTCGATGCGGCCGATCTCGACCCGTGCGGCGGAGCCGGCGAGCCTGGCCAGGTGCTCGTCCAGCTTGAACGGTCGCCCTCCGTAGACGCGTGTCGTCTCGAAGGCGGCGCGACTGCGGAGGAACGCCTCGTCGTCCACGTGGAGGATCGGCTCGTCGGGATCGACGAGACCGCGACCGCCCACCGCGAGGGCGAGCAGGGTCACGTGGCGGCGGGCTCCTCGACGGGCGCGCCCACCGCAGCGAGGAGCGGCCGCGCCTTCACCCAGGACTCTTCGATCTCCTCGTAGGCGTCCGAGTCCCACACGATCCCGCCGCCGACCCAGAGGTGGATCCGGCCCTCGGCGACGGCAAAGGTGCGGATCGTGAGCGCGAGCTCGAGGTCGCCGTTCGGCCACACACGGCCCAGCGCCCCCATCGAGGCGCCGCGGCCGACGGGCTCGAGCGCGGCGATGTGGTCGATGGCGGAGATCTTCGGAGCCCCCGTCACGGAGCCTCCGGGGAATGTGGCGTCGAGGAGCACGGCGAGGCCGACCTGGGGCCGCAGGCGACCTTCGACGGTCGTGACGAGGTGCGCGACGCCGGCGAGCTCGTGCTCCGCCATCAGGTCGGGCCAGCGGATTGAGCCGGGCTCGCAGACGCGGGAGAGGTCGTTCCGTTCGAGGTCGACGATCATCACGTGCTCGGCCGCGTCCTTCTCGGACTCCTGCAGGTCCTCCGAGGCGCCGAGCGGCCGCGTGCCCTTGATCGGCTTCGTCCAGACGCGGTCTCCGCGACGGGCGAGGAAGAGCTCGGGGGAGGCAGAGACGATCGACCAGCCGTCTCCGGAGAGCGGCCACGGGTGGAGTGGCCGCAGCGGCGCGAGGGCCGCGGCCAATCCTTCCGGCTCCCCTGCGAAGGGGGCCGAGAGGTGCTGGACGAGATTGACCTGGTACACGTCGCCGCGTTCGATCGCCGCCTTGACCCCCTCGACGGCTCCCGCGTAGGCGTTCTCGTCCCAGGTTCGGTGCCACTCGCCGATGCGGAAATCGGCCGGGATCAGCGCGGGCTCGACGTCCTGGCGGACCCGGCACGCGGCAACGGGAAGCGGACACGGCTCGGGCGGATCCGGGAATGCCTCCCGCCGAAGCGCGGCCGAAAGCCCGTAGCCGAGATACAGGTCGGCGACGACGTCCTCGGCCTCACCGCCGAAGAACCCCGCCGAGCGCAGGTAGTCCTCGATCGCGGCGAACGCGCCTTCCGGAGAATGCAGTTCCAGCACGGGAGTAAGCTAACGCGCGCGCTACGGGTGCGGGCAGGCGCCCTTGGGCGGACGGATCGGAAAATCGCCGATCTCGACCCACGCCGCATGGGAGAGCTTGAACGCGGTGAAATGGATCCGCGCCGCACGAATAGAGGAGAAACCCTCGTTGGGCTTCGGGCAGCGCACCAGACCCGTGACACTTATCGCGCGCTCTTCTCCGGGCGCGAGTTCGAAGGGAACGAAGGGATGAGTCACGTCGGAGGTGCCTGTTTCGCCCCTCGGCCCGATGAAGATCTTCACCTCCGTGAAGCCTGGGACGTCCGGGTCATCGATCGAGGTCACCCTCACCGTGTGCGCGCCCTCGTTTCGCAGGGAGTAGCCGTAGAGGATCCGGTTGCCCAAGTGACCGGTCAGCCCGTAGGAGCCCCTCTCGAGCGGCTGGTAGTGCGTCCACGAGACCGCGCCCCAGATCGCCGAGCCCGAAAGCACGAGCAGAACCGCGGCGAGGACGAACCAGCGCGTCCTCGGCCGGTGCCAGCCGCGAACCCCGAGCCACACGCTCTCGTGCGGCGTCTCCATGCGCCGGATCATTGCCGACAACCGTCAACATCGCAATGACGGCGACCCGGCCTCCTAGAATCTTGCCGTGGACACGCGGCCCATCGGCATCTTCGACTCCGGCGCCGGGGGCCTCACCGTCCTCCACGAATGCCTCGTCACGCTGCCCCACGAGGACTTCCTCTACCTCGGGGACGGGGCGCGCTGTCCGTACGGCCCCCGCCCGCGGGACGAGATCCGCCGCTTCGCGCACGAGATCGCGTCCTATCTCGAGGACGCGGGCGTCAAGCTGATCGTCGCGGCCTGCAACTCGGCCACGGCGGCCGCGCTGCCGCAGCTGCAGGAGAAGCTCCGGGTGCCGGTGATCGGCGTGCTCGCCCCCGAGGCGCACGCTGCGGTGCAGGCCACGAGGAACCGGCGCATCGGCGTCCTCGCGACCGAGGCGACGGTCGCGAGCGGCCGCTACACCGACGCGATCCACGCGCTCGACGCCGGCGCCCACATCGTCGAGACGGCCTGCCCGAGACTCGTCCCGCTCATCGAGTCCGCCGCGCCGAACGAGGAGCTCGACGCCGCCGTCCGCGAGTACGCGCAGACGCTCAAGGCCGCGGACGTGGACACCGTCATCCTCGGCTGCACGCACTACCCGCTGATCAAGCCGGTCTTCGAGCGCGTCTTCGGCCGCCGGACGACGCTGATCTTCTCCGCCTTCGAGACCGCACGCGAAGTGGCGGAGACACTCGAGCGCAAGCGGATCGAGAACGATCCGGCGCGCGAAGGCCGCTCGCGCTTCCTCACGACCGGCCCGGTCGACGAGTTCCGCGCGCTCGGCGAGCGCTTCCTGCAGCTTCCACTCGCCGAGGTGGAGCAGGTTGCGGTCCGCGACCTGGAGCTGGCAGCGGCCTGATGCGAGACGGCCGGCGTCCCGACGAGCTCAGGCCGATCGACGTCGTCCCCGACTTCGTCGAGCAGGCCGACGGGTCCGTGCTCATCTCGTTCGGGAAGACGCGTGTCCTCTGCACCGCGTCGATCGAGGACGGAGTGCCGCGCTGGCTCGTCGGCAGCGGCCGGGGGTGGATGACTGCCGAGTACGGGATGCTGCCCGCCTCGACGGGCGAGCGGACGGCGCGCGAGGCCCGCTCCGGCCGGCAAGGCGGGCGCACGGTGGAGATCCAGCGGCTCGTCGGTCGCTCGCTCCGGGCCGCCTACGACCTCGACAAGCTCGGCGAGCACACGATCTGGCTCGACTGCGACGTCATCCAGGCGGACGGGGGCACGAGGACCGCGGCGATCAGCGGCGCCTGGATCGCGCTCGCCCGCGCGGCGAGGCGCAAGGGCCTTCCCGCGCCGATGGAGCGCGTCGGCGCCATCTCGGTGGGCATCGTCGGCGGCGAGCCGCTCCTCGACCTCGACTACGGAGAGGACTCGACCGCGGACGTCGACATGAACGTCGTCATGCGCGGCGACGGGCGGCTGATCGAGGTGCAGGCGACCGCCGAACGGAACGCCTATACGCGCGAAGAGCTCGATCGCCTCATCGACCTCGCCTCGGCGGGCATCGAGCAGATCTTCGACATCCAGGCGAGGGCCGCGGCGTGATCCCCGATATCTCGATCGGCGAGGTCGCCCTCCGGCTGGTCATCGCGGCAGCGCTCAGCGGTCTCGTCGGGCTCGAGCGCGAGTGGCGCGAGCGAGCGGCGGGCCTCCGCACGCACATGCTCGTGGGAGTCGGATCAGCGCTCTTCACGCTCATCTCGGCATACGGCTTCAACGACTTTCTCGTCGGCGGCTCGAACGTCGTGCGGGCCGACCCCTCGCGCATCGCGGCGCAGATCGTCACGGGCATCGGCTTCCTCGGCGCGGGCGCGATCATGCGCCAGGGGCTCAACATCCGCGGCTTGACGACCGCTGCCGGCCTCTGGGTGGTCGCGGCAATCGGAATGGCGGTCGGCGCCGGGTACTACTCCGGTGCGCTGATCGGAACCGGCGTCGTCCTCTTCGGCCTCGGGCCGCTGCGCTGGGCCGAGGGCTACATCGTGGCGCGACGCCGCGCGGCCGGCCGCCTCGAGGTCGACCTGCGGCCGGATCAGCCGCTCGCCCCCGTCCTGGCGATGCTCGAGACGCGGCGTGCGAAGGTGGAGAGGATCCAGCTCGAGGAGGCCGGGGAAGAGGGACGCGAGCTTCGGCTCGAGGTCGTCCTACCGCCCTCCGTGTCCGGGCGCGAGGTGGTCGAGCACCTGTCTCAGCTGGACGAAGTACTGGCTGTCCGTTGGGACGAGTAACCGCGGTCTTCGCGTCGCGGAACGAAGGCAAGCTCCGCGAGCTTCGCGCTCTCCTCCCCGACTGGGAGATCGAGCCGCTCGGCGACGTCGAGATGCCTGAGGAAACGGGCGCGACCTTCTATGAGAACGCGATTGCCAAGGCGCGGTTCGCGCAAAGCGTCGAGCCCGGGCGCTGGGCGATCGGCGAGGACTCCGGCCTCGAGGTCGACTGGCTCGGCGGTGTGCCGGGGATCCGCTCGGCCCGCTACGCGGGCGAGGATGCGACCGACGAGGAGAACGTCGCCAAGCTCCTCGATGCGCTCGTGGGCGCGGAAGGCACTGACCGTGGAGCGCACTACGTGTCGGAGCTCGTCGTCCTCTCTCCGGACGGCACGGAGGCTCGCGGCACCGGCACGCTCGAGGGCTCCATCGCCACGGAGCCGAGAGGTTCAGGAGGCTTCGGCTACGACCCGGTGTTCGTCCCGACCGGGGAGACGCGAACCGTCGCCGAGCTCGGGGACGAATGGAAGCGCGAGCACAGCCACCGTGCCGAGGCGACCCGGGCTCTGCCCGCGGGGGTAGGCGAGGCGCCCGGGGCGATGTAGATTCCGCGCGTGCTCTTCCCGCACGACACGAAAGTCGACGCGCTCGCGAAGGCTCCGCTCTTCGCCGAGCTCTCGAAGCAGGAGCTCGGCGAGCTCGCGAAGGCGACCGAGGACCTCGAGGTCGAGGAGGGCAAGGTCCTCACGCGCGAGGGCGATCTCGGACGCGAGTTCTTCGTCATCGTCGAGGGCGACGTCTCCGTCACGCAGGACGGGAACGAGATCAGGCGTCTCGGGCCGGGGGACTTCTTCGGAGAGATCGCCTTGATCTACGAGAACGCGCGCCGCACCGCGACCGTCACCGCCGCTTCGCACCTCCGCTTCTTCGTCCTCACGCGCCAATCGTTTCGCAGCCTCCTCGAGCATCAGCCCGAGATCGAAGGCAAGGTCATGGCCGTTCTCGAGGAGCGCCTGGGCTCCGACTCGGCGTGATCCAGGCCGACCCGGCCGTCTCGACCTCCTCCGTCGCAGCGCGCCCGTAGCGGAACCACCAGTTGACCTCGGCCCCGAGCACGAGCACGTTCGCCATCAGGTAGAGCCAGAAGAGCAAAAGGACGAGGCCGCCGAAGGCCTGCAGCGTGACGAGGTCGCCGCTCGTCAGGCGCACGAACAGCGGGAGCACCTGGAAGCTCGCCTGCAGGAGAACGGTCGCGAAGAGGGCGCCTGGGAAGGTCTCCTTCCACGTGAGCGCCGCGTTCGTGAGCAGGTTGTAGAGGGTCCAGACGAGCCCGAAGATGAGCGCGGTCGAGACGGCGAGCGCGTACACGTAGGAAAGGAAGCCGCCGGCGACGCCCGCGTTGTGGACGAGATCGACTCCGAGCGAGCCGACGATCAGCGCTACGAAAAGGACGGCCAGGGACCCCGCGACGAGAACGAGGACGAGGAGCTTCTGGCGGATGAAGGATCGGTTCGGAAGGCCGTAGACGATGTTGAAGGCCGATTCGAGGACGCTGAAGAAGCCGAGCGCGCCCCAGAGCAGGGCGATGCCGCCGATGATCCCGATCGAGGTCGCCTGGTCCTGAATCGAGCGGACGACGCTGAGGAGCCGGTCGACCGAGCTCGCCGGGAACGCGCGCCGCAACTCCTCGACGAGATAGCTCGACTCGGTCTGCTGGCCGGCGAGCGCGGTCAGCGAGAGCGCGAGGAAGAGGAGGGGCACGAACGAGAGGAGCGCGAAGTAGGCGATCATCGCCGCGAGATGCGTTCCACGGTCTGCGAGGAACTTGGAGACGATGCGATGCACGCCCGCCGGAGTGTAGGGCTCGGTCCTGTCAGGCCTGTGGTAGCTTCCTCCCGCAATGGACGCCGGGCAGGCTCTCGCCGACCTCACCGAGATCTCCGCGCAGATCGA
Organism: Gaiellaceae bacterium; assembly: GCA_035698665.1. GTDB lineage: Bacteria > Actinomycetota > Thermoleophilia > Gaiellales > Gaiellaceae > DATEOR01. Next base: position 6,541 of record DASSBN010000082.1, read on the forward strand.
AGCGGCCGTTCTCGCTGATCACGATGGCTCGGTCGTCGCCTCGACGCTCGCCGACGACGTGGCTGCAAAGTCGTTCGCCGAAGCCGCCGCCGAGCTCCTCGCCGGAGCAGATGGGGTGCGCACGGAGCCGGGCTCGGAGCCGCTCGTGCAGGTCGAGGGCGCGGCTCTCGACGGGTCGGTCTTCGTGGCCAAGGACGATCGCCATCTCGTCGCTGCGGTGACGAAGCCGCGGCCGACCGTGGGCCTCGTCTTCTACGACCTGAAGACGTGCCTGCGCATGCTCGAGCGCGAGGAAGAGGCCAAGGCCGGGAAAGCGGCGACCAAGACGGCGACGCGCCGCCGCACGACGAAGAAGAAGACCGAAGAGGCCGAGAGTGAAGGCTCGTAGCGCGGTCGGGCTCCTCGCCGCGGGCGCGGCGCTCGCAGGCGCGATCGTCTTCGTGCGGACGAAGTCCGCGGTCGAGCGCGAGCACGTCGACGTCTACTTCGCCGATGGCTCGATGCTCTCCCTCGAAGCCGGGTCCGCCGACGGCGACCGGCTGCTCCCACTCGCCCGCCGCGCGCTCGCGGCGGCGCGGGGATGACGGACGCAGAGCTCGCAGGCCTTCTCCGCGAGCACGCGCTTCTCGAGGGGGACTTCGTGCTCCGCTCGGGACGGCGCTCGAGCTACTACCTGGACAAGTACCGCTTCGAGACGCGGCCGGACCTCCTGAAGGAGCTCGGCCTGCGGATCGCCGAGGCAGTGGGCTCGTCGGCCCCCGACGCGCGGCGCCTCGCCGGCCCGGAGCTCGGCGCCGTCGCCCTCGCGGCGTCCGCCTCGCTCGCGGGCAGCCTGCCGTTCCTCATCGTCCGCAAGGAGGCCAAGGGCTACGGCACCGAACGGCGCATCGAGGGCGAATTCGAGGCGGGCGAAGAAGTGTGTCTCGTCGAGGACGTCGTCACGAGCGGGGGCGCTGCCGAACAGGCGGTCGAGGCCCTCCGAGAGGCAGGGCTCGTGTGCCGGACCGCGGTCTGCGTGGTCGATCGGGAGGAGGGAGGCGCGGACGCTCTCGCCCGGAAGGCGGTCCGCCTCGTGCCCATTTTCCGCGTTTCCGACATCCTGCCGGGCTGAAAACACCCGCAAACCCGCATGGTTGCGTGCTATCAGGCGTTGCTGTTAGGGTCCTCGCGGTTCCAAGGCAATGATCGTTGACGGAAGGAGTAGGGCAGTGACAAAGGCCGAGTTCACCGACAGGGTCGCAGCGAAGAGCGGGCTCTCGAAGCGGGATGCGACGAAGGCGGTCGATGCATTCCTCGACTCGATCACCGATGCGCTCAGGAGCGGCGAGCAGGTGTCGTTCACGGGCTTCGGCAAGTTCTCGCCGCAGCATCGCAAGGAGCGGCAGGGCGTGAACCCGCGCACCGGCCAGAAGGTGACGATCCCTGCGGCACGCGTGCCCAAGTTTTCGGCGGGCAGCCAGCTGAAGCAAGCGCTCAAGCAGTAGCGCCCTCCCCTCCAGTGACATCTCGACGGGGGCCCGAGCGGGCCCCCGTCCTCGTTCCGGCCGGTCGCTATGCGAACATATGTTCGTATGGAGGCACAGCTCACCTTCGACGCCGCAGACCGGCTGGTCGACCTCGTCGAGGAGCGGCGCGGGCCGGTCGCCGCAGAGGAGGCGGCGCGGACCCTCTTCGCGCTCGCCTCCACGCCGACGCTTCTCGCGCGAAGCCTTCTCGACGACGTCGTCTCCGGCGACGCGCGGCTCGCGTGGCGGGGAACGGCCGTCGCGCTCGCGAACGACCCGGCGGATCAACTGCCCATCGAGGCCGCGAGCTACGTCGTCGTCGATCTCGAGACGACGGGGCTTCGGCCGGGCCGCGCGGCGATCTGCGAGATCGGCGCCGTTCGCATCGACGGGCTCGCGCACGTGGGCACGTTTCAGACGCTGGTCGACCCCGGAATCCCCCTCCCGCCCGTCGTCACGTCGCTCACCGGGATCGAAGATCGGGATCTCGCGGGCGCTCCCACTCCGGTTCAGGCCGTCGAGCGGTTTCTTTCCTTTGCCTCCGGCGCTGTCCTCGTCGCGCACAACGCGCGCTTCGACATCGGCTTCCTCGACAGGGAGGTCGAGCTCGTCGAGGGCCGAAGGCTCGCCAATCCCGTTATAGACACGGTCGGCCTCGCCCGCCGCCTCCTCGCGGGCCGAGTCGCGCGCGCGAGCCTCAGCTCGCTCTCGCACTTCTTCGGGACGTCGACGCGCCCGTGCCACCGTGCGCTCCCCGACGCGGAGGCGACAGCGGAGATCCTCCTGCGCCTGATCGGCCTCGCCCAGGAACGGGGCGCCCGCACCGTGGCCGACCTCGGCCGCCTGGCGGCGCCGCGAACGAGGCACGTGTACGACAAGCGCTCGCTTGCATTCGGAGCGCCCTCGTCGCCGGGCGTCTATCTCTTCGTCGGGAAGGGCGACCAGATTCTCTACGTCGGTCGGGCCCGCAACCTCCGGGAGCGCCTGCGCTCCTACTTTCGCGGCGAGCGGCAGCGGCCTGCGGTCGAGGCTGCGCTCGCCGCGGTGGAGCGCATCGAGTGGCGTGTCCTCGGCTCCGAGCTTGAAGCGGCGCTCGACGAGCTGCGGCTCATCCGCGAGGAGAGGCCGCCCGCCAACGCGCGCTCGTCCCGTCCCGACCGCTACCTCTACCTCGCCCGGCGGGGAGAGCGCATCGTGGCCACCGCGACGCCGACGCCGCTCGGGCCGATCCGGAGCCGCAGGCGAGCAGAGCTCGCCGCCCGAGCGCTGCAGGGGGCGAGCGAGAGCGAGCTCGCCCTGCTCCCATCGGGCGGCCCCCTGCCGCGGCTCCGCACGAAGCTCCGCGACCTCGCCGAGTGCCTGCGCTACGAGGATGCCGCGCGCCTCCGCGACCGCATCGCCGCGCTCGAGCAGGTCGTGCGAGACCTGGCCGAGCTGGAACGGCTTCGCGCCGCCCGTCTCTGCCTCGTCGCTCCGGCCGTGGAGCCGGGTCTGCGGCGGGCCGTCTTCGTGAGCGGCGGGCGGGTTGCCGCGGTCCGGACGCTGCCGCCGGGGCCCGCCGCGCGCATCGAGATCGAGGCCGGCCTGGCGGAAGCACGCGCCGCCGACGCGTCGGTCGCGCCCGAGGATGCGGACGAGCTGCTCCTCGTGGCCTCGTTCCTCCGCCGGCCTCCGCCGGAGCTCGAGGTCGTGCGCTTGGAGGAGCTCGAAGGCGGGTATCTCCCGGCCCATGACGGAGCAGCCGCTCTCGCCGGAGACTCCCGATGAGGATCTACCCCAGGATCCGGGGATCCCCGGAGGTCCACCCGCACCCGACGAAGACGAAGAAGGGTCGCTCGAGCGGCCGCGGTCGCCCGAGGACCCGCCCGGAATCGACGCGCCCGGGTCTCCGCACGTGGCGCCCCCGCAGCACTAGTCCGTCGGGCTGCGACAGCGGAAAACGCTTGTAAGCTCAGTCCATGGCCCAGAACCTCGAGGCCGGGGTCGATACGGTGGCTTCGACGTTCGCCGATCGCCTGGCGGATGCGGTCGACGCGAAGCGCAGTCAGCTCCTCGTGGGCCTCGACCCGCGACCCGAGCTCCTCCCGGTCGAGCTTCGCGGCGAGACCTACCTGAGCCGGGGCGCAGCGGCCGACGCCTGCGCGCGGTTCTGCCGCGGACTGATCGACGCGGTCGCACCGTATGTCGTCGGTGTGAAGCTGCAGCTCGCATTCTTCGAGGCTCTCGGCTCCGACGGACTTCGTGCCTACGAGGAGGTGCGTGACTATGCGCGCGCGGCCACGCTGCTCGTGGTCGCCGACGCGAAGCGCGGTGACATCGGCTCGACGGCCCGCGCGTACGCGGACGCCTACCTCGAAGCGGGCGACGACCAGCGGCTGCCCGTCGACGCCCTGACGGTGAACCCCTATCTCGGGAGCGACTCCGTGGAGCCCTTCCTCGCTTCGTGCCGCCGATCCGGCGCGGGCCTCTTCTGCCTCGTCAAGACGTCGAACGCGGGGAGCGCCGACATCCAAGATCTCGCTCTCTCCGACGGCCGGCGCGTGTGGCACCAGGTCGCGGAGCTGGTGAACGAGTGGGGCGCCGGTCTTGTCGGCGAGCGCGGCCTTTCGAGCGTGGGGGCGGTCGTCGGCGCGACGTATCCGCGCGCGGTCGCCGAGGCGCGCCGTCTGATGCCGCAGGCCGTCCTGCTCCTGCCGGGGATCGGCGCGCAGGGTGCAACTCCCGCCGATGTGGCGCGCGCGTTCACGAGCGGGCCGGCGAGCGCGCTCGTGCCCGTTTCGCGGGCCGTCATCTACGCCTTTCGCGTCGACGGCGCCGACTGGCGCAAGGCCGCGGCCGCCGAGGCGGCACGGCTGCGAAGCGAGGTCTGGGCTGCGTCCGGATGGTGAGCGACCCGAGGTATCGGACCTGGGTGTATCGCATCGCCGCTCCGGCGGCGTTCTTTCTGGCCGCCACGATTCTCGTCGTCCTGATCGAGAGAGGTTTGGACAGCGGCTCGACCGTGACCACCACGTCCGCGGTGCCGACCGTAACGGCGCCCGAGACCACACCGACCACCGGGACCACGACCGGAAAGCAAAAGAAGCAGATCTACCGGGTCAAGGCGGGAGACACGCTCGAGTCGATCGCGGCCAAGTTCGACTCCACGGTCGACGACCTTCTGGCGCTGAACCCCGGGATCGACCCGCTCGCCCTCAGCCCCGGTCAGAAGATCCGCGTCGCCTGACCGCCTTCGCCGTGTGCACGGCGGCGAGGGCAAGCGTCATCAGCGGATTGCCGACCGAGCGCATCCGCACCGCGCCGGCGACGTATTCGCTCTCCTTGCGGGGAAGGACGAGGCTGCGCGGCTCGGTCCCCAGGGAGAGGACGCGCGCCTGGCTCTCACGATCCATTCCCGGCCAGAGGAAGAGCCGGGTCGGCCGCAACTCGAAGCCTCCGAGCTCGCCGAGCTGAACCTCGATACCACGCTCACGGCCCCGCACACGGGCGGGTGTGCTGCGTCGTTCGATCAGACCCATCGCGTGCTGAATTTATACGCTGACGTCCGTGCTCCGGCGCCTCCTCTGCATCGCCGGGCTGCTCCTCCTCCTCGTCGCAGCCCCGTCGGCCCTCGCCGCCACGCCTCCGCCGAGCGTGGACGCATCGGCGGCGCTCCTGGTCGACGGCTCGACGGGCGAGACGCTCTACTCGCTCAACCCGGACAAGCGCGTTCCGATGGCGAGCCTCACGAAGCTGATGACGGCGCTCCTCACGATCGAGAACACGAAGAAGAACGACGTCGTGCGCGTCCAGGGGCCGGCTCCCGCAATCGGAGAGTCGACGATCAACCTCCAGGCGGGAGAGAAGCTGAAGGTGGGCGACCTCCTCGCGGCCGCCCTCATCCAAAGCGCGAACGACGCCGCCTACGCGCTGGCAACCGACGTCGGCGGCACCGTGCCGAAGTTCGTCCGGATGATGAACGAGCGCGCAGCGGAGCTCGGCCTCGACCACACGCACTACGTCGTCCCCGACGGTCTCGACACTCCAGGGCACTACTCGTCCGCACGGGACACGTACACCCTCGCGCGCGAGGACATGAAGTACGCGCTCTTCCGCCACATCGTGGCGCGCACCGGGGGAGAGATCGCAGGCGGGCGGACGCTCTATGCCTGGAACGACCTCCTGAAGACGTATCCCGGCGCAATCGGGATCAAGACCGGGCACACGGATCTCGCCGGCTGGAGCGAGATCGCTGCCGCGGAGCGGGACGGAGTGACGATGTATGCGGTCATCCTCGGCGGCCCATCCCGGAACAAGCGAAACCGCGATCTCGCCGCCCTTCTCGACTGGGGCTTCAGCCACTACGGTCGCGTGCCGGTGATCGCGAAGAGCAAGCCGTACGCCGAGGTCGGTGTTCCCTTCTCCGACGACCAGGTGGCGCTCGTGGCCGAGAACCGGGCGCGGGTGACCGTTCCGCTCGACCACACGCTGGTGGAGAAGGTCGTCGCCCCGGACATGCTGAAGCTTCCCGTCGTGCAGGGCGATCCGATCGGAGAGATCGTCGTGTACGACGGCGGCGAGGTCGTGGCACGCCGGCCCCTCGTCTCGACGGCGACGATCAGCGAGCCGACCTTGCCCGAGCGCGTGCGCTGGTACGCTGGCCGGGCGCTCGACGAAGCCCGTGACATGCTCTCGAGCCTCTCGCCCTTCTGATGATTGTCACGGTCACCCTCAATGCCGCGATAGACCGGACGCTGTCCGTGCCGAACTTCCAGCTCGGCCAGCGCCATCGTGCGAGCCAGGGATCGACGACCGCCGGGGGCAAGGGAATCAACATCGCGCGGGCCGCACGGCGCCTCGGCGTTCCCGTGGTCAGCACCGGCCTCGCGGGCGGCCGCAACGGCACGTTGCTCGTCGAGGAGCTGACGAACGAGGGCATCCTCAACGACTTCGTGCGAATCCGCGGCGAGTCGCGCACGTCCACGGCCGTCCTCGACCCCACCTCGAACGTCTACACGGAGATCAACGAGTGGGGGCCCGAGGTGACCGAGGACGAGCTCGACGTCCTGCGCGAGAAGCTCGCGTATCTCTCCCAGGGCGCGGCGTACGTCGTCTTCGCAGGGTCGCTCCCGCGCGACGTCGACCCGGGCCTGTACGCCGAGCTGATCCGGGAAGGCAATCGGCGCGGTCTCGCAACCGTCCTCGACTCCGAGGGCGAGGCCTTGCGGCTGGGGATCGAGGCCGAGCCGTACCTCGTCGCGCCGAACCTGCGCGAGGCCGAGTCTCTGGTCGGCCACGAGTTCGTCGACGAGGAAGACCTCTCCACCGGGCTCGACGAGATCGCCGAGCTCGGCGCGCGCAACGTCGTCATCACGCTCGACGCCGGTTGCTATGCGCTCTTCCGCGAGGAACGCGCCGACGACATCCGCCTGCGCGCGCGGGCGCCGCGACTCGAGGCAGTCTCGACCGTCGGGGCGGGCGACACGTTGCTCGCCGCCTTCATCGCGGCGCGCATGAACGACCGTTCCTACGACGACGCGGTGCGCAGCGCGGTCGCGGCGAGTGCAGCTTCGGTGCTCGAGGCGGGGCCCGGACGGTTCGACACGCGCGAGGCGCAGCGGCTCGCCGCGCACGTCACACTCGACCGTCTGGAGCCGGTTCGCCAGGACGCCTGAGCGGCGGCCGGCCGTCCGAAGACGGTTGGTAGGATCATTTGATGGACGTCGAGATCGGGCTCGGAAAGAAGGCGCGGCAGGCCTACGGCTTCGACGACATCGCCATCGTCCCGAGTCGCCGCACGCGCGATCCCGACGATGTCGACATCGGCTGGAAGCTCGGCGGCCACCTCCTCGAACTGCCTCTGCTCGCCTCGGCGATGGACGGCGTCGTCTCGCCGGGGACGGCGATCGCGCTCGGCCGGATGGGTGGGCTCGGGGTGCTCAACCTCGAGGGCATCTTCACGCGCTACTCCGACGCCGAGAAGCAACTCGAGAAGATCGCATCCTTCTCACCGGCGGAGGCGACGAGCGGCATGCAGGAGATCTACGCGAGGCCCGTCGAGCCCAAGTTGATTGCGCGCCGAATCGAGGAGATCAAGGCAGCAGGCGTCCTCGCGGCCGGATCGCTGACGCCGCAGCGCGTCCGTGAGCACTACGAGCTTGCGTTGGAGGCCGGCCTCGACGTGCTCGTCATCCAGGGCACCGTCGTATCGGCCGAGCACGTGTCCACGAACGGCTCGGCGCTGAATCTCAAGGAGTTCATCTCCCAGCTCCCGATTCCGGTGATCGTCGGTGGCTGCGCGAGCTACCACACGGCGCTTCACCTCATGCGCACCGGCGCGGAGGGAGTGCTCGTCGGCGTGGGGCCGGGGGCGGCGTGCACGACGCGCGGCGTTCTCGGAGTCGGTGTCCCTCAGGCGACCGCGATCTCGGACGCGGCAGCTGCGCGCGCCGAGCATCTGCTTGCGACCGGCAAGTACGTGAACGTGATCGCCGACGGAGGGATGCGAACCGGCGGGGACATCGCGAAGGCGATCGCCTGCGGCGCGGACGCGGTGATGATCGGCTCGCCGTTGGCCCGCGCGCAGGAGGCGCCGGGCCGTGGCTTTCACTGGGGGATGGCCACGTTCCACCCGACTCTCCCGCGCGGCGCGCGGGTCGAGGTCAAGCAGGTCGCGACGCTCGAGGAGATCGTCGTCGGCCCCGCGCGCGAGAACGACGGGACGCTGAATCTCATGGGCGCGCTGCGCACATCGATGGCCACGTGCGGGTACGAGAACATCCACGACTTCCAGCGCGCGGAGATCATGTTGGCGCCGTCGATCAAGACGGAGGGCAAGGCGCTCCAACAGGCACAGCGGATCGGGATGGGATGACCGAGCGGGGCCGAGCTGCCCGCTCCCGCCGGGGCCACCCCGTGCCTCCACCCGCTTTCGAGCGTAATCCCCCCGAGCGCGCGCATGGCGCACCGATCGTCGTAAGAGCGTCAGGAAAGTCGGCGCGCTGATGGCCGACGCGGTCGTCGTCCAGCTGCCCGACCCGCCGGCGGAGGAGCGCCCCGTCCTCGTCGTCGACCTCGGCGGCCAGTACTCCCAGCTCATCGCTCGCCGCGTTCGCGAGTGCCGCGTCTACTCCGAGCTCGTCTCGCACCGGGCGCCCGCCGCCCAGCTCGCCGCTCGCCGCCCGCTCGCGCTCATCCTCTCCGGCGGCCCCTCCTCGGTCTACGCCGAGGGCGCTCCGTCCGTCGATCCGGCCCTCTTCGAGCTCGGTGTGCCGGTCCTCGGCATCTGCTACGGGATGCAGGTCATGGCGCAGGAGCTCGGCGGACGCGTCGAGCCCACAGGGATCAGCGAGTTCGGTCGCACCGAGATCCGCACCGAGGAGGGAGCGCTGTTCGCAGGCCTTCCGGCGGAGCAGGTCTCCTGGATGAGCCACCGCGACTCGGTGACCGCGCCCCCCGAAGGCGCCCGCGTCGTCGCGGGGTCGACCTCGACGCCCATCGCCGCTTTCGAGGACTCCGAGCGCGGGCTCTACGGCGTCCAGTTCCATCCCGAGGTCGTGCACACGCCGTACGGAAACGACATCCTCAAGAACTTCCTCTACCGCGTCGCGGACGCGCCGCCGCTCTGGACGGCCGCGGCGGTGATCGAGGAGGAGACAGCTCGCATCCGGGAGCAGGTGGGGCGCGAGCGAGTGCTCTGCGCCCTCTCGGGCGGCGTCGACTCCGCGGTCGCCGCGCTCCTCGTCCACAAGGCCGTCGGTGACCAGCTCACGTGCGTCTTCGTCGACCACGGTCTGCTCAGGAAGGACGAGGCGGAGCAGGTCGTCGAGACGTTCGGCCGCCACTTCCACGTGCCGCTTGTCCACGTCGACGCAGCCGACAGATTCCTCGCGCGCCTGGAAGGCATCACCGAGCCCGAGGAGAAGCGCAAGCGGATCGGCGAGGAGTTCATCCGGGTCTTCGAAGACGAGGCGCGGAAGCTCGGCGACGTCCGCTGGCTCGTTCAGGGAACTCTGTACTCCGACGTGATCGAGTCGGGGGGCGGCCACGCCGGCGCGGCCGAGACGATCAAGTCCCACCACAACGTCGGCGGGCTCCCCGAGGTGATGGACCTCGATCTCGTCGAGCCGCTCCGGATGCTCTTCAAGGACGAAGTCAGGCGGGTCGGCGAGGAGCTCGGCCTGCCGGAGGAGATGGTGTGGCGCCACCCGTTCCCCGGCCCCGGCCTCGCCATCCGGATCATCGGCGAGGTCACGGAGGAGCGGCTGCGCCTCCTGCGGGACGCCGACGCGATCCTGCTCGAGGAGGTTCGCCGGGCCGGGCTCTACCGTGAGCTCTGGCAGTGCTTCGCGGTGCTGCCTGCCATCCGTTCGGTCGGGGTCCAAGGCGACGGGCGCACCTACGCGTATCCGATCGTCATCCGCGCGGTCACGTCCGAGGACGCCATGACCGCCGACTGGGCGCGCCTGCCGTACGACCTCTTGGAGACGATCTCGAGCCGCGTCATCAACGAGATCCCTGGCGTGAACCGCGTCGCCCTCGATGTCTCCTCGAAGCCGCCCGCCACCATCGAGTGGGAGTAGAGATCCGCCGCTAGGCTCGGGCTGGTGGCCAGGTACCGCTGGACGATCCTCGCGCTCGGCACGGGCGCGCAGACCGCCTACTCGGCGGTCTTTCTCGGCATTCCCGTGCTCGCGCCTGCCCTGCAGCGGGAGTACGACCTCGATCTGACCGAGGTCGGCCTCGCCATTGCCGCCGCCAACGCGGGATCGGTCTTCACACTGCTCGCCTGGGGGCTCCTGGCCGACCGCGTCGGCGAGCGCTTCGTGCTCGCGGCGGGCCTCGCAGGCTGTGGCGCTGGGCTGCTCGTGGCCGCGTTCGCCCCGTCGTTCGGCGTGCTCGTCCTCGCGCTCACCCTCGGCGGTGCGGCAGGCGCAAGCGTGAACGCGGCAAGTGGCCGCGCGGTGATGAGCTGGTTCCGGAAGGACGAACGGGGCTTCGCCCTCGGCATCCGGCAGACGGCTCTGCCGATCGGCGGCCTGCTCGCCGCTTTACTGCTCCCGCCGATCGAGGCCGCGGGCGGCGTGCGCGCCGGCCTGATCGCCCTCGCCGCAGGATGTCTCGCTGCCGCGATCGCGGGCGCGAGCGGCCTGCGCGAGGCGCCGCACGAGGAAGGCGAGCTCACCGATATCGGCCATCCCGTGCGCGACCCGCGCATGTGGCAGCTCTCGATCGGAAGCGCCCTCGTCCTCGCGGCGCAGATCAGCATCCTCAGCTTCCTCATCCTGTTCCTGCACGCGGAGCGAGGGCTGAGCACGGCGGAGGCGGCCGCCGTGTTCGCCGTCATCCAGGCCCTCGGCGCGGCCGCGCGCATCCTCACCGGGCGCTGGTCGGACCGGCTCAAAGCGCGCATCGCTCCTCTGCGCAAGCTCGCGCTCGGGCTGACCGTGACCCTCGCTGCGGCCGCGGCGCTCCTCTCGGCGCCTCTCGCCCTGCTGCTCCCCGTCTTCGTCGCGGCGGGAGCGCTGTCACTCAGCTGGAACGGTCTCTCCTTCACCGCGGCCGCCGAGCTCGCGGGGAGGAGGCGTGCAGGCGCGGCGCTTGGCTTCCAGCAGACGGCTCTGGCCATCACGAGCGCGGCCGCGCCGCCTGCCTTCGCCGCGGTCGTCGAGGCAGGGTCCTGGTCGCTGGCCTATGGCCTGGCCGCCGCGATGCCGGTCGCCGGCATCGCAGTCATGCGCCAGCTCTCGCTCTAGCCGAGCTCGTCCTCGGCGGCCTCGCCGTGCTCGACGATGTCGCCGTCCTTGAAGAGGACGTCCTGCAGCACCGTGCGCCACTTCTCGTTCTTGCGCGACAGGAACTCGAGGTTCATGGCGAAGTGCTTGAACTCCTCCTGCTGCGCGTTCTCCATGATCGCGCGCGCCTGAGGGTCCTTCTCGAGGGCGAGGCGCTGCTCGTACCAGTCGATCGCCTCGGCCTCTTCGATCAGGGAGATGCACATGCGCGCGAAGGTGCGCACCTCCTCGGGGAGCTCGTCGGCGGGTTCGTGGTATTGGTCGAAGGGCATGAACGGGTCTTGCCCACGAGACGCCCGACGACAAACTCCGACCCGCTAGCCTCTTCGAGATGAACGCGACCGACGCGACCCGTTCCCGGCTCGTCTCGCCGACGACGATCAAGATTCTCCGGTGGGGCGGCCCCGTGCTATGGGCGGTCGCGCTCGTGATCGTGTGGGTGGAGGACGGGCTGCCGCTCTCGCGCGACCGTCTCGTGATGTGGATCCTGCTCGGACTGCTCGCCTTCTCGCTCACGAACGTCAAGGGCTGGGTGCGAAGCGTCGTCCTCGAGTGGATCCCGTTTCTCGCGATCCTCTGGGTCTATGACCTCCTGCGTGGGCAGGCGGACGGCCTGTTCTTCCAGGCGCATGTCCTGCCGCAGCTCCGCGCCGACGAGATTCTCGGCTTAGGGGTCGCGCCGACCGTGCGACTGCAGCACTGGCTCTGGGACGGCCCGTTCACGATCCATTGGTACGACTACCTCGCCTGGCTCGTCTACGTCAGCTACTTCCTCGCCACGTACGTCGTCGCCGCAGTCCTCTGGTTCATCGCGCGCGACCGCTTCCGCCGCTACGTCGTGATGGTCTCGACCGTGGCGATGATGGCCTTCGCGACCTATGCGCTCTTCCCCGCTGCGCCGCCGTGGATGGCGAGTGAGCTCGGCGAGCTCGAGCCGACCACGCGCTCGATCGGGATCATCTGGAGCCATATCCCGATCGGGAACTTCGACACCCTGTACGAGAAGGGCGCGGCCTACTCGAACCAGGTGGCCGCGGTGCCGTCGCTGCACGGCGGGTACACGTTGCTCGTCGCGCTGATCCTCTGGCCGCTCGTGCCCCGCTGGGGCCGCGTGCTGCTCGCGCTCTATCCGATCGCGATGACGTATGCCCTCGTCTACACCGCTGAGCACTACGTCGTCGACATTTTCCTCGGCTGGCTCTACACGGTGATCGCGTTCTTCGCCGTGAACTGGCTCTTCGACCGGCTGGCCGAGCGGCGCGAGGAGCGCGAAGCGGCCGCGGCTACCTGACCGAGAAGCCCGAGAGGCCCTCGGGCTCTTCGTCGCGTACGTCGACCGCTTCGACCTGAGCGTCAGGCGGTCCCGTCTCTGCGAAGGACACGAGGCGTGCCACGGCATCGGGCTCTCCTTCGAACACCGCCTCGACGGTTCCCTCGGAGGTGTTGCGCGCCCAGCCGGAGACGCCGTTTCGCTCGGCGAGCCGGCGCAAGGAGTCCCGGAAGAAGACTCCCTGCACCCGGCCGTGGACGACGACCCTTCGCCTCACCGGCCGTAGGCTACGCAGGTGTCCACGTGGAACGCGGCCGGCTTCGTCCGGCGCCTGGCGGAAGCGCGGATCGGCGCAACCTTCAACTTCTATGCGGCGGGCGTGGGCGCGGAGATGCGGCGCGCGCGCCTGACGGAGTACCTGGAGGCGCGCCGGGCGGCGCCGATTCTCCTCGTCGGGGAGGCCGCCGGCTACCGCGGGACGCGGATGAGCGGGCTCCCGTTCACCTCCGAGCGGCAGCTGACCGGGTCGGGCCCGGCCGAGGCCACCGCGACGATCGTCCAGCGCGTGCTCGCGGAGCTGGGCGTGGCTGACGACGTGCTCCTCTGGAACGTCGTCCCACTGCATCCGCACCGGCCTGGGGTGCCCGGCTCGAATCGGCCTCCGACGCGAGCCGAGACGGCCGCCGGGCTTCCGTTCGCCCGCGAGCTCGCAGCGGGAAGACGCGTGTTCGCCGTCGGCCGTCTGGCCGAGCGCGCCCTCGGGAGTCCCTCTGTCCGTCACCCCTCGCACGGAGGAGCGACGGCCTTCCGTGCCGGTTTAATGGGGCTCCTGGATGTCTGAGCCTCCCGTCCGCCGCAACACCATCCTGCTCTCGGCGTCTCTCGCCGCGAACTCGGCGATGCTGCAGCTCTCCGCGGCCGTCGCGACTCTGACGGTCGTCCTCGTCGTCGGCGTCCGGAGCCTCGTCGGGCTTGGCCCGGCGATCGTGCTCGGCACGGGCGCCTTGTCTGCGCTTCCCGCCGGGCGCGCCATGGACCGCTTCGGCCGCGTGCCGGTCCTCGTCACGGGCTTTGCGCTTGGAATCGCCGGCGGCATCCTCGCAGCCGTCGGCGCGGCCTTCGACCTCGCCGTGCCCGTCCTGGTCGGTCTCGTCTTCGTCGGCGCAGCGAGCGCTACGGCTCTCCTGGCGCGCGCCGCCGCAGGGGACATGTATCCGCCGAGCCGCCGGGCACGTGGGATCTCCTTCGTCCTCTTCGGAGCGGTGTTCGGCGCGATTCTGGGGCCGACGGTCTTCAGCCCGCTGCTGGCGGGCAAGGACCTCGACGCCGACGCGCTCGTTCTCCCGTGGCTCGCTGCGTCCGCGTTCATGCTCCTCGGGCTCGTGCTCGTCGCTTCCGTGCGGCCCGATCCCAGCAAGATCGCGCGGATGCTGTCCGGCCCCGACCGTCCCGAGGAGCCGGCCGAGAAGCCGTCCGAGCTCGCGGTCATCCTCAGGCGCCCGGGCGTGCTTCCTTCCATGGTCGCGGCCATGGCGAGCTTCTCGGCGATGGTCGGGATCATGACCCTGACGGGCGTGGTCGTCGTCGATCGCGGACACCCTGCCGACGTGGTGTTTCCCATCATCGGCGCGCACGTGGTCGGGATGTACGCGCTCGTCATCGTCGTCGGCGACCTCATCGACCGGATTGGGCGTACGCGCGCCCTCGTTGGCGGGCTGGCGCTCATGGCCGCGTCGGCCATCAGCCTCATCTGGTTCACGAGCGTGGCGACGATCGCCCTCTCGCTCTTCGCGCTGGGCCTCGGGTGGAGCTTCTCCTTCGTGGCGGCGACCGCCCAGCTGGCCGACCGCACCATCCCCGCCGAGCGCGGCAAGCTCCTCGGTCTCAACGATCTCGCTTCAGGGCTGACGGGCGCCGCGCTCGTCCTCATCGGCGGGTTCGCTCTCGACGCTCTGGGAGTGGCGGCTCTCGCGCTCGGCGGCCTCGCGATCGCCCTCGCCCCAGCCGGGTGGATCGTCCGCTACTCGCTCCGCGTGCGGGCCGCCGAGCTGGCGCCGTCCGCGCTCGACTGACGGCTGGTACAATCGGCCCTCGGCGGACGCCCGGTCCGCCGATTTTCTGTGTGATGAAGACCTACAGCGCCAAAGCGAGCGAGATCGAGCGGCAGTGGTACGTCGTCGATGCGGAGGGCCAGACCCTCGGCCGGCTGGCGACCCGGATCGCGGACACCCTGCGCGGCAAGCGCAAGGCCGAGTTCACGCCGCACGTCGACACAGGCGACTTCGTCATCGTCGTGAACGCGGAGAAGATCGGAGTCACGGGGAACAAGCGTGAGTCCAAGCTGTACTACCGCCACTCGGGCTATCCCGGTGGGCTTCGAAGCCGCACGTTGGGCGAGCAGCTCGACCGGCGCCCGACCGAGGTCATCCGCGCCGCGGTGAAGGGAATGCTTCCCCGTAACCGCCTCGCGCGCCAGCAGCTGACCAAACTCAAGGTGTACGCCGGCCCCGAGCATCCGCACGGCGCCCAGGACCCGCAACCCCTGCCCGAGTCGTGAGCCAGATCGCGCAATACCAGGGCACGGGAAAACGGAAGACCTCCGTCGCGCGCGTGATCCTCCGGCCGGGCGACGGCTCGACCTGGATCAACGGGCGCACGATCGAGGAGTACTTCCCGCGCCAGGTGCTGCAGGCGCTCGCGACGGCGCCGCTCCGCGTCGCCGGGGTGGAGGGCAAGTTCGACCTCCGCGCGCGGCTGCACGGCGGTGGGCCGACCGGTCAGGCCGGCGCGCTGCGCCACGGCATTGCCAGAGCGCTCGTCGAGGCCGATCCCGAGCTTCGCACCGTGCTCAAGCGCGAGGGCTTTCTCACGCGCGACGCTCGCGTGGTCGAGCGCAAGAAGGCCGGCCTGCACAAGGCGCGCAAGGCGCCGCAGTTCTCGAAGCGCTAGGCCTTGCCGCGCCGATACTTCGGGACCGACGGGGTCCGGGGGGTGGTCGGTGACGAGCTGACCGCCGGGCTCGTCGAACGTCTCGGGTCCGCGTACGGGCGTTGGAGCGACGGAGAGTCGGTCCTGGTCGGACGCGATACGCGCGGATCCGGGCTTGCCTTGGAGGACGCCCTCGTGGCGGGCCTTGCCGGGGCGGGGTCGCGGGCCGTTCGCGGTGGGATTCTCCCGACGCCGGCCGTCGCGCTTCTCTCCGACGAGTCGGGCGCCGTCATCTCGGCGTCCCACAACCCGCCCGAGTACAACGGCGTGAAGTTCTTTCGCGGCGGCTGGAAGCTCGAGGACCACGAGGAGGAGGCGATCGAAGGCCTCCTTGACGACGTCGGCGACACGGGGCGCCAGGCGGCGGCCGGAGCCAAACACGACGGCGAGTTCGCGGCTCGCTACGTCGAGCTCGTCTGCGAGCGCTTCGGTGCGCCGTTGCGGGGCCTCCGGGTTGCCGTCGACTGCGCCAACGGGGCGATGTTCGAGGTGGGGCCGGAAGCCTTCGAGCGTCTCGGTGCACATGTTGTCATCATAGGAAACAGCCCGGACGGCACGAACATCAACGTCGGCTGCGGCGCGACCGACATGCGGCTCCTCTCGAAAACGGTGCGCGACGGCGAGTTCGACCTCGGTGTCGCGTTCGACGGAGACGGCGACCGCATGCTGGCCGTGGACGCAGCCGGCGAGGAGCTCGACGGGGACGAGATCCTCGCCGTTGTCGCTCTCCACCTCGGCGTCGACACCGTCGCGGTCACGGAGATGACGAATCTCGGCTTCCACCGGCTCATGGGGGAGAACGGCGTCCGCGTCCTGACGACACCCGTCGGGGATCGCTACGTCCTCGAGGCGCTTCGCCGGGAAGGCGGCCGGCTGGGAGGCGAGCAGTCCGGGCACATCATGTATCTGGAAGGGCACACGACCGGAGACGGGCTCGTGGGAGCGCTGCTCCTCTGCCGCGCGCTTCGCGAGACCGGCGAGACGCTCCGTGGCCTGGCCGGGCGGATGGCCAAGCTTCCGCAGGCGAAGGCAAACGTCTCCGTTCGCACGAACGAGATTCCCCGGGGATTGCGGGACGAGATCGACGGCCTGGCCGCCGGAGGTCGTGTGGTTGTCCGCCCCTCGGGAACCGAGCCGGTTGTACGCGTCCTTGTCGAGGCGGAAACGGAAGAGGCCGCCCAGAGCCTCTGTGGTAGGATCGCGGCTCTCGTCTCCCGAGAGCTCGGCTGAAGCCGGGCCTTTTCGTTTTCAGACGGGTTTTTCTGGAAACACGGACGCCGACAGGCATTCGGAAGAGGCCGGCGGAGGACGAGACGGCCGACCGGAGAAAAGGGGGTTCCAGGTGTGCGGAATCATCGGATACGTGGGCTCCCGGGAGGCGCACCCGTTGCTCCTCCAAGGCCTCGAGCGCCTCGAGTATCGCGGCTATGACTCCGCCGGGATCGCGCTCCTCGAAGACCAGGGCCTGGACTACGTTCGCGCCGTCGGAAACCTCGACAAGCTGAAGGCGGCGACGGGGCTCGACGGCTCCACGTCGAGCACCGGAGTGGGGCACACGCGCTGGGCGACGCACGGCAGGGTCTCCTATGAGAACGCGCATCCGCTGACCGGCTGCGTCGACGACG
The DNA here is from genome assembly GCA_035698665.1 of Gaiellaceae bacterium. Classification (GTDB taxonomy): domain Bacteria; phylum Actinomycetota; class Thermoleophilia; order Gaiellales; family Gaiellaceae; genus DATEOR01. The sequence continues at coordinate 23,702 of DASSBN010000082.1, forward strand.
AGGTCGCGGTCGTCCTCAACGGGATCGTCGAGAACTTCGGCGAGCTGAAGGAGTCGTTGCTCGAGGAGGGCCATGCCTTCACCTCGGAGACGGACGCGGAGGTTGTCGCTCACCTCGTCGAGCGCCACTACGAAGGCGACCTCACGCAGGCCGTGGCGAAGGCGTACACGCAGCTGGAGGGCCACTTCGCCTTCGTGGTGATCCACCGAGAACATCCGGACATGCTCGTCGGCGCCCGCCTCCAGTGCCCGCTCGTCGTCGGCATCGGGGAGGGCGAGATGTTCCTCGCCTCGTCGATCGCCGCGTTCCTCCGGGAGACGCGGCGGGTCCAGCTGATCGAGGACGGCGAGGTCGTCGCGATCACGAAGGACGGCGCGACCTTCGTCTCCGTGGACGACGGGCCGCGTGAGCGCGAGGAGTTCGAGGTCGACTGGGATGACGAGGACGCCGAGAAGCACGGCTACGAGACCTTCATGCTCAAGGAGATCTACGAGCAGCCCCAGGCGGTCGCGGAAACCATCGGGCAGCGCGTTCGCGGCGACGAGCTCGACTTCGACGACATCGGGCTGACCGAGCTGGAGACGCAGAACCTGCGCCGCATGGTCGTCCTCGCCACCGGCACCGCCTACCACGCTGGCCTGGTCGGGCGCTACGTGATCGAGGAGTGGGCGCGCATTCCGTGCGAGCCCGACATCGCGAGCGAGTGGCGCTACCGGAACCCCGTCCTGACGAAGGACACGCTCGTCGTGGGGATCTCGCAGTCCGGGGAAACGCGCGACACCGTGCACGCCCTGCGGCTCGCCCGCGAGAGCGGGGCACGGACGATGGCGATCACGAACATGATGGGGACGCAGATCACCCAGGAGGTCGAGCGCGTCCTCTACACGCGGGCGGGCATCGAGATGAGCGTCGCGGCCACGAAGACCTTCACTGCCCAGGTCACGTTGCTCTATCTCCTGGCGCTCCATCTCGCCCAGGTACGGAAGACGCTGCCGGAGGAAGAGATCAAGAGCCTCCTGGCCGAGGTCTCGGCGCTGCCCGCGAAGATCGGCGCCTATCTCGACGGCGACCATCCCATCGAGGAGATCGCGCAGCGGCACTATCAAGCTCCCTTCTTCCTGTACCTCGGCCGGCACATCGGGCTGCCGGTCTGCCTCGAGGGCGCGCTCAAGCTGAAGGAGCTCTCGTACATCCCGACCGATGCCTATTCGGCGGGCGAGATGAAGCACGGACCGATCGCGCTCCTCGACGAGCAGACCCCGGTCGTCTGTGTCGCGACGGACTCGCACGTCTACGACAAGGTCGTTTCGAACATCCAGGAGGTGCGGGCGCGCGGGGCGGACGTGATCGCCATCGCAACGGACGGCAACGAGGACATCCAGCACCACGCTGACGACGTCGTCTACGTGCCGAGGACGCATCCCTTCCTGCAGGCGGCACTCGCCGTCGTCCCGTTGCAGCTCCTTGCCTACCGGATCGCCAGGCTGCGGGGGCTCAACATCGACCAGCCGCGCAACCTGGCCAAGACAGTCACGGTCGAATAGGACGAGTGGGGCCCCGGGGCCCGGGGCCACCGCGAGCCTCCCTCCGGTCTCGACCCTAACCCCCGCGAGCGCGCGTGTCTCGCGCGGTCCGTATCGAAAGCGTCACGACTCGTCGGGCGGACGGCGCAGGCGCTTCGTCGTACCCCGCCGCTTCTTCTCCTCGAGCCTCCGCTCGCGTGCCGCAGCCGTCGGCTTCGTGGGCCGCCGCTTCCGCTCCACCCGCAGGCCCGCCCTGATCGCCGCAGCCAGCCTCTCCAGCGCGAGCTCGCGGTTTCGCGTCCGGCTCCGCTCGTCCTGTGCGACCGCGCGCACGACGGGTCCGACTCGCCGCCGCAGTCGCGCCCTCTGCGCCTCCGACAACGTCTCGGATGCCTCGACGTCGAACACCGCCTCGACCCGCGTTTCCGTCTTTTGCGCGTGCTGGCCGCCCGGCCCGCTCGAGCGCGAGTAGCGGAATGCGATCTCCTCCACGGGGATCGCCAGCCGATTGTGCACCTGAATAGACTCGCGTGCGATGACCGCGATTCTGCTGGACATCGACGGCGTTTTGCACGTTTCGGGCGAGGCGGTGCCCGGCGCGCCCGATGCAGTGCGGGCTCTCCGCGAGGAGGGCCACCGGCTCCGCTTCGTCACGAACAACACGACGCGCGCCCGCGCAGTGCTCGCAGGCGAGCTCCAGTCGATCGGCTTCGACCTCGAAAGCGAGGACATCACGACCACCCCGCTCGCCGCGGGGAAGCTCCTTCAGGGGAAGCGCGTGCTCGCGCTCACGATGAGCTCGATCCGGGACGACCTCTCCGAGTACGTCGAGCTTGTGGACGACGGCGCCGATGCCGTGCTGCTCGGAGGCGCCGACGAGAGCGAGGAGACCGCAGAGGTGTTCTCGTACGACCGGCTGAACCAGGCCTACGCCGAGCTCCGCGAGGGCGCGCGCCTCGTCTGCCTGCACAAGAACAAGTGGTGGCAGACGAGCCGCGGGCCGCTCCTCGACGCGGGAGCCTTCGTCGCCGGGCTCGAGTACGCCGCCGGAGTCGAGGCCGAGATCGTCGGGAAGCCGACCGCGGCCTACTTCCAGGCGGCGCTCTCCGAGGTGGACGCGACACCCGCTGAAGCGGTGATGGTGGGGGACGACGTCGAGGCCGACATCGGGGGTGCGAAGGCCATCGGCATGCGCGGCGTGCTCGTCCGCACCGGCAAGTTCCGGCCCGCGGCGCTCGAGGAGGCGGGGACCCAGCCGGACGCCGTCGTCGACTCGATCGCCGACCTCCCCGCCTACCTCGACGGCTCGTGAAGGTCGGCCTCGACCTCATCGAGATCGGGCGCATCGAGCGCACGCTCGTGCGCTACCCCTCGTTCCGCGACCGCGTCTTCACGCAGGCCGAGCGCGCGTACTGCGATTCGCGCCCGAACCCCCCGCAGCACTACGCAGCGAGGTTCGCGGGCAAGGAGGCGGTGGGCAAGGCGCTCGGATTCGGCGTCGCCCGCGCATTCGCCTGGCGGGACGTCGAGATCTCCGGGCGGCCGAAGCCCAGCGTGAAGCTCTCCGGCCGCGTGGCGGACTGGGCGCGGCGAAACGAGGCCGGTGAGCTCGACCTGTCGATGACGCATTCGCGCGAGCTCGCTGCGGCCGTCTGCGTCGTTCGCGACGTCGATGTGGACTGAACCGCTCTACACCGCGGAGGAGATGCGGGCGGCCGAGCAGGCCTACGACGGCTCGATGCTCGAGCTGATGGAGCGCGCCGGGACCGCGGCGGCCGAAGCGGCGTTGAGCCGTTTTCCCGACGCGAAGAGCATCGCCGTCTGGTGCGGAACGGGATCGAACGGCGGCGACGGCTTCGTCGTGGCGCGCAAGCTCGCGGAGGCCGGCCGCACTGTCGAAATCGTGCTCGCCGGGCCGGCAGAAAAGGTCGCCGGCGATGCGAAAGAGAACCTCGAACGCGCACGAAAGCTCCGGATTCCGTTCGCGGAGCCCGGGGGCGGCGACGCGGCGGTCGACGCCTTGTTCGGCACAGGGTTCTCCGGAAAGCCGCGCGACGAGGCGGCGCGCCTGCTCGAGGCGCTGAACGGGCTCGGTGTCCCGGTCCTGTCCGTGGACGTGCCGAGTGGCGTCGACGCCTCGACGGGCGAGGTCGCAGGAACGGCCGTTCGCGCGGACGCCACCGTCACGTTTCACGGGCGCAAGGTCGGGCTCGTCGTCGCGCCCGGACGCTTTCACGCGGGCGAGGTCGAGGTCGCCGACATCGGCCTGGCGCCCGGGCGGACGCGGCACGAGCACGTCACGAACGAGATCCTCGCGGAGGTGCCGCGCCGCGGCGCGAGCGACAACAAGTACACGGCCGGCTCGGTGCTCGTCGTCGGCGGTTCGACCGGAAAGACGGGTGCGCCCTGCCTGACCGCGGAGGCCGCTCTCCGCGCCGGAGCCGGAATCGTCACGGTCTGCGTGCCTGCGTCCCTGAACCTCGTCTTCGAACAGCGGCTGCTCGAGGTGATGAGCCGGCCGTGCGCCGACGAAGACGGCGTCATGACCATGGACGCCGCGGACGTGATCCTCGAGGCGGCGGAGAAGGCGACCGTGGTCGCGATCGGGCCGGGGCTCGGCCGGACCGATGCGGTGCGCGGCCTGGTCGGCTACCTCCTCGACCGGCTCGACAAGCCGATCGTCCTCGACGCCGACGGCCTCTGGGCGCTCGAGGGGCATCTGGACTGGGTCTTCGCGCGCGACGCGCCGACCGTTCTGACCCCGCACGCCGGCGAGCTGGCCCGCCTGCAGGGCCGTGACTCGAGCGCGATCTCGGCGCGGCGCCTGAACGCGGTGCAGGCGGGAGCGGACGACGTCGGAGCAGTCGTCCTCCTCAAGGGGGCGGACACCCTGGTCGCCTCGCCCGGCAGGGGCGTTCTCGTCTGCGACCTCGGCAATCCGGGGCTCGCAACGGCCGGCACCGGCGATGTCCTCACCGGGATCGTGGCGTCGTTCCTCTCCAAGGGCATGGACGCAAAGACGGCAGCTGCTGCGGCGGCCGCGGCCGGCGGCGAGGCGGCCCGGCTCGCCGGTGAGCTCCACGGAACCGCGGGGATGATTGCGAGCGACGTCGTCGAGGCGCTTTCACCGGCGCTGAGCGCGTCCGCACGAAATACCCCTTGAAACCCATACGAGTCTCCGCTTAACTGCGTCGCGCACCGGCAGGCCCGGTTCCGAGGACAACCACGTACGAGAGGGGTGCACGTGCGCCGCACGGCCTTCAGCTTTCTGCTCCTGGTCCTGATCACACTTGCGACCGCGTCGTCGGCAATGGCATGGAAGCCGCCGATGCACCAGAAGGGCGTCGAGCTTCCGCTCGGGATCGAGCTCGGCCCGGGCAACACCGTCACGATCCCGGATGTCTCGGGCGATCCGGCGAAGGCGGTCACCGTCCCGGTGAACGCGACGCTGAAGCAGGCGATCCAGTCCTTCCCGGCCGCGTTTCGCGCCGGCGTGATCGGCCCGGATGCATTCCCCGACACGTACTTCGGCCAGTCGTTCGTCCACCCGGACACGCGGAACGGCAACGACCGGCGCTCGGGCACCGGCCATGACGAGGCAATCTCGGACGAATGGCTCTCCTACCTCTGGGAGCAGGCCTGGCGGCCGGTGGACACCTGGTCGCTCGAGAGCGTCGTCCCGATCGACTGGACGCCCGCGCTCAACAACCGGTTGAAGAACATCGCCTTCACGGCCGGTTTCGTAATCGGCCACGCCAACGGCGACATGTGGGCGCACACGCTCGTCAACTCGCCGGCGATCGCGGGCGGCGTCTTTCCCGACTTCACCGACGTCTCGCATGACGACATCGCGATCCGGCACACGATCGCCGAGGGCTACATGGACAAGCACCGCCCCGGCTACGAGCAGCACATCGCCACGCAGATCGACGTGCCCTCGGAGTTCGTGGCGACGACGATGCTCCTCTCGCCCTTCGCGCGGGCCCATGGGAAGCACGTCATCCTCGATCCCTTCGTCGAGCGCTACGAGCAGCTCGTGCCCGAGGCCGAGGAGCTCCGCTTCGACAATCAGCACCAGGACTGCTTCGACGACTCGGCGGACGACTGCACCGCCGTCCAGCACTTCGGGCACACGCATTTCGTCTGCGTCGAGGACGGCTGCGGGCCCGACCCCACGGACTCCCCGATCAACGTCTTCGAGTGGGGCATCGACTCGGCCCTCCAGGCCTATTACGACGCGTGGATCGACGACATCAAGCAGGGCCTCATCGCCTGGGTCGACGTCAACGAGGTGATCGCGGAGGAGCTCTACACCGGCAAGGCGGACCCCGACGTGGATCGGATCGTCGACGCCGTCCACGACTGGGTGCTCGGCCACATGCTCTCGATGATGGGCTATCCCGACTTCGTCGGGAACGGCGTCCTCTTCGTGTCCGACATCGCCTCGGCAGTCTCGAGCTTCTTCTTCAGCTGCAGCGGCAACCTGTGGGGCCCGCTCAAGAACGACCCGGTCTTCGGATCGGTGCTCGGCCCGGCGTGCGATCTCTACGACGACGTGAAGGAGGACATCACCGACTGGGCGCTCGACGTCGCAGACGACCTGACGGCCGGCCTTCTCACCTGGGGCCTCGACCTCAAGCAGCTCCCGGCGCCCGCGTTCGCCGCGCTCGACCGCAACGGCGACGGGAACCTCGGCGCCTCCGAGGTCGTCCGGATCATGAGCGAGCCGGAGGAGTACATCGACGACCCGCGGCTCTTCCCGCTCCCCGTCCGCGCGCTGCTCGACCAGGCGATGGACCTCACGTCGAGCCCGCAGGTCGACCAGGACGGCGACGAGGGCTCGGGGCAGGCGGAGGACTTCCGCGACTTCCAGATCGACGGCTTCGCCGCGCTCAGGAACACGCAGACGATGGGGATGCTCGGCCTCCTCGACGAGAACGGGCTGAACCAGTTCTTCAAGGCGAAGGCCGCGCAGGCGGGCAACTCCGCCGGTCTCGGCGACCTCTACTCGACGTACATGAACCAGAACGACCCGCTCCAGACTCCGAGCTGGTACGTCCCGAACAACATCATGCTCGGCTGGATGCGGGCGCTCGACGGGGACCACCAGTGGTCGACGACCTCGGTCTACCTGGAGGACGACGACGGCGCGGGGCCGCAGCCGGCGGTTCACCATTCCTACGGCACGGGCGGCATGCGCATCTGGGAGGACTGTGTCGCGCGCCACCAGGTGTTCGAGCAGGTGTTCTACGAGCCCGTCCCGTGGCACACGACGCCGACGGAGCGGGCCTTCCAGGACACCTTCGACCCGGCGACCAACCTCACCGACCCGACCGCGCCGACGATCACGCTCGGCGTCGCCGGAACGACGACCACGAGCGGAGGCACGACCTACATCGGCTCCGGCGGGACGGTCGTCGCGAAGGCGGACGACAACTACGATCCGCTCTCCGCGACGAGCCTCTACACGCGCGCCTTCCCGTCCGGCGGCACCGCGCCGGCGTGGGGAGCTGCGTCGGGCTCGAACCCCGAGAACGCCTCGCTCGCCGGTGGGACGGATGGCTCCTACGTCGTCGAGGCGAAGGGCATCGACCGGTGCGGCAACGAGTCGGGCGCCGAGTCGAAGACCGTCGTGGTCGACACCCAGGGGCCGGCGATCACGATCACGTCGCCCCAGCCGGACGAGGTCGTCTTCGACACGGACGACCTGAGCTCCATCGCCTACACGACAATGGACTCGGCCTCCGGGCTTGCGGGCGACTCGGTCACGTTCGACGGCGAACCAGCCTCGAACGGCCAGGCGGTCGACATGTTCCTCCTGGCTCCGGGTCGGCACACGATCGTCGTCACGGCGACCGATGCGCTCGGAAACACCTCGACGCTCACGCGGCGCTTCAAGGTGCAGGCGGACGCCGAGAGCCTGACGGCCAACATCGAGCGGGCCTGGGACGAGGGCCTGATCACGAGCGCGGGGGCCTACAACGGGCTCCTCGAGAAGCTTGGCCAGGCGAAGACGAAGCACGCGCAGGGCAAACACGGGGCCGAGCGCAACGTCCTCGAGGCGTTCATCGACCAGGTGACCACGAAGCGCGGCAACGGCATCGACGTGGCGACGGCGGACCGTCTGATCGCCTTCGCGCGTGATCTGATCCACCGCGACGCGGCGGCGCACCCCGCCGCGGCGGCGAGGCGCGTGCGTCACCGCCGCTGAGCTCTTCACCGGGGCGGCGGCAGGTCGTCGCCGCCCCGGGATAACCTCGGCTCCCGATGAGCCGGTCTGAGATCACGATCGACCTTGCCGCGCTGCGGCGGAACGCGGCTGCGCTCGTCGAGGCAGCCGGGGGAGCCGAGCTCTGGGCGGTCGTGAAGGCAGACGCCTACGGGCACGGCGCCGTTGACTGCGCCCGGGCGGCACTCGGCGGAGGAGCGCGGGCACTCTGCGTCGCGACGGCGAAGGAAGGCGCGGCGCTTCGCAGCGAGCTTCCCGAGGCACGCATTCTCGTGCTCAGCCCGCTCGCCGAGGGCGACGAGGCGCTCGCGCGCGAGGCCGGGCTCGAGGTGGCGGTGTCCTCGCTGCCGCTCCCGGAAGGGCTGGCCGTCCACGTCAAGGTGGATACCGGCATGGGACGGTTCGGCATGTCTCCGGAGGACGCGGCCTCGGTGGATCCCGGCCGCGTTGTCGGAGTCATGAGCCACCTGGCCACCGCCGACGAGGAGGACGCCTCCTTCGCCCGCGCCCAGCTGGAGGCGTTCGTGGAGATCGCCGCGCGCTTCCCGGGCGCGACCCGGCACGTCGCGAACAGCGCCGCGACGCTCTCCCTCCCGCAGTCCCGCTTCGACGCGGTGCGCTGCGGCGTCGCGCTCTACGGCCTCTCTCCCTTCGGGCGCGATCCGGCGGAGCACGGACTCGAGCCGGTGCTCTCCTGGCGGAGTTACGTCGCGCAGGCGAAGACGCTCGGCGCCGGAGGGAGCACCGGATACGGACGGCGCTTCGTCGCAGAAGGGGAGACGCGGATCGGGCTCGTCCCGGTGGGGTATGCCGACGGCTTCCGCCGCGGGCTCACGGGCACCCAGGTGCTCGTGGGCGGGACGAGGAGGCGGGCGCTCGGCACGGTCTCGATGGACTCCTTCGCGGTCGAGCTCGGCGACGAGCCCGAAGGCGCGTCCGTGACGCTCATCGGAGACGGCCTGTTCGTCGAGGAGCACGCGCGCCACCTCGGGACGATCAACTACGAGGTCACGACCGGGATCGTCTCCGATCCGCGCCGCGCCGAAAGACGGGTGCATGGATAGCCGCATTCGCACAGCCGTCGCGGGCGTCGAGGCCTACGTCGTCGGCGGCGCGGTGCGCGACGAGCTCCTCGGGCGCCAGATCGTGGACGTCGACGTCGCCACGCCCGATCCCGAGGTCGCTGCGCGCATCTACGCGGGTCTCTCGAAGGGCGCCCTCTTCCCGCTCTCCGAGCGGCACGGCGCCTGGCGCGTGGCCTTCAAGGACGGGACGACGGTGGACTTCACCCCGCTCGCCGGGACGATCGAGGACGACCTCGCGACGCGCGACTTCACGATCAACGCCATCGCCCAGCCGGTGGCCGGCGGCGACCACGTCGACCCTCTCGGCGGGCGGGCGGACCTCGAGTCGCGAACGCTTCGCGTGGTCTCGGAATCGGTGTTCGAGGACGACCCCCTTCGTCTCCTGCGCGCGGTGCGCCTCGAGGACGAGCTTGGCTTCGGGCTCGACGCCCCCACGGAGGACCTCGTCCGCCGCGCCGCGGGGCTCGTCGCGGACCCGGCCGGCGAGCGCATCGTCGGCGAGCTCGAGCGCCTCTCTCCGGCGGGGTTCGAACGCGCGGACGAGCTCGGCCTGCTCGAGCCTCTCGGCGGCTCACTCGAACGGCTCGGATCGGTGGACATCGTCGATACGCCGGGGTATCTCCTCGTCGTCGCGCTCGGGGAGAACGTCAAGCGCTATCCGGTCTCGAACGAGGTCAAGCGGCTGGCGCGAACCCTGCTCCGCGCCGAGCGGCCGGAGGACGATTCGCCGCGCTCGATACACCGTTTCCGGCGCGCCACCGAGCCGTGGGCGCTGACCGCGCTCGCCTACCTCGGGGCCGACGATCTCTACGAAGCCGTCCGCGCCGCCCGCGTCGCCGAGCCGACGGAGCCGCTCCTCCGTGGCGACGAGCTCGGCATCGAGCCGGGACCGGAGATCGGCCGTCTGCTCGAACTCATCGCCGAGGAGCGCGCGGCAGGGACCATCTCGACGCGCGAAGAGGCGCTTCAGCTCGTCGAGCGTGAGCGCCCTAGCGCCACTTGATGGTGCAGCCGACGGGCGGAATCTCCTGCACCCGTGGCTCTTCGCCGGCCAGCACGGCCTCGAGGGCGTCGCGGAGATACGGCTCGGCGCCGCCCGGATCCGTGTGATCGGAGTCGGGCGTGCCGTGGTAGACGAGGCGGTGCTCGGCGTCGAAGAGGAAGACCTCGGGCGTTCGCGCGGCGCCGTAGGCCTCGGCGACGTCCTGCGCCTCGTCGTACAGGAACGGGAAGGCGAAGCCTTTCTCCTCTGAGCGGGCCTGCATGTCCTCGACGGAGTCCCCGAGGTACCCGGCGTTCGAGTTGACGGCGACGAGGCCGGCGCGGCCCTCGTACGCGCGTGCCATGTCGTTCAGCCGGTCCTCCCAGGCGACCACGTACGGGCAGTGGACGCAAGAGAAGACGACGGTGAGCGGCTTGCCAGCGTAGTCCTCCGTCGAGTGCGAGCTCCCGTCGATCCCGGGAAGATCGAAGCCTGGCGCGGGATCGCCGAGCGCGAGACGGGCCATGACCGCAATGCTATCGGCGTGGGCCCGCTCTACGACGCTGTCGGAATTGGCATGCGGGCCTACTCTCGCAGCGCGTTTCGCGTGCGCTACATCGGCCCGAAGTCCTTCCGCCTCAGGCCCGGGACGCTGATCGCCGCGACGCACCGGAAGGAGACCGACGTTCCGCTGATCGCGTCGGAGCTCTACTTCCGCGGCTCGCTCTGGAAGCACCGGAGCGAGGGAATGCATTTCGCCGCCCGCGACGACATGTTCCTGCGCGGCTTCTTCGCGGGCTTCCCTCCGGAGATGTCGCCGCGCGCCCGGAGGCTCCTCTTTCCGATCTCCGTCGGCCGCTTCCTCCCGCGCGTCGCGGTACATCCGATCTCGAGCGCGAGCACCGCGCGGCTCGCCGAGCTCCTCGCGTTCTCGCCGGACGAACCGCTCCGCGAGGTCGTGCCCGAGCGCCTCCTCCCACAGCTACGGGGGCGCGGACTTCCCGCGTCCACGCCCTCGAGGGAGGCCCTCCACGGCTCCTACGCGGACCTTCTTTGGGAGCCGGTCTCGCGCGGCGAGGGACCGGAAGCCTTCTGGAGCGCGCGGGCGACCCGGGCCACCGCGGACTTCCGCGAGCTCGTCGGTGTCATGCGGGAGGGCAAGTCCCTCGTCGTCTTTCCCGAGGGCAGGCCGTCGCCCGACGGGGAGATCGGCCCGCTCCGCCGGGGCCTCGACGCGCTCGTCCGCCGCGGGAAGCCGGAGCGGATCCTCCCGGTCACGCTCGCCTACGACCCGCTCGTCCGTCGCCGCGCGGAGGTCGTAGTGGTCTTCGCGGACACGATGGCGCCGCCCCACGGAGGGCTCGAGGATGCCGTCCTCGGGCGCCTGAAGAAGCAGACCGCGCTCACGACCGGCCAGTTCGTCGCGCACGAGCTCGCCGCGGGGCGAGAGCCGCATCCGGCTGCCTTCGCCGCGGAGCTCGAGTCCTCCCGTGCGCTCGGCCGGCCGATCGACTCGGCCCTGGTCGACCCTGGGCGCCGAGCGGCCAAGCTCGCAGAGGCGCGCGCGGCCGCCGAGGAGAAGTCCGAGGAGCTGCCCTTTCTCGCGAAGGAGTTCGAGAGCGCGCGGAGCTAGGCGCTCTCCGCGGCCTCTTCGGCGGAGTGGCGCCGGAAGAGGCGCGGGAAGGCGGGCCGGACGAGCGCGGCGCCGAGGAGCGTCACCGGAATGACGGTGAGCGCATGCATCGTGAGGACGTAGGCGGTCGCCTTGTCCGTCGGCACGTCGATGCCCTTGGCCGCGATCAGCGTCAGGTAGTCGAACGTGCCGATCCCGGCCGCCGTCGCCGGCACGGCCAGCGCGAGGTTGCCGATTCCTTCGAGGAGGAAGAAGCCGCCGACCCCGATCTCGATGTGGTACGCGCGGCCGACGACGTAGTACATGGCCACGTCGGCGAGCCACATCGCGACAGACGTCGTGAAGATGAGGAAGACGCGCCGGCGTCCCATGAAGGCGCCGAGCCCGTCGACGAAGTACGCCGCTGCACGGGCCACTCGCGTGTGCCAGCGGGCGGGCAGGAACTTCGTCAGGCGAAAGACGAAGCGCTCGGCCCGCTCAGGATTCTGCGCCGCGAAGCGCACGAGAAAGACGCCGAACGCCGCACCGGCCGCGAGCGCGATGCCGGTCAGAAGAACAGGACCGCCCTCGCCGATCATGAGGGCACCGAGGACGATCCAGACCGACAGAACGACGCCGTCGAGCAGTCGCTCGGCGAAGAGCGTGCCCGCGCTCACGAACACCGGCACCTGCCGCTCGCGCAGGGACTCGATCCGCAGCAGGTCGCCTCCGCGCGCCGGCAGGAGGTTGTTCGCCCCGCGGCCGACGGCGATCGTCGAGAAGAGCTTGCGCTTGTCGACCCGGTAGCCCGCGCCCTCGAGCAGGTACTTCCACCGCAGCGTCATGAAGAAGACGTTGGCTCCGATGAGGCCGAGGGAGGCGAGGAGCGTCCACGCGGGAAGCGAGGACATCGTCTTCCAGGCCTCGGAGAGATCGACCTCTCGGAGGAAGAGCACGAGGAAGGCGACGGTGGCCGCGGTGCCGATCAGGAGCCGAACGAGTGTGCGTCGCCACGTGGTCCCCATCAGTCGATAAGTATGTCGGCTGCGATGGGGAGCGGAGGCTGATGGGGCGGTTCTCGCGACGGCGTGAAGTCGCGATCGGCCTCGGCGTCTACGCCGTCTACCTCGCCGTCCGCCACCTCGTCGTGAACGAGGATGGGCAACGCAGGGCTGCGCGCAACGCGGAGAGAATCGTCGCGCTCGAGCGGCGCCTCGGAGTTCACGTCGAGCCGGAGCTGCAGGCCCTTCTCCTCCCGCGACGCCGCGTCGTCGCCGTCCTCAACGTCGCCTACGTGACGCTCAACGTGGGGCTCACCGTCGGGTGGCTCATGCGCCTCTTCCGCCGCCGCGACCCCGGGTTCCACCGGCTTCGCCGCGCCGCGGTGCTGGCGACCCTCGGCGCGCAGCCGGTCTTTCTCCTCTTCCCGACGGCGCCGCCGCGGACGCTCGACCATTTCGTGGACACGATCGCCGACGTCTCAGGGGTCGACCTCGACAAGGGCCTCATTGCACGGCTCTACGATCCCATCGCGGCGATGCCGAGCATCCACATCACGTACGCCGTCGTGACCGCGGCCGGGATCGCGCAGACGAGTCGCTCACCGGTCGCCAGGGCGCTCGCTCCGGCCTATCCGCCCGCGGTCGGCTTCGTCATCTTCGCGACCGCGAACCACTACGTGCTGGATGCGGTTGCGGGCGCCGTCCTCGGGCTCGCCGGCCTCAGGCTCGCCCGCGCACTCGGGTAGAGAGGCGGGCCAACGTGCCGGGTGCGAGCGCCTGAATGGCTCCGGCAACACGCAGGTAGCGGGGGACGACGACCTCGGCGCGGTCTCGCTCGACGGCGCCGACGATCGTCTCCGCGATCGTGTCCGGCTGCAGGACGAGCCGGCTGCCGAAGCGGCGCGAGAGGAGATCCCGCTGCGGGAACCCCGGCGTCTCCACCGGGCCCGGGTTCACCGTGTGCACGCGAACGCCACGGGGTGCGAGCTCCCGGCGGATGCTGCGCGAGAAGGCGAGTTGCGCGTGCTTCGCGGCCGAATACGCGCCCGACGATCCGTGCGCGAACATGCCCGCCACCGATGCGACGTTGACGACGTCGGAGGGGCGCGCGGCCTCGAGGAGCGGGAGGAAGGCACGCAGGCACCAGACATTCCCGAGGTAGACGGTGTCGACGATGTTCTCGATCTCTTCCGGCTCGAGCTCGAGGAAGCCGCGCCGCCCCGTGTAGCCCGCGTTGTTGACCAGGAGGCCGACGGCCGGGTGGCGCTCTCCGATCCGGGCTGCGAGATCGTCGACCTGCGCGCGGTCCGACACGTCGCAGACCTCTGGCTCCGCGCCGATCTCGGCGGCGACCGCCTCGAGCCGCTCGGCGCCGCGGGCGACGACGATGCAGTGCCACCCGCGCGCCGTCAGGGCACGCGCCGTCGCGGCTCCGATCCCGCTCGATCCCCCCGTGACGACGGCGACTCGCACGCCGCGACAATAGACTGGGCGCGCTTTGAGCGACTTCACCGGCAAGCGCGGGCTCGTTCTCGGAGTCGCCAACCGGCGCTCGATCGCCTGGGCGATCGCGCAGAAGCTCGCGGAGGGCGGCGCATCCCTCGCGTTCACCTACCAGGGAGAGCGCATCGAGAAGAACGTCCGTGAGCTGGCGGACTCCGTCGGGAGCCCGCTCGTCACCGAGTGCGACGTGCGCTCGGACGAGGGGCTCGAGCGCGTCTTCGGCGAGGTAGGAGGGGCCTTCGGCGGCCAGCTCGACCTCCTGGTCCACTCCGTTGCCTTCGCCGACGCGCGCGATCTCGAAGGCCGCTTCACGGATACCCCGCGCGACCGCTTCTGGCTCGCGCTCGACGTCTCCGCCTATTCCCTCGTCGCCGCCTCGCGCCTGGCCGAGCCGCTCATGGAGGCCGCGGGCGGCGGCTCGATCCTGACGATGACCTACCTCGGGGGCGAGCGCGCCGTGCCGCACTACAACGTCATGGGCGTGGCGAAGGCGGCTCTGGACGCCTCGGTGCGCTACCTCGCCTGGGACCTCGGCCAGAAGAACATCCGCGTCAACGCGGTCTCCGCGGGGCCGGTGCGAACCCTCGCCGCCCGCTCGATCGCCGGCTTCCCGACTATGGAGGCGATCGTCGAGGAGCGCGCACCGCTCCACCGGCCGATCGGCTCGGACGACGTGGGCTCGGCGGCGGCGTTTCTCCTCTCCGACGAGGCGGAGAACATCACCGGGACGACGCTCTACGTCGACTCGGGGTACCACGCTATGGGCATGTAGGGTCCGCCAAACGGCGAATGCGACCGCGTGAAATTAGCTTGTTCAAGCGTTTCTGACCTCCGCGACGCCGTCCAGTTGCACATTCGTTTCTGCGTGGTTACCTCAGCCTCGACCTCCGCGTTTTCGTGTCTTTCGCCCGACGAAGGACGGGATTTGACGTGCGCGTGATGTCATGGTGATGGCAAAGGGGACCAGCGGCGCGCTAATGGGCTTTCAGGTGATGTCACCGCCCTCGACCGACGCGGGACAAACAAGTCGGCGCGCTCACAGCAGCGCTCGCGCGCGACAAATGCGGTGCGGTGATGGGAGGTCTCGCCGCGACCGGTCTGGGTCGCCGGTGCGTGCGAATGCACGGCGACTGTCGTGTCCGTCACGTTATCCATCGAAGCTGATGCTGATCTCGCCGAGGGGGCGGAGGACATAGCGCACCCGGTCGCCCGGGCTGACGGCGAGCGGCGGTACGACGGACCCCGCGATGACGACCTCGCCCTCCGCTAGACGCTCGCCGGCGGCCACGAGCGTCGCGTCGACGTGCGCGACGAGGGCGGCGAGCGCTCCTGTCAGTGTCTCGACATCGTCTGCGTGCGACTGCTTGTCGCCGTGAAAGACGTGCGCTTCCAGCTGATCGACTGGGCAAACGGGCCTTCGCGGCCCCAATGCGACATGGCGCTGGTAGACGTTCGCTGCGAGGATTGCTTCAGCGTCGAGAGGGGGGAACTCGAGATCGGCGAGTTCGAGCGCGGGACTGAGGCCGGCGATACTGACGTTGTCGCCGATCCAGACGGCCACCTCCGGTTCGAGGACCGGCTCGGTCCAGCCGGCAAGCGAGACCGTCGCGCCCGTCTCGACGAGGTTCGACTCGAGCAGATGTCCGACGAGCGGGCCATCAATCCCGAGCCGCTCGAGCGCGGCGGGAGCGCCGAAGCCGACTTTCCAGCCGAGGGACCGATCGCCGGTGGCGAGCCGCTCGCGGCGCCACTCCAGCTGTGCCGCCAGGCCTCTCAGGGAAGCTCGTATCCTGCCCGCTCCAGCGAGCCTGCGCCGCGCCAGCCCCAGAGGAGCACGACGTCCTCGTCCGAGGTGTTGTTGAACCCGTGCCAGTGCCCTGCGGGCGTGAAGACCACGTCTCCGGTCTCCGACGGGTCCTCGCCGACGTCGGTGTAGACCTCGCCGCGGCCCGAGAGGACGATGAGGAATTCGTCGCAATTGGGATGCCGATGCCGCTCGTGCCGCGCGCCCGGCGGGAGGACTGTGCGGCCGACGACGAGCTCGTCCGTCCCCGCCGAGCGCGCGTCGATGAGGAACTGCACCTGCATGTCGATCCAGCCCTCCTCCGCGCGCAGGCCCTCGGCGAGCGGGACGTCCTCGATCCGCGTGCGGTACGGCTTCACGCGATCCCTCCGAGCCGGCGGTAGACCTCGTGCACGACCGCGAAGTCGTGCTCCCGCAGGCCCATCCCCCGGGCCGCATTCAGCATCTCGTTGGCGGCGGCCGCCGTCGGCACGGGAATGCCCCACGTGCGCGCGAGCTCGAGCGCAAGGGTCATGTCCTTCTGCTGGAAGTCCACGTCCGCGAGCGCCGGCTCGTCGAGCCCGCCTGCGAGCAGAAACTTCGAGCGGTAGCGGATGACGGGCGAGGCGACGACGCTCTGGAGGAGGGCCTCGACCGCGACGCCACGTTCGATGCCGCCGCGCTCGGCGAACGCAACCGCCTCGGCCGCGTTCACGATCTGCGTGATGAGGGCGAGGTTGACCGCCACCTTCATCGTGTGGCCGCTCCCGCTTGGCCCCAGGTAGGTGACCTTCGGCCCGACGGCGCGCAGGACGGGCTCGACGCGCTCGAAGGCCTCGGGGTCGCCGCCGACCATGAACGAGAGCTCGCCCGCCTCGAGGGTCGTCGTGCTGCCCGAGACGGGAGCGTCGAGCATGCGCGCCCCCCGGGAGGCGATCGCTTCCGCGAGCGCCCGGGAAGTCGCCGGATGGATGGTACTGAGCTCGACGTGCACCTTGCCCGGCCCCGTCCCGTGCAGGATGCCGTCCTC
Source organism: Gaiellaceae bacterium (assembly GCA_035698665.1). Lineage (GTDB taxonomy): Bacteria > Actinomycetota > Thermoleophilia > Gaiellales > Gaiellaceae > DATEOR01. The sequence goes on from DASSBN010000082.1 coordinate 40,450, forward strand.
GCCGAGGACGACAGCCTCGACCGCGGCGGCGTCGGTGACCATCGAGAGCGTTACGTCGGCCGCCTCGGCGGCCGCGCGGGGCGACGCGACCCACTCGAGCCCACGCCCGAGGAGCGGCTCCGCCCGCTCCCTCGTCCGGTTCCAACCGGCGATCGTGTAGCCGGCGTCGAGCAGGCGGCCGGCGATGCCCGCTCCCATAGCCCCGAGGCCGACGACTGCGAGCTTCACCGCGGGCCGGGCCGAATGGGGACGGACACGACGGGGCTCCTTTCCTCGGGGATGGAGGGCGCGACTATACCCCGGCCGCCGCGGCTTTCGACCCACTTGCGATGTGCGCTCGGCGCCGTCATGATTCCTGGTCCGCTTGTCTGACCACGCCCTCTTCGAGCCGGTTTCCAGGCAGAAGACGTACGAGATCGTCGCCGAGCGCCTGCTCGCGCTGATCAGCTCGCGGCGGCTCGGGCCGGGGGATGCGATCCCGTCCGAGCGCGAGCTCGTGCAGCTCTACCGGGTCGGGCGCTCGTCGATCCGCGAGGCGCTGCGCATGCTCGAGTCGAAGGGCGTCATTCGAAGCGGCGGCAACGGCAGCTTCACCGTGGCCGAGTTCGGCAACACGCTCAACAACTCGATCGACTTTCTGCTCTCCGTCGACGAGGCCAACTACGCCGAGCTCTTCGAGGTGCGGCGCATCCTCGAGGGCGAGGCGGCCGCGCTCGCCGCGTCGCGTCGCGACGACGACGACCTCACCCGCATCGAGGAGGAGATCGCGGCCATGGAGGCGGGTCTCGGCTCCGAAGAAGGCTTCATCACGGCCGACCTGCGCTTCCATCTCACGGTCGCGGAGGCAAGCGGCAATCGCCTCATCGCCCACCTGATGGAGGCGATCCGCACGCTCCTGCAGCAGTCGCTCTCCTCGGCCTACCACATCCCCGGAAGCCCGGAGGGTGCCGTCGTCCTCCATCGGCTCATCCTCGAGGCGATCGCCGCCGGCCATCCCGAGGAGGCTCGCCAGCGCATGCAGGAGCACGTCTCCCGTGTCGAGCGCGACATCACCGGGGCGCGACGCTGATGGCGACCCTCGGCTTCGTCGGGCTCGGGGTCATGGGCGGGGGCGTGGCGCGGCGCCTGCTCGCGGCGGGCCACGAGGTGCACGGCTGGAACCGTACGCGCGAGAAGGCGGCGGCTCTCGTCGACGAGGGCCTCGTGCTGGAGGCATCTCCCCGTGACGCGGCCCGGGCCGCCGAGGTCGTGTTCTCGATGGTGACGAACGTGCCTGCGCTCCGGGCCGTCGCCGAGGGCCCCGACGGGATCATCGCGGGGCTCGGCCCCGGGAAGATCTGGGTCGACATGACGACGGCCGCCCCCGCCGTCAGCCGCGAACTGGCAGAGCACGTGCGCGAGACCGGCGCCCACATGGTCGACGCGCCTGTCTCCGGCAGCGTCTCCACCCTCGAGGAGGGCAAGCTCTCGATCATGGTCGGCGGGGACGAGGAGACGTTCCGCCGCATCGAGCCGCTCCTGCTCGACATCGGCCCCAAGGCGACGCGAGTCGGCGACAACGGGCAGGCGCTCCTGCTCAAGATCGCCATCAACCTCAGCCTGCACGTGCAGATGGTCGCCTTCTCGGAAGGCCTCCTCCTCGCGGAGAAGGACGGCATCGACCGCGAGGTCGCCCTCGACGTGATGCTCGGCAGCGTCATCGCCTCGCCGATGCTGAAGTACCGCGCCCCGTTCATCCTGGAGATGCCCGACGAGGCGTGGTTCGACGTCAACATGATGCAGAAGGACATGCTGCTCGCCCTCGAGGCGGGGCGGCAGCTCGACGTGCCGATGCCGACGACGGCGGTCGCCAACGAGCTCCTCACCGCCGCGCGTGGCATGGGCCTCGAGCACCACGACTTCGCGATCACCTACGAGGTGCTTGCGGCGCTCGCAGGCAGGAAGGTGGAGCGCTGATGGCGACCGAGGCCGTGCCCGCCCCTGCGGTCGGAGCCGAGCTCGCGCTTCGCATGTACGAGCAGATGCAGCGCATCCGCGCCTTCGAGGAGCGCGTCGACCAGCTCTACCGGTCGGCCAAGATGCCGGGTCTGGCGCACCTCTACGTCGGCCAGGAGGCTGTCGCCGTCGGCGTCTGCGAGGCGCTTCGGCGCGACGACTTCATCACGAGCACGCACCGCGGGCACGGCCACTGCCTGGCGAAGGGCGCGGCCGTCGAGCGGATGTTCTGCGAGCTGCTCGGCAAGGAGGAGGGCTATTGCCGCGGCAAGGGCGGCTCCATGCACATTGCCGACCACGAGCATGGCAACCTCGGCGCGAACGCGATCGTCGGCGGCTCCACCGGCATCGCTACCGGCGCTGCCTTCTCCGCCAAGGCTCGCGGGAGCGACCAGGTCGCGGCCTGCTTCTTCGGGGAGGGGGCCCTCGGCCAGGGCGTGCTCTACGAGGTGATGAACATGGCCGCCCTCTGGACGCTGCCGGTCGTCTACGTCTGCGAGAACAACTCCTACAACGAGTACACGCACTACTCGGAGACGACCGCCGGCGGGCTCGCCGAGCGGGCCGCCGCCTTCGGCATCCCGCATGAGGAGCTGGACGGGCAGGACGTCCGCGCCGTCTACGCGGCGGCGTCACGCGCGGTTGAACGCGCCCGCCGCGGCGAGGGGCCGAGCTTCCTCGTCTGCGAGACCTATCGCTACTACGGCCACCACGTCGGCGACGTCGACCGCGCCTACTACCGCTCGAAGGAGGAGGAGGAGCAGTGGAAGGCCGAGCGCGACCCCCTGCACATCCTCCGCGCGTGGATCGTCGCGGAAGGGCTCGCCGACGAGGCCGCGCTCGAGCAGACGAAAGCGAGCGTGGAGGCCGAAGTCGCCGCCGGCGCCGAGCACGCGCTCGCCGCACCGTTTCCCGACCCCAGCGAGGTGGGTGAGCATGTCTACGCCGGCTGAGGTCGCGCTGCCGAAGGAGCACGAGGGGATGCGCGAGATCTCGCTCGCCCAGGCGGTCAACGAGGCGCTCGCGGAGGAGCTGCGGCGCGATCCGGCCGTCTTCCTGATCGGCGAGGACGTCGCCGAGGCGGGGACGCCCTTCAAGGTCACCTCGGGGCTCGTGCAGGAGTTCGGGCCCGAGCGCGTGCTCGACTCGCCGATCTCCGAGGCCGGCATCACGGGCATCGGGCTCGGCGCGGCGATGACCGGCATGCGCCCCGTCGTCGACATCATGTTCGGCGACTTCCTCACGCTCGTCATGGACCAGCTCGCCAACCAGGCGGCGAAGGTGCACTACATGTCGGGCGGGCGTCTGAAGGCGCCGCTGACCGTGCGGACGACGCTCGGCGCGACCCGCCGGTCGGCCGCGCAGCACAGCCAGAGCCTGCATGCCTGGGTCTCCCACGTTCCGGGGCTCAAGGTCGTGCTGCCCTCGACGCCCTACGACGCCAAGGGCCTCTTGAAGACGGCAATCCGGGATGACAATCCCGTCGTTTTCTTCGAGGACAAGATGATGTTCGCCGTCAAGGGTCCGGTACCGGACGGGGAGTACACGATCCCGTTCGGTGCCGCCGACGTGAAGCGGGAAGGGGAGGACGTCACCATCGTCGCCACCAGCTCGATGGTCTACGTCGCCCTCGAGGCCGCCGAGCAGCTCGCGGAGGAGGGCGTGAGCGCCGAGGTGGTCGATCCGCAAACGCTCGTCCCGCTCGACCGCGAGACCCTCGTCGCCTCTGCGAAGAAGACTGGCCGCGTGGTCGTCGTCGACGAGGGGCACACGAGCTACGGCGCCTCCGCCGAGCTTGCCGCGGTGATCGCGGAGGACGCCTTCTACTGGCTCGAGGCGCCCGTCCGCCGCGCAGCCGCGATGGACGTGCCCGTGCCCTTCTCACCGGTCCTCGAGGATCAGACCGTGCCCACGCCTGATTCTGTCGCGTCCATCTCCAAGTCCCTCCTCGGAAAGGCGTAACCATGGGTCTCAAGAGTTTCGGGACGATGGGAGTCGACTGGGAGGAGCGGGTCGACTTCGACCGCCTCCGGCGCGAACGGCTGGCCCGTGCGAAGGAGGGGCTCGGGGAGTCGGAGCTCGGCGCGCTCCTCTGCTTCGACATGGCGAACATCCGCTACCTGACGGCGACCCACATCGGCACCTGGGCGATCGACAAGCTCATCCGCTTCTGCCTGCTGCCGCGTGGCGACGAGCCGATCCTGTGGGACTTCGGCTCGGCTGCGCGCCACCACAAGCTCTACTGCCCGTGGCTCGGCGAGGAGCGCTCCCGCGCGGGCATCTCGACCCTGCGCGGCTCGGTCGAGGGCCGGGCCGAGGCCGTCGCCGCGAAGATCCGGGCCGAGCTCGCGGAGCGCGACCTGCTGGGCGAGCCGCTCGGCGTGGATGTGGTCGAGCTCCCGGTGCTGCGGGCGCTCGAGGCGGAGGGGATCGAGGTCGTCGACTGCCAGGCGCTCATGCAGAACGTCCGCATGGTGAAGACGCAGGACGAGATCGCGCTCCTGATAACGGCCTGCGCGATGGTCGATGCCGCCTACGATGAGCTCTTCCGCGCGATGAAGCCCGGGATGCGCGAGAACGAGTGCGTCGCGCTCGTCAACCGCGTCCTCTACGAGCTCGGCTCCGAGCACGTCGAGGGCGTGAACGCGATCTCGGGCGAGCGCTGCAGCCCACATCCGCACGTCTTCACCGACCGCATGCTGCGACCGGGCGATCCGGTGTATTTCGACATCCTCCACGCCTTCAACGGCTATCGCACGTGCTACTACCGCACGTTCGCGGTCGGGAGCGCCTCGCGCGCGCAGGTGGACGCCTACCGCCGCTGCCGCGACTACCTCGACCAGGCGCTCGCACTCGTCCGGCCGGGCGTGACGACGGCGGACGTCGTCTCGGTTTGGCCCGAGGCGGAGGATTTCGGCTTCCCCGACGAGGAGGCCGCTTTCGCGCTCCAGTACGGGCACGGCGTCGGGCTCTCGATCTGGGAGAAGCCGATCTTCAGCCGGCTCGTCTCCTTCGACTACCCCGAGACGATCCAGGAAGGCATGGTCTTCGCGCTGGAGACGTTCTGGCCGGCCGCCGACGGCTGGTCGGCGGCGCGGATCGAAGAGCAGCTCGTCGTCACGGCCGACGGCTGCGAGGTCATCACGCGCTTCCCGGCCGAGGAGCTCCTCGTCGCCGGCGGCGGCCTGCCGACGGTCGGCGGTCGCCTCCCCGGGGTCCGCGAGACGCAGTCGAACCTGAACAATCCGGCGACCACGGATGCGGTCGTGGCCTCGGCCCGCATGGAGGGCGCCGAGCTCTGATGCCGGCGGAGGTGATCATGCCGGCGCTCGGCCTGGCCCAGGAGACCGGGAAGCTGCTCCGCTGGCTGAAAGCCGAGGGCGAGACCGTCGCGAAGGGAGAGCCGCTCCTCGAGGTGGAGACGGACAAGGTGACCGTCGAGCTCGAGGCGCCGGCGGACGGCGTCGTCGCCGCCCTCCGCGCCGAGGGCGACGAGGTCCCGGTGGGTGAGATCGTCGCCTTCGTCCTCGCCCCAGGCGAGTCGGCGCCCGAGGCGGCTCCCGCCGCTGCCGATGTGTCCCGGGGGGAGGCGGCGGCCGCGCAGGCCAAAGCCGCTGTCGAGACCGCGTCGCCGCCGGAGCAGAGGCCGCGGCGCCGGCTCGCCTCGCCGAAGGCCCGCCGCCTGGCCCGGGAGAGCGGCGTCGACCTGGACTCGATCACCGGCTCGGGCCCGCACGGCTCCGTCCTCGCGGCAGATCTCGCGGGCGCCGCAGAGAACGGCGCGGCCGCGATCGAGACGGGTGCCATCTGGCAGCGAATGGCCGAACGCGTGGCGAAGAGCTGGCAGACCGTTCCGCACTTCTTCCTCGTTCGCGAGGTCGACGCATCGCGCCTCGAGGCTTGGCGCGGGGCTGTGCACAGCCGCGCCGGCGGCGACGGCGTGACGCACACCGATCTGCTCGTCCGGATCTGCGCGGTCGCCCTCCAGGAGCACCCGCGCGTGAACGCGACCTGGCGCGACGGCTCCGTCGCGGCGCAGGAGGAGATCAATCTCGGGATCGCCGTCGCGATCGACGAGGGTCTCGTCGTCCCTGTCGTCCACGGCGCCGACCGTCTCTCGCTCGCGGAGCTGGCGGCCCGGCGGGCCGAGCTCGTCGAGGCGGCCCGCTCCGGACGACTCTCCCCGGCCGACGTGCAGGGCGGCACCTTCACGATCTCGAACCTCGGCATGTACGGCGTCGACGCCTTCCTCGCCGTCGTGAACGCGCCCCAGGCGGCGATTCTCGCGGTCGGACGGATCGCCGAACGCGTGCTGGCCGTGGACGGGGCGCCGGCTGTCCGCCCGACGATGACGCTCGCGCTCAGCTTTGACCACCGCGTCGTCGACGGGGCCCGCGGGGCGCGCTTCCTCCAGACCGTGGCGGCGCTCGTCGAGGAGCCCGCAGGGTTGGTGGATCGATGAGCACGACCGAACGCCTGCGGGCGAGCTCGGCGGAGCCGCGCGAGCGGATCGGCGGCGACCCGCTGCTCGGCGCCTTCCACGCCCTCGTCGGCGGCTCCAAGGTCGAGACCGGGCGCGAGCTGGACGTCCGAAGCCCCTGGGACGGGGCCCTCGTCGGAGTCGTCCACCGGGCCGGCCCGGACGAGATCGAGTCCGCGATCGCCTCGGCAGCCTCCGCCTTCGAGACGACGAGGCGCCTCTCGTCCTGGGAGCGCGAGGCCGTGCTGGAGGGCGTCGCGTCGGCGATCGCCGAGCGCCGGGAGGACCTTGCCCGCGCGATCTCGCTCGAGGGCGGCAAGCCGCTCAAGCACGCGCGGCTCGAGGCCGACCGGGCGGCGTTCGCCTTTCGGATCGCCGCGGAGGAGGCGAAGCGGATCTACGGCGAGATCGTGCCGCTCGACTGGATCCCTGGCAGCGAGGGACGCGTCGCGCACGTGCGCCGCGTGCCGCTCGGCCCGGTGGCCGGGATCACTCCCTTCAACTTCCCGCTCATGCTCGTCGCGCACAAGATCGCGCCGGCTCTCGCCGCCGGAAACCCGATCGTCGTGCGACCGGCCTCGCAGACGCCCATCGCGGCGCTGCGGCTCGCCGAGCTCGTGCTCGAGGCTGGCTGGCCGGCGGAGGGCATCTCGGTCGTCCCTTCGACGACTGACGCCGCCGCCCCGCTCGTCGAGGACGATCGCATCAAGCTGCTCACGTTCACGGGGAGCCCTGCGGTCGGCTGGGCGCTCAAGGCGCGCGCGGGGCGAAAGCGCGTAACACTCGAGCTCGGCGGCAACGCGCCGGTGATCGTGGATCGAGACGTCGATCCCGCATACGCCGCCGAGCGCATCGCCTGGGGCGCAACCGTCCAGTCGGGCCAGTCGTGTATTTCCGTCCAGCGCGTCTACGTCCACGACGCGCTCTGGGACGAGGTGGTGCCCGCGATCGTGGAGCGGATGAGCTCCTTCGCGGCCGGCGACCCGCTCGAGGAGGCCACCGACGTCGGGCCGCTCGTCGACGAGGCGGCCGCGGAGCGGGTGGAGGCGTGGGTGCGCGAGGCCGTCGCGGGCGGCGCCCGCGTCCTTTGCGGCGGCGAGCGCGAGGGGACGCTCTGGCAGCCGACCGTGCTCGCCGACGTCGAGGAGACGATGCAGGTCGCCTGCGGCGAGGTCTTCGCCCCGCTCCTCGCGGTCTTTCGCTTCGAGCAGGTCGAGGACGCGATCGCCGCCGCAGGCTCGGGCGACTTCGGCCTGCAGGCGGGCCTCTTCACGAACGACCTCCGCGTCGTCGACCTCGCCTTCGAGGAGATCGAGACGGGCGGAGTGATGGTGAACGACGTGCCGACGTTCCGTGTCGACCACATGCCGTACGGGGGGATCAAAGAGTCGGGCTTCGGCCGGGAGGGCCCGCGCTACGCGATCGAGGAGATGACTGAGATGAAGCTCGTCACGTTCAACCGGAGGCCGCTGTGAGCGTCGTCCTGAACTTCGACGCCGAGGTCGAGAAGTCGAGGGGCCGGCCGCCGAAGCCGCCCGCCGAGGAGCAGGCCGGGCGCCTGCAACGCGCCCGCGAGGCGATGGCCGCCCGGAAGCTGGATGCGCTGCTGGTCTACGGCGCCGCGGAGGTGAACGCCGACCCGATCCGCTATCTCTCCGGCTACGTCCACGTCTTTCCCGGGGCGAGCTCGCTCCTCCTCCTGCCGCTCGAGCAAGACCCGATCCTGCTCCTCGACCAGCCCTGGCACCTCGACGAGGCACGCAAGATGGCCTTCGTCGAGGACGTCCGCGCCTACCCGAACCCCGGCCGGACCTGGCTCGCCGACGAGCTTCGCGCGACGGTGCGCGACGCCTTCGCGACCGCGGGCGTCGAGGGTGCGCGGATCGGGCTCCTCGCCGGCGCGACCCCGCTCGTCTACCGCGAGGTGCTCGAGGCGGCCGTCCCGGACGCGAGGCTCTCGCCCGAAGGGGCGGCGGTCTGGGCAGAGCTCGTCGCCGCGCCGTCCGAATGGGACGCCGCCAACATCCGCAGGACGGCCCAGGTGGCGGACGAGGGCTTGGCCGCCGCCGTCGAGGCGGCCGGCGCGGGTGTTCCCGAGTACGAGGTCTGCCTGCGCTCGCTCGAGCAGATGGCCTCGCTCGGCGCCGAGTTCCTGCACGGAAGCGGCGCCACCACGCACATCAACATCGGCTCGTTCAGCGACGTCATATCGAACGTGCGGCCGTTTCTCTTCACGGGCAACCTGCTCGAGGAGGGGCAGATGTTCTGGCTCGACCTCTCGGCCTGCTACGCCGGCTGCTACACGGACACGGAC
>DASSBN010000083.1:0-3719 GCA_035698665.1 Gaiellaceae bacterium
GAGAAGACGGAGGCCGCGCAACAACCGAATCTCTCCCGAGACCGTAGCTCCGATTCATCCGTCCGGCCCGGGCCGTTCGACCAGGTTCACCAGGACCGCAGAGTCTCCGCTTGCGGCGAGGCGCAGACCTCGAGCGTGATATCGGACACCGTCGTAACTCGCGCGCAGCTCGCGGCACCATCTCAGCGGTGTTCCTTCCTTGGTCGGTGGCCCCCTTCGCCGTACGCCGTAGGGTCTCGCGCGATTTCCGAGGAAGACAGAGAGGATTTGCGTGAGGCGCTACCGTCCCTTCCTGGACGCGCACTTGTATCCCTATCCGAACATCCCTCACGGAGACGCCGTGGCGTGCGTCCGCGAGGGGGCGGCGTGACGGACTGGGAGACGATCGAGCGGGTGCTCGCGTCCGGCGGCTTCGAGTCGCGGCAGCGGGTGCTGGTCGACGGCCTCGTGGTCGACGAGTCGGCGTCGGGCGCGCGAACGCTCGGCGTCACCTACTGGCGGGCGGTCGATCGCTTCACGCGTGGCGGCGTCCGGGCGAGCTGGAGCGGCGATGGTGGCCGGCTGAAGCTGCTCGGCGGCGCGACGTTGCTCACGTTCGGCGCTGCCGAGCTCGCCTTCGATGCCGAGGGGGTCAGTTGTCGGCACGAGATCCGCGGCGGCCTGTTGGCGCTCCGCGCCGGCGGGTCCGTGACCTTGGCACAGCGGCCCAAGGGCGAGCAGCACGAGCTGAGCGTCCTCGTGGAGGAGTATGTGCCGCGGCTCGCGGCTCCGGCCGGCTGGCCCTGGTGGGCGGGTGCGCTGTACCTGAAGGGCCAGAGTCCCTTCCACGCCGCGGTCAGCCGCCGCTACTTCGACCTCCTCATCCGAGGCGGGGCGACGTGAAGGTGACCGTCTTCGGCGCGACCGGCGTCGTCGGACGCGCGCTGCTTCCGCTCCTCGGCGAGCACGAGGTGACTGCCGTCTCGCGCTCATCCCGCGAAGACGCCGGCGCGCGCTGGGTCGTCGCGGACGCCGCAACGGGGGACGGTGTCGCGGAAGCGCTAGTGGGCGCGGAGGTCGCCTACTACCTCGTCCATTCGCTCGGGTCGCGCGACTTCGAGGAACAGGACCGAGCCGCCGCGGAAGCCGTCGCACGCGAAGCCGCGAGCGCAGGAGTGAGGCAGATCGTCTATCTCGGCGGTCTCGGCGCGGACGACCCGGACGCGTCGGCGCATCTGCGCAGCCGCCGCGAGACGGGCGAGCGGCTCGGGTCCGCGGGCGTTCCCGTGACGACGCTGCGAGCGGCGATGATCGTTGGACGTGGAAGCGCCGCGTTCGAGACGATCCTCGGCCTCGTAAAGCGGCTGCCGGTCATGATCACTCCCACCTGGGTTTCGACCCCGACGCAGCCAATCGCGCTCGACGACATCGCCACGTACCTCGCCGGTGGGCGTGGCAACCAGGCCGCCCTCGGCGAGAGCTTCGACGTCGGCGGACCCGAGGTGATGACCTACCGACAGATGATCGAGCGCATCGCACGGCTGCTCGGACGCACGCCGGCCATCCTCGAGGTGCCGGTGCTAACGCCCTACCTCTCCTCGCTGTGGCTCAACCTGGTCACCCCGGTCAACGCCTCGGTAGCCCGGCCGCTGATCGAGGGGCTGCGCAACCCGACCATCGCTCGTGAGGAGCGGATCCGCGAGCTCGTCCTGCTCAACCTCACCCCGTTCGACGAGGCGGCGCGTCTGGCGCTCTCGTGAGCAGTCCTGGCACCTGCTCGGCGCGTACTGGAAGATGTGCGCGCGCGAAGGGCCGGCCAGGCGGTACTCCGCCGGCCTCCCTGACGTGAGCGCAAGCAACCCCGGCGCCGGAGGGCTGGAGCGGTCTCGTGAGTCAACGGAAGCCCGCGGGACCGCAAGGCGATAAGCCAACACGCGGTCCAACCGTGGTGCTGCGGGCGGCGCGCACAGAATGAGGGCGGTAGAAGAAGCGTTGTTCGCTCAGCCGTACGCCGCCAGGCGGGGATGGACCACCAGCGACCCGCTGCCAGGCTCTTGCCACGCCCCCGCCACAATGGACCGCGGTCCGAGACGGCTCCGAACGGCGTCCAGCGGTTGACGCCGTTGCGGACGCGCGCTCCCTTACGCCCCAGAGACGCCGTGCCCGCAGCGAGACGACTGAACGGAGCGGCGCCGGAGTCGAACCGACCGAGCCGTGGGCTACACGACCGCACAGGTTTTGAAGACCTGCTGGGCCACCGGGCCCGTGCCGCTCCGCCGCGGAGGCTAGCGGCGCGGTCGCTACGTAGGATCGGGACATGGCTCACCTGCGCCTGATCGAGCCCGAGGACGCCGACGGGCTGCTCGCGGAGGAGTACGACGCCGCCATCGAGCGGGCGGGGAAGGTCTTCCAGATCGTCCGCTCGATGAGCCTCTCGCCGGAGGTTCTTCGCCGGTCGATGGAGCTCTATCGCGAGATCATGTTCGGGCCGTCGGGCTTGAGCCGGCAGGAGCGCGAGCGGCTCGCGACGGTCGTCTCGGCCGAGAACGACTGTTACTACTGACGGCGCGCGCACGCAGACGACCTCCGTGACGAGGGCGCCGCAGAAGAGCTGGCACGGCACGCGGAGCACGACTACCGCGCCGCGAACCTCGACGGGCGTCTGCGGGCGCTCTGCGACTACGCCGTGAAGCTGACGCACACGCCGGCGGAGGTCGGAGCGGAGGGCGCCGAGGCGCTCCGTGCGCACGGCCTCGACGACGCGGCGATCCACGACGCGATCCAGGTGATCGCGTACTTCAACTACATCAACCGCGTCGCGGAGGGCGTGGGGACGGAGTCGGAGCCCGGCTGGGAGCCTCGTTCATACGCGCCGCCCGGGTGACCGACCCGACTACTCCAGTGCGGTCTCGAGCTTCTCGATCGCGGCGGCCTCAGCCTCGTCTCCACCGCCGGCCGCCTTGGCCACGGACCGGGCGAGCGCGAGCACGAACGCGCGATAGCTCTCCACCTCGTCCGGAGCCTTCGAGCGAAGCGTGGCGACGGCGGCGCGCAGCGACTCGTTCGCCCCCTTCTCGACCTCCCCGGGCGTGACGATCACGCCGAAGCCCGTGCCACGCTCCGAGGCGAGCTCGCGGACGAGCTGGCTGTCGTCCTCGCGCGACCCCGAGAGGTACTTCGCGAGCGACGACGCCTCCTTGAAGCCGTCGAAGAAGCTCCGGTCGCTTATCGAGACGAGCAGACCAGCCCCGGTCGCCCCCTGCCGCAGCTGCTCCCACTCCTCCTCGGTGAAGTCCGCTTTGCCGGCCATGTGCTCCCTCCCGTGTCCGAACGACGTCGAAGCCAGTTTCTCACAGCTCCCTGGTGCGACGGAGAACCCGGCGGTCCCCCACCCGCCGCGTGATCCCGTCCACGTCCATCCGCTCGAGCAAGAGCTGCGCGTCGCGCCGGCCGACACCGGCGAGATCGCGGAACCGCGCGAGCGTGATCTCGCCGGCGGCCCGGCACTCGGTCAGGACGAGGTCGCAGGCCACCTCGTAGGCGCCGGCCGAGACCGCGTAGCCGTCGCCTAGGCGGACGAGCCTCTCCTCAGACTCGAGGAACCGCGCGAGCTCCGCGTCCTCGACCTTCGTCGCCGCGAGAGCGGACGCGGCGAGCTGTCGCTCGAGCGACGCAGCCGCCTCGGCCCGTGCCCCGAGCGACGCGGACGCGCCCGGGAGATAGACGGTCGCGCCGCGGCG
>DASSBN010000084.1:0-3970 GCA_035698665.1 Gaiellaceae bacterium
GAGGAACAGGAAGAAGGCCGCGAGCACGGGCACGACGATCAGCACCCAGAGCGTCACGGTCGCGCGCACCCAGGCCTTGAGCGGGTTGCGCGGCCGGCCACGCTTCGGGATCAGGCCGAGCAGCGTCGGCTTGATGTGGTGGAAGAGGTCGGGGACGCCGGTGAGGTCGGCCAGGATGTGGTACCCGTCGAACCGCACGATCGGCACGAGCTGGCGCAACATCTGGATGGGCTGAGCCGCGACCACGAGCAGGAGCGCGTCCCAACCGACCAGCTTCCATACGCCGAGCATCGCGATCCCGAAGATCGCGTTGAAGTAGAGGCCGCCCAGGTCTACGCGCAGCCGGCCCTTGCGCTCGAGCCGGTATGCGTCCGTGACGTCGGTGTAGAAGGCCGGCCACACGAGGTAGAGGCCCATGCCCATGGCACCCGGCCGCGCGCCGCTGAAACGGCAGGCCGCCGCGTGCCCCACCTCGTGGAAGGCAGCCGAGAGGAGCGTGAGGGCGAAGACGAGGAGGAGCATCTCGGGCTGGTAGAGCGCCTGGTGCGCCGCCGAGGCGAGCCCGGTCTTGAAGGCAACCCACCAGGTCGCCAGCGCAAAACCCGCGGTCACGGCGAGCACCACCGGGAGCCGGAAGAGCGGGGCGAAGAGCCCTGCGATCCGGTTCGTCACGGCCGGGTTCGACGCGACGAGCTTGAGACGAAGAGCGAGGAGCGGGTTGGCCTTCTTGACGACCGGCTCCGTTCCGTCGGGCCGGCGCAAAAGGCCGAGCGGACGGAGCTTCGCCTCCGCCAGGAAGCGGATGTCTTCGGCAGTGGCAAGCCGCCCTGTGCGCTCGCCGAAGGACTGCGCGAGCTCCTCGTAGTCCCGCTCGCCGTCGATCACGGTGAGCAGGTGGTAGAGAAGCGGCGTCAGCTGGACGGTCTGGCCGTCGCTCCTGCGGACGAGAGCCGGCGCGCGCCGATAGCCCGAGCCGGAAACCTCGCCCAGGAGCTCGACGCCCCCGGCGAGAGCAGGAACGGCCGGAACCTCGGCTCCAACGGGAGCCGCAGCCTCGATCCGTTCCGCGTGGGGGGCGGGCCCGCCGGCCAATGCCGGCGAGCCCTTGAACGTTTCGGCAGAAGCCGTCACGTAGGTCCTCCCAGGCCTTATCCGGTCTGGTCGATGCTGGACGTCTGGTCGACCGTAGCCTCGGCCGTGACGTCCACGAGGTGCTGGGTGATCGTGCCGGTCTGATCGGCGATGGCAACCGACTCGGAGCCGATTGCGCCGACGTTGGCCGACACTGCCGCGTTGATCGGCGCCGCGACGTTCGCGTTCGCCGCCACCGCACCGGCAATCGGCGCAGCGATGTCGGCGTCGAGCGAGACGTGCGCGTCGACGTTCAGGAGACCGCCGGCAAGCACATCGCTGACCGGATCGCCGGTGCCGGTGTCGCCACCGGTGTCACCGCCCGTATCTCCACCCGTGTCGCCGCCGGTGTCACCGGCGCCCTGGGAGATCGCGGAGTCCTGCGTCGAGTGCGCGATGGCCGAGCCCGAGATGAGCTGGTCGATCGGCACGTTCTGCGTCGCCTGCGCGGCCGATGTCGAGAGCGCCGACAGCACGTTGGCCGAGACGCCTGCGTTGATCGGCAGGGCTGCGTTGGCGTTCGCCGCAACCGCGAGGTCGATCGGCGCAGCGAGAGCCAAGCCGAGATCGACGTCGAGGTTGAGGTCGAGCAGCGGAACCGACAAAACCTCCTTCGGAGGCAGCGCGGCACCTGCTTCCGCCTGCAGCTCTTCGATCGAGAGCCGCATCGGTGAGTTCGAACTCATGCGTTCCTCCTTGTCCATTTAGGAGGTTGTCCGATCCCCGCTCTCGTGCTGGGTAAACACGTGAACAAACGGGGGAAGGAGGATCGCTCAGAAAAACTGAGAAACAGGGCAGCCCTGGCGGCCCTTTACGCTCGGGCCCCGCGCGAGCACGGGGAGCCGCGACCGCGGTCGCAGCTCCCCCATAGTGCTCGGACTATGCGCAGACGCCGCCGAGTGCGCCGGCGAGCAGGCCTGGCTGGTGCGTCCCGGTGAACATGTACGCGACGTTCCCGATACCGAGGCGTGGCGTGCCGAAGCTCGACGAATGCTCCCCCATCGCCCCGGCCTGACCGAGCTCGGCGGCCGAAAGACCGAAGCAGTTGGGATTCGTCGGTACCCCGGCGCCCGCAGTGGGCACGAGAAAAACGCCGAGCGCGAGCCCGGCGACGACCCCACAGATGGCGTTCCTCATCCCGTTCCTCCTCTCCCGGCCCCTCCGTTGCGAGGCCGGATAGCCGCAAGGTGCGAGTGTTACAAGCGCCGGCAGCGGCTTCAAGCAAGCCGCCAGAATTCGCCGGTCAGGCCGAGCCGGTCGAGAATCGCCTGGTTCTGCTCGAGCGTATGCGGACGCCAGTCCGGCGCGAGGCGATCGCCCCACCACTCCACCGCGAGCTCGGCGAGCTTCGTCACGGGAATCGTCCCGCCCGGCGGGCGTCCGGCGAGCCAGCGCTCGATGTGCTCCTCCGACCGGAAGAGGTTCATCGCGCTTCAGGTGAAGACGATGTCGTCCCACCAGTGCGCGGCGGGGACGAGGCAGTGGAAGAGAAGGCTCTCGTCATCCGGCCGGTTCCCCCGCACTTCGACCTGGATCTCGTCGCCGCAGTCCGGGCACGTCGCCTCGATGCGGCCGTCGGACTGAAGGACGACGCAGATCCCGAAGGCGTCCCAGGCGCAGTTCGCATACCAGTCGCGGCCGTCGGCGCTGACGCGGAAGCTCGTCGGGACCGCCGAGAACGGGTTGGCCATTCGGATCGCCGGCTTGGGAAGGTCGAGGACGAGCGCGTGTGCCTCGTGCAGGCGCCGCCAACCCTCCTCCGCCTTCGATGCCGTGGACCCCACAGTCCGGGCGGTTTCCGCGGGCGTCGGTGCGCGGCCGAGGGCGACGAAGAGCGCATAGGTCGCGTTTCGGAGCTCGATGTCGGCCTGCTCCACGGCGGAATTATCGCCGCTCCTGTGCGCGGAGACTTCGCCCGTACGAGTGTCCAGTGTCGGCAGTTCCTGCCGATAGACAACTCATGAGAATGTTCGGGGTCGTGGGCGTCGTCGCGGTCTGCGCCGCGGCGTTGCTCGCAGCCGGGTGCAGCAGCCGCGACATCGTCCCTCTCGAGACGGTCGCCAACGCCGCCTACGCGACCGAGGCGGTCGGGACCGCCCGGGTCTCGTTCGAGGGCACGGTCACCTTCAACCACGACCACGCGCAGCGGTACGAGTTCACAGGACACGGGATCGCCGACTGGCGGACGGGCTCCGCGAAGATGAGCGCGGTCTACGAGTTCCCCGGCCCGGTCCAGGAAGCCATCGAGCAGCAGTTCGGCCGCCCCCCGACCGCCGACCTCATCCTCGACGGGCGCAAGGGCATCGTGCTCTACATGCGGTTTCCCTTCCTCGACAGGCTGATGCCGAGCGGGAAGAAGTGGCTGAAGGCGGACATCGTCGAGATGGGCAAGGCCTACGGTCTCGATCTCGACCGCCTGAAGGAGACGAAGCAGAGCGACCCGGGAATGATGCTCGCCTACCTCAAGTCGGCCATCGGCGTGCGACGGGTCGGCTCCGATCTCGTTCGGCGGGAAGTGGCCACGCATTACGCGACGATCGTCAAGGCCGAGACGATCATTCAGCAGGCGCCCCGCGACCAGCGTGAGCCGATGAGACGGTACCTCCGCATGCTGGGGATCAAGACCTATCCAGTCGATCTCTGGGTCGGCCAGGACGGCGTCGTCCGCAAGCTCGCGATCGTGCTCGAGTACAACCCGACGAAGAACGAGCACGTGAAGATGGAGCTCAGCGAGGAGTACTACGACTTCGGCGTGAAGGCGAACATCGATCCCCCGCCTGCGAAGAGCGTCCTCGACGTCACGCCGCGCCTCGACGGCGACCGGCATTCGTCCCGCGCG
>DASSBN010000085.1:0-16363 GCA_035698665.1 Gaiellaceae bacterium
TCTTCGGCTTCTGCTCGGTCGGCGGTGGCGCCTCGCGCTCCTCGCGGGCACGGAGGTAGTCCGCCCAGCCACCCTCGTAGACCCGCACGGTTCCGTCCTCGACCGCGGCGGTGCGGTGCGCCACCGCGTCGAGGAGCGCGCGGTCGTGTGAGACGAGCAGGACCGTCCCGGGGAACTCTTCGAGCGCTGCCTCCAGCGCCTCGCGGCTCTCCAGGTCGAGGTGGTTCGTCGGCTCGTCGAGGACGAGGAAGTTCGATCCGGACGCGACCAGCACGGCGAGCGCAAGGCGCCGTCGCTCGCCGCCGGAGAGCGCGGTGACCGGCTTTTCGTGGGCTTCCCAGCCGGAAAAGAGGAAGCGCCCGAGGAGCGACTGCGCGCGCTGCCTCGTGAGGCCGGTCATGACCTGGACGCAGTCGAGTACGCTGCCGCGCTCGTCGAGGTGCACCTCCTGCTGCGGGAAGTAGCCGAGCTCGACGCCGTAGCCGAGCTTGAAGTCGCCGGCCACGATTCGCTCGAGCAGCGTTGTCTTCCCGCTTCCGTTGGGCCCGACGAAGGCGACGTGCTCGCCGCGCTCGAGGGCGAGCGAGACGTCGTTGAGGAGCTCTCGGCTCCCCGCCTGCACATTGGCATGCTCGATCTCGAGCACGGTCCGGCCGCTCCGCTTCGGGTCGCCGAAGTCGAAGCCAAGGCGCTTCGAGCGGCGCGTGAGAAGCTCGTGCTCTGCCTTCACCCCCGAGCGCTCCTGTTCGAGCCGGGAGATCTGCGTCAGCTTGGCCTGCGCCTGCTTCGCCTTCGACTTCTTGTAGCGGAAGCGCGCCACGAAGCGCTCGAGCCGCTCGATGTCGACGGAGATCCGGTCAGCGGTCTTCGCGGCGTGCTGGGCCCGCTCGGCCTTCTCGCGCCGCCACGCGTGCCAGGGGCCTGCGAAGTAGATCGCCCGGCCGGCCTCGAGCTCCAGTGTGGCGTTCGTGACGGCCTCCAGGAACCAGCGGTCGTGTGCGACGAGGATGACGGCGGCGTCGAGCGAGGAGAGCTCACGCTCGAGCCACTCGATGCTCGAGACGTCGAGGTGGTTCGTCGGCTCGTCGAGCAGAAGGAGGTCGGGGTCGCCCGCGAGCGCGCAGGCGAGCGACGCGCGGGTCAGCTCTCCTCCGGAAAAGGTGCGGAGGCTCCGGTCGAAGTCTTCGTCGGCGAAGCCCAGGCCCCGGACAACCGACGTGGCGTGGTCGCGCCAGCCGTAGCCGCCCGCGTGCTCGAGACGCGCCTGGGCCGACGAATAGGCGGCCAGCGTCTCGGCACCATGGTCTCCTCCGGCCATGGCGGCTTCGAGGCGGCGGAGCTCCTCCTCGGCCGCGACGAGGTCGCGGGCCCCTCCGAGCACGTATTCCCGGAGGGTCAGGGCGCGCTCGAGCGGCGGGCGCTGGTCGTGCAGCGCGACCCGCGTTCCCTTCTCGAAAGCGAGCTCGCCGCCGTCTATCCGGGTTTCGCCGGTCAGCATCCGGAGCAAGGTTGTCTTGCCGGCCCCGTTGGGCCCGGAGAGCGCGAGCCGGTCGCGTCTTTCGACCTTGAAGCTGACGCCGTCGAAGAGCGCGTCGCCGGCGATTTCCTTCCTCAGGCGTGAGGCGATCAAAACTGCCATGGGGGTATGGTTGCAGTGGTGGCCGAACACACAAAAAGCATCGAGCAACTATCGATCGAGACGATTCGCACGCTCGCCATGGACGCTGTCCAAAAGGCGAACGCAGGCCACCCCGGAACGGCGATGGCGCTCGCCCCGGTGGCCTACGTGCTCTACCGGGACGTCCTGCGCGCGAATCCCGCGAACCCGGACTGGCAGGACCGTGACCGCTTCGTCCTCTCGGCCGGGCACGCGTGCATCCTCCAGTACGCGGCACTTCACCTGACCGGCTACAACCTCGCGCTCGAGGAGCTCAAGCGCTTCCGGCAGTGGGAGTCGCTCACACCGGGCCATCCGGAGCACTTCCTCACACCCGGAATCGAGACGACCACGGGCCCGCTCGGCCAGGGCATCTCGAACGCGGTCGGCATCGCGATGGCGGAGAAGTTCCTCGCCCAACGCTACAACCGGCCCGGCCACGGCGTGGTCGACCACCGCGTCTACGGGATCGCCTCCGACGGCGATCTCATGGAGGGCGTCTCCCAGGAGGCATCCTCGCTCGCCGGCGCGTTCGGGCTCGGAAAGCTCATCTTCTTCTACGACGACAACCGGATCACGATCGACGGAACGACCGCCCTCTCCTTCGACTCGGAGGACAAGGGCAAGCGCTTCGAGGCCTACGGCTGGCACGTGCAGCGCGTCGCCGACGTCAACGACCTCGCTGCCGTCAGGCGTGCGCTCACCAACGCGCAGAACGAATCCGAGCGGCCGTCGCTCATCATCGTCCGCAGCCACATCGCCTACCCTGCGCCGAACGCACAGGACACGGCCAAGGCGCACGGCGCTCCCCTCGGTGAGGACGAGGTGCGCGCGACGAAGGAGATCATGGGGTGGGATCCCGATGCGCACTTCGTCGTCCCGGACGAGGTCTACGAGCACATGAACCTGCGCGACAAGGGCCAGGAGCTCGAGGACGAGTGGCACCAGCGCTGGGAGGCCTGGCGGAACACGTATCCGGACGCGGCCGAGGACTGGGACCGCGCCTTCGCGGGCGAGCTCGTGCCCGGCTGGGTGGAGGCGCTGCCGTCGTTCGATCCCGCCGAGAAGGACAAGATCGCCACCCGCGCCGCCGGCGCGACGGTGATGGAGGCCTTCAAGACCTACGCGCCGACGATGCTCGGAGGCGCGGCCGACCTGGTCGAATCCACGAAGACGAACTTCGACGGTGCGGGCGTCTTCTCGCGGGACTTCGCCGGCCGGAACATCCCGTTCGGCGTCCGCGAGCACGCGATGGGCGCGATCGTGAACGGGCTCGCCGTCCACGGCGGGATCGTGAAGCCGTACGGCTCGACCTTCCTCATCTTCAGCGACTACATGCGCCCTGCCGTGCGGCTCTCGGCGCTGATGGGCCTGCCGGTCGTCTGGGCCTGGACACACGACTCTGTCGGGCTCGGCGAGGACGGCCCCACGCACCAGCCCGTCGAGCACTACATGGCTCTTCGCGCCATCCCGAACCTCTGGTTCATCCGCCCGGCGGACGCAAACGAAGTGACGTACGCATGGAAGGTGGCGCTCGAGCGCAAGGACGGCCCGGTCGGAATGGCGCTCAGCCGCCAGGACCTGCCCGTCCTCGACCGCACCGAGCTCGGGGACGCCTCCGGCGTCGAGCGCGGCGCCTACGTCCTCTGGGAGGGGAACGGCAACGGGACGCCGGACCTGCTCATCCTCGCCACGGGCTCCGAGGTCTGGGTCGCCCTCGAGGCGGCGAAGCGGCTGCAGGAGGAGGATGTCGCGGCGCGCGTCGTCTCGATGCCCTGCTGGGAGCTCTTTGAGAAGCAGCCCGTCGAGTATCGCGACTCGGTTCTGCCCCCGGAGGTCGAAGCCCGTCTCTCCGTGGAATCGGGCGTCGGCCTCGGCTGGTGGAAATGGGTCGGGCAGGAGGGAGACGTGGTCTCGCTGGAGCGCTTCGGCGCCTCGGCGCCGGGGACGACGGTGCTCGAAAAGCTCGGCTTCACACCGGAGAACGTCGTCACGCGCGCCCAGGCGCTTCTGCGCAAGCGGCAGCGCGTGGGCTGAGTGAAAGGAAGGACATGGCTGAAAAGAGCAGACTGCACGAGCTCTCCGCCCTGGGGCAGAGCGTCTGGATCGACTTCCTCTCGCGGGACATGCTCAATTCGGGCGAGCTCGAGCGGATGATGCGGGACGACGCCGTCGTCGGCGTCACGTCGAATCCGACCATCTTCCAAAAGGCGATCTCCGCCGGGGACGCCTACGACGAGCAGCTCCGCGAGGTGCTGGCCGAGGAGCGCGACCCGAAGGAGATCTTCCTCCGGCTGGCGACGCACGACGTGAGCGAGGCGCTCGACCTTCTGCGGCCGGTCTGGGACGAGGGCTCGGGGACGGACGGGTACGTCTCGATCGAGGTCGACCCGAACCTCGCCTACGACACCGAGGCGACGACCGCCGAGGCCGTCCGCCTGCACAAGCTGATCGACAAGCCCAACCTCTTCGTGAAGATCCCGGCGACGAAGCCCGGCCTGCCCGCGATCGAGGACATGATCGCGAAAGGGAAGTCCATCAACGTCACGCTGATCTTCTCCCTCGAGCGCTACGAGGAGGTCGCGCGCGCCTATATCCGCGGCCTCGAGCGGCTCGTGGCAGGTGGCGGGGACCCGGGCACGGTCGCGTCGGTGGCGAGCTTCTTCGTCAGCCGCGTCGACACGGAGGCCGACAAGCGCCTCGACGAGCTGGGCGGCCACGACGACCTCAAGGGCCGGCTCGCGGTCGCGAACGCGAAGCTCGCCTTTGAGCGCTACAAGGAGCTTTTCTCCGGCGAGGCGTGGGACTTCCTCGTCTCCAAGGGCGCGACGGCGCAGCGGCCGCTCTGGGCCTCGACCTCGACGAAGAACCCGGAGTACCGCGACGTCATGTACGTCGAGCAGCTCATCGGGCCGAACACGGTCAACACGATGCCGGAGGAGACGATCCAGGCCTTCCAGGATCACGGGAAGGTCGCGCTCACGCTCGAACAGGGGCTCGACGAGGCGAAGCAGCTCTTCGCCGACCTGGAGGAGGCGGGCGTCGACTACGACGACGTGACCGAGACGCTCGAACGGGAGGGCGTCGAGAAGTTCGCCGACTCGTTCTCGGAGCTCCTCGAAGGCATCCGCGCGAAGTCCGGCGAGCTCGTTCCCGCCTAGGGCGCATGGCCTCGCTCGCGCCCGCCGAGCTGGTCGAGCGCCTCTGGGCCCGCGACGCCACGCTCTGGACCGGACGCGACGAGAACCGCTGGCTCGGCTGGCTCGACGAGCCGCTCAGGATGCGCCAGCGCATCGGCGAGCTCGAGGAGTTCGCCGCCGGCACCCTAGGCCGGTTCGACTCGGTGGTCCTGCTCGGCATGGGCGGATCGAGCCTGGCGCCCGAGGTCCTCCGCCGCACCTTCGAGAGCGACCATCTCCAGGTCCTCGACACGACCCATCCCGCCGCGATTCGCCGCGCGGCCGATGCGCTCGACCCGGCGCGGACGCTCTTCCTCGTCTCCTCGAAGTCGGGCACGACCCTCGAGACACGCTGCCACCTCGACTTCTTCTGGGACTGGACGGACGGCAGCGCGGAGTCGTTCGCCGCCATCACCGACCCCGGCTCCGAGCTCGAGACCCTTGCGCGCCAGCGGGGTTTCCGGGCCGTCTTTGCCGGCGAGCCGACAATCGGCGGCCGCTACTCGGCCCTGTCTGCGTTCGGCTTCGTCCCGGCGGCGCTCATGGGCGTCGACCTCGAGCGCTTTCTCCTCCGTGTCGAGGAGATGGTCGAGGCCTGCCGGCTCGACGAGGGCAACCCCGGGCTCGAGCTCGGCGAGCGCATGGGGCAGGGCTGGAAGGGTGGGCGCGACAAGGTCGAAGTCAGTCCGATCCCAGGAGGCTTCGGCCTGTGGGTCGAGCAGCTCATCGCGGAGTCGACGGGGAAGCAGGGGAAGGGCCTCGTCCCCGTTCCCGTCGAGGAGCCGACGGACGGCCCGGATCGACAAAGCGAGGAGGCGCGGGTCACCGACCCCTACGAGCTGGGCCAGGAGTTCTACCGCTGGGAGTTCGCCACTGCCGTCGCGGGATCGATCATCGGCATCAACCCCTTCGACCAGCCGAACGTGCAGGAGGCCAAGGACCGGACGAACGAGGTCCTTTCCGGCCATGGCCTGGTGCCAGGCACCAGGACCGGTCCGGAAGGGACCGTGGATGAACTGCTGGCCGACGCCTCGCCCCCCGACTACGTCTGCATCCAGGCGTTCATCGATCCCGCGCGCGAGGCCGAGATCGAGCCGCTCGTCGACCGCGCGCGGCAGACCGGCTGCGTCGTCACGCACGGCCTCGGCCCGCGGTATCTGCACTCGACGGGCCAGCTGCACAAGGGCGGGCCGCCCACGGGGCGCTTCGTCCAGGTGCTCGACGACACCGGTGAGGAGCTGGCCATCCCCGGCCGCGAGTTCGGCTTCGGGCAGCTGATCAGAGCACAGGCCGACGGCGACCTCGCCTCGCTTCAGGAGCGCGGCAGGCCTATCGTTCGCATTCGACTGGAGGACATCGCATGAAGCTCGGCATGGTCGGTCTCGGCCGCATGGGCGGCAACATGGCGAAGCGGCTGGAGAACGACGGCCACGTCGTCCAGTCCTACGCGCGGAGCGGCGGCGGCACCGCCGGCTCCCTCGAAGAGCTCGTCGGCCAGCTCGAGCCCCGCCGCGCCGTCTGGCTGATGATCCCCGCCGGCGAGCCGACCGAGAATGCGGTACAGGAGCTCCTGCGCTGTCTCGACGAGGGCGACGTGATCGTCGACGGCGGCAACTCCAACTTCCACGATTCGAAGAAGCGCGCCGCGCTCGCCGCGGAGCAGGGCATCGGCTACGTCGACGCGGGCGTCTCGGGCGGAATCTGGGGCCTCGCCAACGGCTACTGCCTCATGGTCGGCGGCGAGGACGACGCGGTCTCGCTTCTCGAGCCCGCCTTCAAGACGCTCGCGCCGGAGGACGGCTACGCGCACGTCGGCCCGTCCGGCGCCGGCCACTTCGTGAAGATGGTGCACAACGGGATCGAGTACGGCCTCATGCAGGCGTACGCGGAGGGCTTCGACATCATGAACTCGTCCGAGTACGACCTCGACCTCCACGACATCGCGGGCATCTGGCGCTACGGCTCCGTCGTCCGCAGCTGGCTCCTCGAGCTCCTCCACACCGCGCTCGAGAACGAGGGCAATGAGCTCGAGCACATCGCGGGCTACGTCGAGGACTCCGGCGAAGGGCGCTGGACCGTCTTCGAAGCCATCAACGAGAGCGTGCCGGCCCCGGTGATCAGCGCCGCGCTCTTCGCCCGCTTCGCCTCGCGGGAGGACGAGTCGTTCGCGGCGAAGATCAACGCCGCGCTTAGGAACCAGTTCGGCGGTCACGCGGTGAGAAGCGAATGAGCGTGTCGACGAAGGTCGAGGCTCCGAATCCGCTCGAGGAGGGCCTGCGCCGCAGACGCACGCCCGAGCCCTGCGCGCTGACGATCTTCGGCGCCTCCGGCGACCTGACCCAGCGCAAGCTGTTCCCCGCGCTCTACGCGCTCGCCGTCCGAAATCTCTTGCCCCCGCAGTTCGGGGTCGTCGGAGTCGCCCGCACCGAGATGAGCGACGAGGAGTTTCGGGAGAAGATGAAGCAGGCGATCCAGGATCACGCCCGCGACGAGTTCCAGCAGGATGTGTGGGACGAGTTCGCCGAGACGATCCGCTACGTGGCGACCGATTTTTCCAACCAGGGCGGCGAGGAGCACGTCGTCAAGTGCTTGAACGAGCTCGACGAGAAGCACGGGACGGCGGCGAACCGCATCTACTACCTGGCGGTGCCGCCCTCGGCGATCGGGACGATCGTGGTCGAGATGGGCAAGCGGCGTTCGACCCAAGGCTGGACGCGGGTGATCGTGGAGAAGCCCTTCGGCTACGACCTCGAGACCGCGCGGCAGCTGAACGAGGTCGTCCACGAGTACTTCACGGAGGACGAGATCTTCCGCATCGACCACTACCTCGGCAAGGAGACCGTCCAGAACATGCTGGTGTTGCGGTTCGCGAACGGCATCTTCGAGCCGATCTGGAACCGCCAGTTCATCGACCACGTCCAGATCACGGTGGCCGAGTCGCTCGGGATCGAGGGGCGTGCCGACTACTACGAGCGAGCGGGTGCCGTGCGCGACATCATCCAGAACCACCTGCTCCAGCTCGTGGCGCTGACCGCGATGGAGCCGCCGATCGACTTCACCGCCGAGTCGGTGCGCAACGAGAAAGTGAAAGTGCTGAAGGCGTTGCACACGCCCGGGCCCAAGCACGTCGTTCGCGGCCAGTACGGGCCGGGCCACATCGAGGGCGAACAGGTGCCCGGGTACCGCGAGGAGCCGGACGTGGCGCCGGACTCGATGACCGAGACCTACGTCGCCGCGAAGCTCTACGTCGACAACTGGCGCTGGGCGGACACGCCCTTCTACATCCGCACGGGGAAGCGGCTGCCGAGGCGCGAGACGACGATCGCGATCCAGTTCAAGCGCGCGCCGCATCCGCCGTTCGAGCTCGACTCGGACGACGCGCTGCGTCCGAACGTCCTCCTCATCCACATCCAGCCCGACGAAGGCGTCTCGCTCGCGGTCGGCGCCAAGGTGCCCGGGCAGGGCATGTCGATCCGCACCGTGCACATGGACTTCCTCTACGGCGGCTCGTTCCGCACCGGGCTGCCGGAGGCGTACGAGCGGTTGATCCTCGACTGCATGCTCGGCGACGCGACGCTGTTCACGCGCTCGGACGAGGTCGAGGAGCAATGGGCGCTCGTCGACGCGATGGTCGCGCCGTGGAAGCGCGACCGCCCGAACTTCCCCAACTACGAGGCCGGATCCTGGGGCCCGGTCTCGGCGGACGAGCTCATCCAGCGCGACGGGCGCTCCTGGAGGCGGCACTGAACGAGGGCATCACCATCCGGGAGATCGAGCAGGAGCTCGGTCGCCTCAGGCATGCGGCGGCTGCCCCGGGCAACGCGCCGAATCTCCGCACCAGCGTCATGACGCACATCGCGTGGGTGCCGGAGCGGTGGGTCGACGCGGCGACGGACACGCTCGCCGGTATGGGCGAGCGGCACCCGTCGCGCACGATCCTTCTCTTTCCGCGCCCCGACGAGCCCCGCGACGAGCTCGACGGAGAGGTCGACCTGCGCTGCTTCGTGCGGGCCGGGGAGCAGGGCCAGGTGTGTTCCGAGGTCATCTCGCTCCAGCTCTGCGGGCCGCGCGCGAGTGCGCCGGCCAGCGTCGCGGTGCCGCTGCTCGTCCCGGACCTCCCGGTGTTCCTGCGCTGGCGGGGGGAGCCCGACTTCGACGGCGCGGCACTCCGGCAGCTGGGCGACGTCGCCGACCGCCTCGTCATCGACTCGGACGAGTGGAGCGACTGCGACGGGACCTTCGCGCGCCTTCCGGAGATCTTCGACCGGATCGCCGTGTCCGACATCGCCTGGACGAAGCTGCACCCGTGGCGCGAGGCCTGCGCCGCCCTATGGCCCGAGATCGCCGAGGCCGACTCACTCCGTGTCGCAGGCCCGCGCGGTGAGACGCTGCTCCTCTGGGGTTGGCTGCAGGCGCGGCTCGGCAGGCGCCTGGAGCTCGAGCACGAGCCGGCGGGCGAGGTCGAGCTCGTCGCGATCGACGGCGACGAGGTTCCGCCGCCGCGGGCCACGCGCGCCTCGGCGAGCGACCTCCTCTCCGACCAGCTCGAGATCTTCAGCCGCGACCGGATCTACGAAGAGGCCGTGCGCGCGCTTGCGGCCGTCCCCGCCTAGGGAACCCGCAGCGCGACGGGAGCGATTCCCGCGTCGACGAGATTCTGCGAGAGGAGCCCGATGAACGGGTGCTCGTCGGCCGACAGGCCTCCCGGATTCGCGATCAGGTACGTGACCTTGCCCGTCGCCTTGGCGACGGTGTAGTTCGTCGTGTACCGGCGGATGAGCGCCTTGGTCTGGTCCGCGTCGCGCTGGTGGACGCTGAGCTTGATCGCGCTCTGGTCCGGGAGCGCTTCGGCCGCCGCGATCGCCGCGGCCTCGTCCGCTGCGCGGGCGGCGGACCCGGCCTTCGGCGCGCTCCCCGTCCACGGGTCGGCGCCGAAGAGCGCGTTCCAGAGGATCTTCTGCATGCCCTGCGTCCAGGCGCGGTAGTTCGGATCGGTCGTGAAGAGGACGAGCCTCCCGGTGCCGACGGGCTCGTCGGCGACGGCAGCCGTCCCGCCGAGCTCGTTCTCGCCGCTCGCGAAGCCCGAGACGAAGAAGTCCTCAGAGCCGAATGCGGGGTAGCGGACGGGCGCGGCTCCGTCGACGATCGTCATGACGTCGTCGTAGTCGTAGAGCGCCCAGTCGTAGAGTCCGACGCCGGTGGCGAGCGGGCTCGACTGGTTGACGGCGACGCGGAAGAGGCTTCCCGGCACGTCCGAGTGGGCCGGGCGCAGGCGCGCGGTGGTCAGCCCGAGGCGCGCTGCGAGCTCGGTCCCGCCCCGGATCCCGACGAAGCGCCCACCCTGATTGACCCAGGCGCGCAGGGCGTCCTTGCCCGGCTTGCCGAGGTTCAGCGTCGCCACCTGGGCGTTGCCGTTCGTGGCGATGAGGACGTCGATATCGTCGAGGCTGCCGGCGGCGATCTGGGCAGGCGTGACGTCCTGGAACGGCACGTGCCACTGCTCGTCGAAGAGCCAGCGCAGCCAGCCGGCGGACTCGCGGGCTGCCGTCGAGCCCGACGTCTGGAGGACGCCGATCCGGGGGAGGTTGGCCGGGAGCGCCGGAGGGGCCGGTGCGGGAAGGGGCGGCTCGAGAGTCGCCGACGGGGTCACGGCCGCGCCGGAGTAGCCGCCCGAGACGTTGAAGAGGAGCGGCTGACTCCACGCGCTCACGTCGTAGAAGAAGTTGACCGGCGGATAGGTCGTCTCGTTCAGCATTGCCTGCACCCAGTGTTTCTGGCGCTGCGCGAGCGGGATCCAGTACGTGCCGGTGGGTAGCGTCGTCGCCGTGACGGGGCGGCCGTACGGGTGGAAGTCGGAGACCGTGAGCGGCGCGGTCAGCCGGTAGACGTCGACCTCCATCCGCTGCAGCCGCCGGACGAGCGCCTTCACGTCGGCGGCCTTGGCCGAATCGTCGTTGCGAATGAAGTAGTTGCGGACGGGCGCGTTGGGTACCTGTTGCTCGATCGCGTTCTTCGGGTTGACGACGGTGTTCGGCTCGAGCTGACCCGCCTGGCCCTCGACGAGGGCTTCGGCCCAGGCTTCATGCCACTCGTCGAGGATCCGCTCCTTCGAGATCGCCGCCTGTGAGATCGACGTCCACTGCGCGACGTACTGCTCGCGGACGCGGATGGGGACCTTGTCCCCGCTGTACTTCTCGAAGGTCATCCCGGCGGCCATGAACCCGTTCGCCGGCACGGTGTCCCCGTAGTAGACGCCGAAGAAGTCGTACGTGCGGCCGTTGAAGAACGGAATGTGCTGGCGTTTGAACTCGGCCTGCATCGAGGCGCCGTAAATGTTGTTGATCCAGCCGACGACCTCGTCCGTCACCTCGTGGTACATCGGGTCGGCGTTGGGCGGGAAGAAGAAGGTGTTCGTCCCCATCTCGTGGTCGTCGATGAAGAGGACGGGCGGGTATCGCTTGACGAGCTCGACCTTCGAGTCGGTTTCGGGCTGGGTGCGGGCGAACCAGTCGCGGTTCATGTCGAAGCCGTAAGCGTTCTGCCGCCGCTCGGCCTCGCGGCCGTCCGGGTTCTGGCTCGGGACGATGACGACGATCGCGTTGTCGAGGATCCTCGCCGCGGCGCAGTCGCTCCGGTCGGCGAGCTCGTAGAGCACCTCGAGCGACGCGTCGGTGCCGCTCTCCTCGCTCCCGTGCACGTTGGAGGCGATCCAGAGGATGGCGGGAGTGCTCGCGGCGAGCGCGGCCGCCGTCGAGGCGGATGTGGTCGGATCCATGAGCGTCCGCGCATTTGCCTGAACTGCGGCGAGCCCCGAGGGAGTGACGTTCTCCGGCTTGCCGACGATCGCGTATGTGAGCGGCCGGCCCTCCACGGAGTGGCCGAACACGCCGGAGACGACGCGCGGGCTCGCGGCATCCACCGCCGCGACGTACGTGTCCGACTCGGCGGAGGTCACCTCCTGCGAGCCGAGGTCGAAGCCGAGCACGTCGTGTCCCGTGGGCACCTCGCCGCGGAAGCTCGCGGGCGTGAAGGGGTCGCAGGTCGGGGCGGCGCCGGCTTTGTGCGCAGCGCCGGGCGCGAGTGCTACGAGCACGCAGGCGGCCAGCGCGACGATCCCGAATGCAAGCCTGCCCCCCAAGAGGGCAGGAACCCTAACAGCGTTCCAGTGCGGCTTCCAGCGCGAGACCGGCGCCGAGGACGAGCGCGTCCTCACCGGCTCGGCCGACGAGCGAAACCGAGGCCGGGAGGCCGGCTTCGGCCGCTCCGCACGGGAGTGCCAGCGCCGGCCAGCCGAGCACGTTGAAGGGTTCCGTGAAGCGGAGGACGCTCGGTCTCAAGTCCCGCTCCGCCGTCGTTCGCGGCGGCGCGACGGTGCCGATCGTCGGGACGAGGAGGAGGTCGAATCCCTCCAGCGCGGCGCCGGCTTCTTCGCGGTAGCGCTCACGGGCGGCCACGCTCGCCTCGTAGTCCCGGTCGGTCACCTCGAGCGCACGCTCGACCTTCCCGCGGACGTTCGCGCCGTATCGGCCGGCGTTCTCGGCGAAGAGGTCGCGGTGCACGTCGGCGACCTCCCGCTGGAAAGCTGCGTCGATGTTGGCCGGCATGAGCGGGAAGTCGATCTCCTTGCGGTCGGGTAAGCGCTCGGCAGCCTGGCTGGCCCGAGCGCGGACACCGGGACTCGCATCTTCGAGCCACGAAACGCCGACGCGGACCTCCTCGACGGCGACCGGCATCGAGACCAGGCCTGGCTCGAGCGCCTTCATCATCGCCGCGCAGGAGACAACGTCCCTGGCCATCGGCCCCGCGGTGTCGAAGGACGGGGCGAGGGCCCAGCAGCCGTCCATGGGCACAAGGCCGTGCGTCGGCTTGAAGCCGACGATCCCGCAGCACGCGGCGGGGATGCGGATCGAGCCGGCCGAGTCGGTGCCGAGCGCCGCGTCGCAAAGACCTGCGGCGAGCGCAGCCGCCGACCCTCCGCTCGAACCGCCCGGATAGCGGTCCTCCGCGAGCGGGTTGCCGACGTCCCCGAAGTGCTCGTTCTCCGAGGTGATCCCGTAGGCGAACTCGTGCAGGTTCGTCTTGCCGACGACGGCGTAGCCGGCGGCCTCTAGGCGCAAGACGGCCGACGCGCTGCGTTCAGGGATGTGCTCCGCGAAGATCGCCGAGCCGTACGTCGTCCGGAGGCCGGCGGTGTCGAAGAGGTCCTTGACGCCGAGGCGGATCCCGTCTCCGGGCTCGGCGACCTCGGTGATGAAGGCGTTCAGGCCCGTCTCAGTAGGTGGCGTGCCAGATCTCGGCGACGAGGATCGACCCGACGAAGAGCACGACCACGAGGCCGAAGAGGAGGAGGCCGAGACGCATGTTCTTGCGGGAGAGCTCCGGGTCCATCAGAAGAGGATCGGGTCGAGGGCCATGGCCACGAAGAGGAGCGCGAGGTACGCCAGCGAGAACGAGAAGAGCCGGCGCGCGTTCGCCGGCGTTGTCTGCCGTCGCAGGATGAGCGCGAGGCCGACGAAGGCGAGGCCGAGCGCGAGCGCCGAGACGAGGTAGAAGACGCCGAGCGTGTTCGAGAGGAAGGGCAGAAGCGAGATGCCGAGGAGGACGAAGGAGTAGGTGACGATCGAGCGCGCCGTCTGCGCCTCGCCCTTCACGACCGGGAGCATCGGGACGCGCGCAGCCTCGTAGTCGCGGCGGATGAGGAGTGCGAGCGCCCAGAAGTGCGGCGGCGTCCAGAAGAAGACGATCAGGAAGAGCCACAGCGCCGGCAGGGTCAGGTTGCCGGTCGCGGCCGCCCAGCCGACGAGCGGCGGGACCGCGCCCGCAGCTCCTCCGATGACGATGTTCTGCGGGGTCGAGCGCTTCAGCCAGCGGGTGTAGACGAGCACGTAGAAAAGGCCTCCCGCGAGGGCGAGCACGGCCGCGAGGACGTTGACGAAGCTCGCGAGAAGGACGAAAGACAGGGCCGAGAGCGCGAGCCCGAACTCGAGGGCGCGCTCCACCGGAATGCGGCCCGCCGCCACCGGCCGCTTGTCCGTGCGCCGCATGTGGACGTCGATGTCGCGGTCGAGGACGTGGTTGAGCGCACTGGCGCCGCCGCAGGCTAGCGCGAGGCCGGCCATGGTCGCGGCGAAGAGCCCGGCGGGCGGCACTCCCTCCGCGCCGACGAACATCCCGCCCGCCGCTGTGAGGAGAAGGAGCACCATGATGCGCGGCTTCGTGAGGGTGAGGTAGTCACGCCACGCCGCGCGGGGAGCCGGTTCGCCCGCGCGCGCGCAGACCGCCGCGGCGAGGGCCGAGGCGACGAGCGCTGCTGCTCCGAGGGTGAAATGCACCGCGGTCGGCGCCACGGCGAGGGCCGAGAGTCCAGCGAGCGCGAAGAACGCGAAGGCCGATCCGGATGCGACGAGTAGCGTTCTCCGGTTCCGGTAGGCAAGTCGCGCGCAGAGGACGACGGCGGCGAGGAGCACGAGTGTGACGTTCGCGACGACGTCGTGGGCGAGGCCCCACTCGCCGGTCGCCACGACGGCGGCCACTCCGGCCGTGGAGGCAATCGCGAGCAGCCGCAGCCAGGGTCCGGGTCTCACGCCTCTCGCTCCCGGAGGCGAAGCCGCAGGTCGCGGAGCGGCCGGGGGCTCCTCACGTAGGGGACGCGGTCGAAGTTGTGCGGCGGAGGCGGCGAAGTTGCATACCACTCGAGCGTGTCAGCGCCCCACGGGTCCGGGCCGACACGACGACCCGTGCGCCAGCTGGCGACCGCGTTCCAGAGGAAGACGAGCATGGCCACACCCATGAGGAGAGCTCCGATCGACGAGATGACGTTGTACCACTCGAAAAGCCCGCCCTGGCTGTACGTGTAGATCCGCCGCTGCATACCCATGAGCCCGAGCATGTGCTGAGGTAGAAAGGCGGCGTTGAAGCCGATGAAGAGCAGCCAGAAGTGGATCTGGGCGAGCCGCTCGTCGTACATCCGTCCTGTCATCTTCGGGAACCAGTAGTAGACGCCCGCGAACACCCCGAACACGGTTCCTCCGAAGAGGACGTAGTGGAAATGCGCGACGACGTAGTACGAGTCGTGCGCCTGGTAGTCGAACGGAAAGACGGCGACGAGGATGCCGGAGAGTCCGCCCATGGTGAAGAGGCCGACGAACCCGAGGGCAAACATGAGCGGCGCACGGAAGATCAGATTCCCGCGCCAGAGCGTTGCAAGCCAGTTGAAGATCTTTACCGCGGTGGGGACCGCGACCGAGAACGACGTCACCAAGAACCAGGCCTGCAAGTAGGTGGGCATCCCGATCGTGAACATGTGGTGCGCCCAGACGAGCATGCTCGCGAAGGCGATGCCGATGGTGGAGAACGCGACCGCCTTGTAGCCGAAGATCGGCTTCCGCGAGAAGACCGGTATGACCTCCGAGAGGATCCCCATCGCCGGTAGCACCATGATGTAGACCTCGGGGTGGCCGAAGAACCAGAACATGTGCTGCCAGAGGACGGGGCCGCCGCTGGCCGCGTCGAAGAACTCGGTGCCCGCTTGGCGGTCGAGGAGGAGGAGCGTCACGGCCGCCGCGATCGTCGGGAGGACGAGGAGAAGCATGACCGCGTAGGCCTCGATCGACCAGACGAAAAGAGGGATTCGCATCCAGGTCATTCCGGGAGCGCGCATGTTGTGGATCGTGACGATGAAGTTGATCGCGCCGAGGATCGATGAGATGCCGGTCAGGTGGATCCCGAGGATCCAGAGGTCCTGGCCGTTCCCCGGGCTGAACTGGGCTTCCGAGCAAGGCGTGTACGACGTCCACCCGCACTGCGCACCGCCCTGGTCGGCGAGGAAACTCGAGAGGAGCACGAGGCCGCCGAGCAAGAAGAGCCAGAAGGAGGCGGCGTTCAGTCGCGGGAACGCCATGTCTCGTGCCCCGAGCATGAGCGGGACGAGGTAATTGCCGAATCCCGCGAGCACCGGCACGACGAAGAGGAAGATCATCGCCGTGCCGTGCATCGTCACGACCTGGTTGTAGGCGCTCCGCGTCAGGAAGCCGGCATCCGCGTGCGAGAGCTGGATCCGCATCAGGAGCGCCATGATCCCGGCCGCCCCGAAGAAGACGAACGACGTCACGAGGTAGAGGATCCCGATCCGCTTGTGGTCGACCGTCGTCAGCCAGCTCGTGACCGAGCCCTCTTTCCACGTCGGCGCGAGCGCTTCGCTCCGCGTGGCCACTAGCCACCTCCTCCCGTGGTGGGTGCGGGTGCGGTGGAGAGCGTCTTCGAGGACTTGATGTAGGCCATCAGCGCGTCCAGCTGCTCGGGGGGCCAGCCTCGGCCCACGGGCGGCATGTAGTAGTCGAACTGCGGCGTGTTCTGGCCGTTCTGGAGCAGCGTCTCGAGCGCGTCGCGGTTCGAGAGCGTCCCGTTGCCGGCGATCGCGGGGCCCACGTCGCCCTCTCCGTTGAGGCCGTGACACGTGGCGCAGGCTCCCTCCCAGGTCGCCTTCCCGAGTGCGAGCTGCTCTTGCTGCGCGGCCAGGGTCGACTCG
>DASSBN010000086.1:0-4913 GCA_035698665.1 Gaiellaceae bacterium
CAACCCGGAGGCATCGGCTGGGCCGCAGAGCCGGAGCTTCCGGGTTGTCGCCTGGAATGACACAAACATGGTCGAAGCGTCGGCCCTCGGGGCCGCTTCGTCTATCCCTCGAACGGGCAGCACGCTTCACGCCTCGTGAAGTGAGCCTCGCAGCCACGTGATCCGGCTCGCCCGGATCGCCGGCCACGCGTCCTGCAGAAGCGTGCCCACGACCTCGTCGGCCATGGAAAGGAGCCCGAGGGCGATGAAGATCCACGCCTCCGCGTCCGGATCGCGTTCGGGCGGCACGCCACCGGCACCCTGCGCGCGACGGAGGACGTCGGCCACGTACTCGTGCACCTCGTGCATGTGCGCGCGCATGTAGGAGGCGATCTCGGGATCGGCGGAGGACTCGGCCAGCGCCTGCACCCAGAGAGGCGAGGAGCGGGGGCGCTCCGTCTCGGACTCGACGAACGCACGTCCGATGGTCGCGAGCCAGAGGCCGGGATCGGGCTCGGCTGCCACCCGGTCGGCCCAGAGCTCCTTCACCTCTTCCCAGCTCCAGTCCATGCAGGCGAGGTAGAGCGCGCGCTTCGATTCGAAATGGCGGTACAGCACGGGCTCGGTGACGCCCGCGGCCCGGGCGATCTCCGCCGTGGTCGTCCCGTGGTAGCTGCGGCGTGCGAAAAGACCGCAGGCGGTGCTGAGGAGCGAGGCGCGCCGCTCCTCGGCCGGGAGCCGGACGGTGCTCACGCGCCTTCGAGGACGGGCTGGTCGGCGTGCCGGTACTTCCGCACGGTCACGACCGAGAGGATCGCTCCGACGAGCGCGATTCCGGCGGCCACCGTGAGCGCGTTCTGGTACCCGTTCACGAAACCGACCAGGGACTCGGGAGTCCCGGGCTGCCCAGTCGCCGAGCTCGCGATGATCGCGCCCATGACGGCGATGCCGAGCGCTCCGCCGACCTGGCGCATGCTGTTCAGGACGGCCGAGCCGACCCCGGCCTTGTCGACGGGCACAGAGCCCATCGCCGCAGCCGTCGTCGGCGTCATCACGATCGCCATGCCGAAGCCGCCGACGAGGAGGCCGGGCAGGATGTCCCAGAAGTCCGAGGTCGCGTCGAGCCGCGAGAAGATGAGCAGGGAGATCGAGAGCAGCACCATCCCGGCGCCCATGAGCCACCGCGAACCGACGTGGTCGGACCACTTCCCCGCCGCGGGGGCCACGAGGATGATCAGGACGGTCATCGGCAGGAACGACGCGCCGGTCTGCACCGCCGACCAGCCCATGACGTTCTGGATGAAGAGCGAGTTGTAGAAGAAGACCCCGAACATGGCGAGGCCGACGAGGAGCATGACGCTGTTCGTCCCGGCGAAGGTCCCGTTCCTGAAGAGGTTGAGGTCGAGCATCGGCGCTCGCTGGTGCAGCTCGAGCAGGATGAAGGCGGCGAACGCGACGACCGCTACGGCGAAGAGGGAGAGGATGCGCGGCGACGTCCAGCCGTACGTGTTCGCCTCGATCAGGCCGTACGTCAGCGCGAAGAGCGCGATTCCCGAGGAGAGGAGCCCGGGAAGGTCGAGTCGCTGCTCGGCCGAGGTGTCACGAGACTCGTCGACGACGAGCCGGGTGACCACGATCGCGAGGATCCCGATCGGCACGTTGATGAAGAAGATCCAGTTCCAGCTCCAGTGCTCGGTGATGAGCCCGCCGACGAGCGGGCCGATCGCGAGCGCCATCGCCGAGACGCCGGCCCAGATCCCGATCGCCATTCCGCGCTGGCGGGGAGGGAAGGTCGCCGTGATGATCGAGAGCGTCGCGGGATTCATGAACGCCGACCCGACGCCCTGGAGGACGCGCGCGCCGATCAGCCACGCCGAGCTCGTCGCGAGGCCGCAGAAGAGCGACGCGATGGTGAAGATCACGAGGCCGGCGATGAAGATGCGCCGCCGGCCCATCAGGTCGGCCAGCTTGCCGCCCGTGAGCATGAGGACGCCGAAGGTGAGCGCGTAGCCGTTGAAGACCCATTCGAGCTCGGAGATGCCGATGTTCAGGTCGCGCTGGATCGAAGGCAGCGCCACGTTCACGATCGTGTTGTCGAGCATGATCATGAACAGGCCGAAGGCGACCGCCCCCAGCGTCCACCACTTCCTATTCTCCGGGTCGAAGATCTTCGCCTTCATCCAGTCCTCCTCACAAAGTTAGTGGGAACTAAGCTAGCAGCCGCTGCGGTGCCTCGTACACTGGGCGCGAATGGCTGACGTCGTCTGGCGACCCGACGCGCGCACGCTCTCCCACGCCAACGTCTCGAGGCTCATGCGGCGCCACGGCTACGAGGATTACTGGGAGCTCGTGCGCCGCTCGCAGGACGACCCGGAATGGTTCTGGCCCGCGGCGATCGAGGACATGGGGCTCGACTTCGCGACGCCGTGGAACGAGGTCGTCGACCTGTCGCGCGGCCCGGAGTGGGCGACGTGGTTCGTCGGCTCGACCCTCTCGATCGCCTGGAACTGCGTCCATCGCTGGGCCGAGCGCGACCCCGATCGCGTCGCCGCAGTCGGGCTGGGCGAAGACGGCGCGCGCTGGGAGTACACCTTCGCCGAGCTTTCCTCCCAGGTGACCCGGCTCGCGGAGGGCCTCGTCGCACTCGGGGTGGAGCCCGGCGACCGCGTCGGGATCTACATGCCGATGTGCCCCGAGGTGGTCGTCGCCTCGCATGCCTGTGCCCACATCGGGGCGGTGCAGGTGCCGATCTTCTCGGGCTTCGCCGGCCCGGCCGTGCGCGAACGGCTGCAGGACTCCGAGGCGAAGGTCGTCGTCACCGCAGACTGGTCTCTGCGGCGCGGGAAACGGCTCGACATGCAGGCCACAGTCGAGGACGCGGCGCGGGAGGCGCCCGCGGTCGAGCACGTCGTCACCTGGAACCGCGAGGACCGCTCCTGGGGAGGCGTCGAGCTCGGGCCGGGCAGGCTCCCCCCGCTCGAGGTCGACTCGGAGCATCCGTACCTTCTGACCTACACGTCGGGCACGACCGGGAAGCCGAAGGGCGTTCTCCACGTCCAGGGAGGCTTCCTCGTCTCGATCGGCCGCGAGCTCGCCTACCAGGCCGATGCGCACCCCGACGACGCCATCCATTTCGCCACCGACATGGGCTG
This sequence comes from Gaiellaceae bacterium, assembly GCA_035698665.1. Taxonomy (GTDB): domain Bacteria; phylum Actinomycetota; class Thermoleophilia; order Gaiellales; family Gaiellaceae; genus DATEOR01. Next base: position 3,132 of record DASSBN010000086.1, read on the forward strand.
GATCATGGGGCCCTGGACTGTCGTCGGCGGCGGAGCCATGGGGGCGAAGCTCGTCTTCGCCGAAGGTGCCCCGGACTACCCGCCGGACCGGCTCTGGAAGACGATCGAGGCCGAGCGCGTGAGCATCCTCGGCTGCTCGCCGACACTCATCCGCGCCCTGATGCAGCACGGCGACCCGCAAAGCGACCTCTCGTCCCTGCGCGTGATCGTCACGACCGGCGAGCCGTGGAACCCCGACCCCTACCGCTGGCTCTTCGAACAGGTGGGCGGCGCTCGCTGCCCCATCATCAACTGCTCGGGCGGGACGGAGATCGGCGCGTGCTTCCTCTCGCCCACCCCCGCGATCCCGATCAAGGCCTGCTCGCTGGGCGGGCCCGCGCTCGGGATGGACATGGACGTGGTCGACCAGGAGGGCAATTCCCTGGTCGAGAGCGGCGAGGTCGGCGAGCTCGTGTGCCGAAGGCCCTTCCCCGGGATGACGCGCGGCTTCTGGCGCGACCCCGAGCGTTACCTCGACGCCTACTGGCGCCGGCTGCCGGGGACGTGGGTGCACGGCGACTGGGCCTCCGTGGACGAGGACGGCTACTGGTTCCTCCACGGCCGCTCCGACGACACGCTCAACATCGCGGGCAAGCGGATCGGCCCGGCTGAGATCGAGTCCGCCGTCGTCGCCCATCCCGCGGTGGCCGAGGCGGCCGCCGTCGGCGTCCCGCACGAGGTGAAGGGCGAGGTCGCCTGGGTCTTTTGCGTGCTCGGGCGCGGCCAGGAGGAGACCGATCAGCTCGCCGGCGAGGTGGCGGAGCTCGCAGCCGCCCAGCTCGGGCGCGCCTTCAAGCCCGACCGCGTGGTCTTCGTGCCCGCGCTGCCGAAGACGCGAAGCGCGAAGATCGTGCGACGCGCGGTACGAGCGAAGGCGTTGGGGAAAGATCCAGGTGACCTTTCCTCGGTCGAGAACCCGGAGGCTCTCGAGGACATTGCTCGCGCCGTCTGAATACGAAGGCTCACCGACCCGCGGCTACCTGGACACCGCGACGTACGGCTTGCCGCCGCGCTCCACCCTCGCGGCCATCGAGGAGGCGATCGCGAGCTGGAGCAAGCGTGGCTCGTGGATCGACTGGGAGCAGGACGGCGAGAGGTGCCGCGAGCTCTTCGCCCGAATCGTGGGCGCCGAGCCCCGCGACATCGCCTACGTGGCGGCCGCCTCGGTCGCCGCCGGAATCGTCGCCGCGAGCCTCCCCGCCGAGGCGGGGGCGAACGTCGTCCTCTACGAGCGCGACTTCGACTCCTTGCTCTTCCCGTGGCGGCCGCTGGCCGAGCGCGGCGTCGAGCTGCGGACGCTTCCTCTCGAACGGCTCGCGGAAGGGATCGACGAGCGTACGGCCCTCGTCGCAGTAAGCCTCGTGCAGTCGTCGGACGGGCTCATGCCCGACCTCGCGGCGATCAAGGCCGCCGGGACGCGCCTCTTCCTGGACGGGACGCAGGCCGTCGGCTCGATTCCCGTGAGCCTCGAGGGTGTCGACTACCTCGTGGCTCACTCCTACAAGTGGCTGCTCTCGCCGCGGGGCCTCTGTTTCTTCTATGTGCGGCCGGAGCGCCTGCCCGAGATCACGCCGTGGCTCGCGGGCTGGAAGTCGCGCTCCGATCCCTTCGAGGACTACTACGGCGCGCCCCAGCTCGCGTCCGACGCGCACCGGCTCGACGTCTCGATCCCCTGGTTCTCGGCCCCGGGAGCACGCGCGAGCCTCGAGCTGATCGCGACGCTCGGCCCCGACGCGATCGGCG
>DASSBN010000087.1:0-3747 GCA_035698665.1 Gaiellaceae bacterium
GCGACGTCCAAGCCGCCCTGAGGGCCGCTGAGAACGCCTGGATGGACCACTACGTCAAGGGCGTCGGCCCCGAGCCGGCGCAGGGCGTGACGGCGTACACGACGACGTGCCCAGGCGACGCTCCCTCGGGCGGTCCCTACACGGCTCCCGACTGGGCGCGGATCGCCAAGGGCGAGGTGCGCCTCGACGCCGGGGGCGCGACCACGATCGACCCCACCGCCGGCAGCGAGTCGATCGCGGTGGCGTTCAACCCGATCGGTGGCGGCGGAGCCTGCGTGCAGGCTCCGGGCGCAGACCAGACCGGGGCGGCCACGTATCGACTCGATCCGGCGCCCGCCGGCGGCTACACGCTGATGGGCTCGCCGACGGTGATCGCCGACTTCACCCTTCCCGGCGAGAACTCGCAGGTCGCCGCCCGCCTGCTCGACGTGGCACCCGACGGTCAGGAGCGGCTCGTCGCCCGCGGCCTCTGGCGCCCGGCAACGGGCGGGCCCACGCGTCAGGTCTTCCAGCTCTTCCCGAACGCGTGGACGTTCGCCGAGGGCCACGTGCCGAAGCTCGAGCTGCTTCCGGCCGACACCAACGCCGGCGCGCCCGGCGGATTCGGCAGGCGCTCGAACGGCCAGCAGCCAGTGACGGTGTCGAACCTGCAGCTGCGACTGCCCGTGGTCGAGCGCCCGGGCACGTTCGCGGGGCTCGTCGGCGCATTCGCCGATCGCTTCCTGCCCGCCGGCTACCAGCTCGCCGCCGACTTCGCCTCGCTGCCGGAGCTCCATCCGACGACGAAGCAGAGCTTCAAGAAGAAGGGGCGGAAGCTCGCCGGCATCCTGCTCTGTCCAGCCGAATGGGCGGCTTGCGACGACGTCAGGGTCGTCGCCCGGGCGAAATCGAAGGGCAAGCGGAACGCCAAGCTGGTCAAGGTCGCGAAGAGCAAGCCTCAGACGCTTGCCGGCGGTAGTTCGAAGAAGCTGAAGCTGACGCTCTCGCGCAAAGGTCGCAAGCTGCTCGAGCGCAGGCCGAAGCTCAGGCTCAAGCTCGAGATCACGGCGACCGAGCTCGACGAGTCCGTCCATACGAAGGCAAAGGCGAAGCGGACACGCGGCTAGCGCCGCCGTGCGGCTGACCCGGCAACCCACCACACGGAGGGGCTAGGCCCCAACGCTCCCAAATCGACTGATCGAGGCGATCGCCGCTGGCCTGCTGGCGGCGGTCGCAGTAGCCGGCTCCACTCAGGAGACGAATGCAGCCGCGGCTGACGAGCACGATCCGGCGTTGGCAACGGAGCCGACATAGGTGGCTTAGGCTGGGCGATGGCAAACCGCCTCGATGTTGTTGCCATCCAGGTCGAGAACGTAGGCGGCGTAGAAGTCCTCGTGGTAGGTCGGACGTAGTCCCGGCTCTCCGTTGTCGGTCCCGCCGGCCGCAGTCGCGGCCTCGTGGAAGGCGTGGACGAGGGCGCGCGCGTCACAGGCGAAGGCAACGTGAAGCTGGGTAACCGACGGACGCGAGGCTTCGAGCCAGAAGAACGCCCTGCCGTTGCGACCAAATCCTGCTGCGCGGCCGGACGGCTCCTTGATCAACTCGATCCCCAGCGGCGCGAGCGCCTTGGCGTAGAACGCTTTGCTGCCTTCGTAGTCTGAGACGCCGAAGCCAACGTGGTCCAACATCAGATGCTCCTTTCTTGCTTCCGGCCGACGGTCACGGCCCCCCGTGACTGGCGGGCGCCGACGGTTCCCGAGCGGAGAGTTTTACCCGCAGGCTGACGGCGACGGTCTTTGAGCCCAACCCTCGAAGCCGACCCGAACAAGGAAACAACTCGCAGGTCATCGAGACGCTGCAGACGCACTGCCTGCCTGCGTTCTGCAGCGAGTGACGCGTTCGGCGTCGAATCTCAGTCTCGCCGCCGACTGCGATTGCAGCAGGCGCATGCCGACGCTCCCGTTCGCGTATAAACTCGCCGCAGATGCCACCGAAGGGGTTGGGGCCGTGGCGAGCCGTGCGCCCCGCCCACAGAAGGAAGGGGAGAGACATGCGAAGGATTCGTACTGCAGCCGCGACGGTGATGGTCGCTACCGGACTGATCGGTGCGGTGGCCGCTCCTGCGTCCGCATCCAAGCCCGAGTTCCTCGTCGAGGTCAATTGCGCGTCCTTGGGCGCACCCGTGACGGTCGTCGTCCTCGGTAGTGCGGGGATTCAGCAAGTGGTCGGTGAGCTCGCTCAGGAGTGCGACCGAGGTACAATGCGCGTCTCGGTTGAGCGGCTGTAAGTCGCTGCCTCGGAGGTACTTCCGGCCCCGGTTCAGCGAGCACAGCTCGGCCGGAGGTTGCCGATCGAGTCGTCGCTTCCGGCCACAACGGGCAACGACGTGATCGAAGGCCGTCACCGATTGATCGCGGGGTCGGTCGGCCGGGGATGGCGCGGTACTCGCAACCGCAGCTCGGGCAGCGGTCATCAAGCTCGAGCGGTGCTTCCCCGCTGACCAAACCCGTGCCAAAGGAATCCCGGTAGCGATTAGTCTCGCGCCGCCATACGGTCTATTGGACGGCAGCCCACATGAAGAGGAGACGCGGTGTCGGCATCCGTTCTTTACATGTCCATGTCGCTCGACGGCTTCATCGCCGGACCTAACGAGAGCTTCGACAACGGCCTCGGCGACGGTGGCGAGCGCCTGCACGAGTGGGTCCTGACCGGCGAGCCCGACGGCTCGTCGGGACCACCGCCGCTCCGCCGATCGGGTGTGAACGGCCAGGTCGTCGATGAGTTCATGTCCACCGGCGCGGTCGTCGCCGGCCGCGGGACCTTCGAGCCGGCAGGCGGCTGGGGCGGCGACCACCACGACGGCGTGCCGATATTCATCTACAGCCGGCACGAGCCCGGCATCGACATCAACCATTGGCCGCTGGTCACCTACGTGGACGACGTAAGCATCGCGATGACCCGGGCCATGGAGGCCGCGGACGGCAAGAACGTGCTGGTCCACGGGGCGGCGGTCGCGCAGCTCGCACTCGCCGCAGGCGTCCTCGACGAGCTCGAGCTTCACGTGATTCCGGTGCTCTTCGGCCAGGGGCGACGGCTGTTCGAGTGCCTGCCTGCTGAACAGATCGAGCTGGAACGCACACGGATCCTCGAGGGGGAGGGCGGTGTCAGCCACGTTCACTACCGGGTTCGGCACTGAAGCAGCGTGACTGCTTGCCTGAGATACGCCGCTGTCGCACAGGTCGAAGTTCCGTGTGTCGTAGCGAGAAACGACTGGGCTTTCGTTTCGATCCAGAGATTTCGCGGTACCGCTTTGGAGGCAACACACCACACGGAGAGGCTAGGTCACGCGGTACCGGAGGTGTGCGACGCCCGGCGCCTCGAGGACCCGCTCCAGCTCGAGCTCAGGCGCCGAGCCGGGCTCGAAGTTGTCGAGCAGTCTCTCGCCCGCGCCGAGGATGACCGGGGAAACCTGAAGATCGAGCTCGTCGACGAGGCCGGCGACCAGGGCCTGCTGGGCGCATGATGCTCCCCCGGCGATCGAGACCTTCTTGTCTTTCGCAGCTTCACGAGCCTGCGCGAAGGCGGATTCCAACCCGTCGGTGACGAAGTGGAAGGTCGTCCCTCCCTCCATCTCGATCGGATCATGGGCGTGGTGAGTGAGGACGTAGGTCGGTGCGTGGTAGGGCGGATCGTCTCCCCACCAGCCCTTCCAGTCCGTGTCGCCCCACTCACCGCGGATCGGCCCGTACATGTTGCGGCCCATGATGA
>DASSBN010000088.1:0-47382 GCA_035698665.1 Gaiellaceae bacterium
GGGCACGGACATCTCCATGGACGACCTGATCGCGGCCGCCAAGGAGGAGGGGACGCTGAACACGATCGCGCTTCCGCCCGACTGGGCGAACTACGGCGAGATCATGAGCACGTTCACGTCGAAATACGGCATCAAGATCAATAACGCGAACCCGAACGGCTCCTCGGCCGAGGAAAATCAGGCGGTCAAGTCGCTGAAGGGCCAGGACCGCGCTCCTGACGTCCTCGACGTCGGGCCGTCCTTCGCCGCGGAGGGCAAGACCGGCGGTCTCTACGCCAATTACAAGAACTCCCAGTGGGACACGATCCCCGACGACCTGAAAGACGCGGACGGCGCGTGGGTCGGCGACTACTGGGGCGCAGTCTCGCTCGGGGCGAACACGAAGGTCGCCCCGCTGCCGGCGGCCTGGGCCGATCTGAAGAAGCCCGAGTACAAGGGCAAGGTCGCGTTGAACGGCGACCCGCGCGAGTCCGGCTCGGCGTTCGCCGCGGTCTTCGCCGCCTCGGTCGCGAACGGCGGCTCCCTCGACGACATCCAGCCCGGCATCGACTTCTTCAAGGAGCTGAAGGACTCGGGCAACTTCATCACCGTCGACGCCACTCCGGCCACGGTGGCCAACGGCCAGACGCCCGTCACGATCGACTGGGACTACCTGCAGCTCGCGTACGGCTCCGAGTTCAAGTCGAACATCACCTGGGAGGTGACCGTTCCGTCCGACGCGGCGGTCGGGAACTTCTACTGCCAGGCGATCAACGCGGACGCGCCGCATCCGTTCGCCGCGCGCCTCTGGCAGGAGTTCCTCTACTCCGACGAGGGCCAGCTCCTGTGGCTCAAGGGGTTCTCGCACCCGGCGCGGTTCCAGGATCTCTCGGACCGCGGCGTCGTCCCGCAGGAGCTCCTCGACGCGCTGCCGTCGGCGGATCTCTACACGGACGTGCAGTTCCCGACGCCGGAGCAGAACGACGCGGCGACGCAGGTGATCGCAGACGGTTGGGACGCGGTCGCCGGGTAAGGGCTAGCCCTGGCCGCTTCCGCGGAAACGATCGACGCCGCCCGGCCCGCCGCACCACGGCAGGCCGGGCGGCGTTTTCCCCTCGCCTGGCTCGGGCTCGTGCCCTTCCTCGCGTGGGCGACCGCCTTCCTGCTCGTGCCCGCGGGCGCGCTCCTGATCGGCGCGTTCCGGACCCAGGACGGCCAGTTCACGACCGAGTTCGTCAAGGACATCTTCAAGGGCTCCTCGCTGGACGCCTACCAGAAGAGCATCGAGATCAGCCTCATCACGGCCGCGCTCGGCGGTGCGCTCGGCTTCCTGATCGCCTACGCGGCCCTCTCGCCCGGCGCGCCGAGGCTCCTCCGGCCTGCATTCCTGACGTTCTCCGGAGTGGCGGCGAACTTCGGCGGCGTCCCGCTCGCGTTCGCCTTCATCTCCACCCTCGGAACCGTCGGCCTGGCCACGCGTGCCCTCGACTCGATGGGCCTGAACCCGTACGACCACGGCTTCACGCTCTTCGGGTTCTGGGGCCTGGTCGTCACCTACCTCTACTTCCAGATTCCGCTCATGATCCTCATCATCGCGCCGGCCATCGACGGTCTGAAGGCCGAGTGGCGTGAGGCCGCGTCGAACCTCGGCGCGACCTCGACGCAGTACTGGCGCTACGTCGGCATACCAGTGCTCCTGCCGTCGATCCTCGGCTCGATGGTGCTCCTTTTCGGCGGGTCCTTCGCCGCGTACGCGACGGCCTACGCCCTGACCTCCGGGCACATCCCGCTCGTCCCCCTGAAGATCGGCGAGCTCGTGAGCGGCAACGTGCTCTCCGACCCCCACCAGGCGTACGCGCTCGCGTTCGGCATGGTCATCGTCATTGCGGTCGCCATGTCCATCTACTTCGTGCTCGACCGGAGAGCATCTCGCTGGCGGAGGGCGGTGCAGTGACCAAGTCGGGCTGGTTCTGGATCGCTGTCGGCTTCCTCTACTTCTTCCTGCCGCTCGCCGCGACTGCCGAGTTCAGCCTCAAGGACGGGGACTCCTACAGCCTCGCCGCCTACCGGGAGATCTTCGACGACCCGCAGTTCCGCGACACGTTCTTCGTCTCGCTCAAGCTTGCGGTCGTGACGATCATCGTCGCGCTCCTCCTCTTCATCCCGACGGTCTACTGGGTGCACCTGCGGCTGCCGCACCTGCGCCCGCTCGTGCAGTTCCTCTGCGCGCTTCCGTTCGTCGTCCCGCCGATCGTCCTCATCGTCGGGCTCCTCTATTTCTGGAACTACCAGCGAGTACCGTCATCGTTGCTCGGCTCGCCCTACTACCTCGTGCCGGGCTACGTCGTCCTCGCATTCCCGTTCATGTTCTTCGCGCTCGACAACGCGTTCCGGGCCATCGACGTCCATACGCTCACCGAGGCTTCGCAGAGCCTCGGCGCCGGCTGGACGCGGACGCTCTGGCGCGTGATCCTGCCGAACATCAGCTCGGGCGCGATCGCGGGCGCCTTCCTCACGTTCGCGCTCGTCATGGGCGAGTTCACGATGGCGAGCCTTGCGCTCTTCAACACGTTCCCGACCTACATCAACTACATCGGCCAGACGAAGGCGAACCCGGCCGCCGCACTGACGATCATCTCCTTCGGGATCACGTGGCTCGCGCTCCTCGGGATCCTTTTGGTCGGTCGCCGGCCCGGGCGCGCCGCCGTCCAGGTGGGAGGAGCCCGCTGATGGCGTATCTCGAGCTCGAAAGGCTGCACAAGGAGTTCGGAGACTTCACCGCCATCCACGAGATCGACGTCGCGCTTGCGGCCGGGGAGTTCCTCTCCTTGCTCGGCCCTTCGGGCTGCGGCAAGACGACCGCGCTCCGCATCGTCGCCGGGTTCGAGCGCCCGACCTCGGGGCGCGTGGTCGTCGAGGGCAAGGATCTGACCAATGTGCCGCCCAACCGCCGCGACATGGGGATGGTCTTCCAGGCGTACTCGCTCTTCCCGAACATGAACGCGGCGGACAACGTGGAGTTCGGCCTCCGGGTCCGCGGCCAGTCGAGCGCGGAGCGGCGAAAGAGGGTGGAGGAGCTCCTCGAGCTGGTGGGCTTGAGTGCAGCCGCGAAGCGCTATCCGCACCAGCTCTCCGGTGGGATGCAGCAGCGGGTCGCGCTCGCCCGCGCTCTGGCCATCGAGCCGCGCGTCCTTCTTCTCGACGAGCCGCTTTCCGCCCTCGACGCGAAGGTGCGCGTCCAGCTTCGCGAGGAGATCCGCCGCCTCCAGACCCAGCTCGGCATCACGACGCTCTATGTCACGCACGACCAGGAGGAGGCGCTGTCGGTCTCCGACCGCGTGGCAGTCCTCTCCCACGGGCGGATCGAGCAGATCGGCTCGCCGGCGGAGATCTACAACGCGCCCGGCACGCCGTTCGTCGCCGAGTTCATCGGCACGATGAACCGGCTCGAAGCGACGGTCGCCGAGAGCGGCCAGATCGATGTCAACGGCACGGTGGTATCCGTCGCGGAGGCGCGCGATCTCCCGCGCGGCGAGCGCGTGCTCGTTCTCGTCAGGCCGGAGATCCTCGAGCTGCAGCGAGCGGACGGCGCCGCTTCGTCGGCCCTCGTCGGCGAGGTCGTCGCCCACATCTTCCTGGGCGCGATCACCCGGGTGAAGGTGGACGCGGGAGATCACGAGCTGTCGGCCGACCTTCCCGGGTCGAAAGCCGCCGAGTTGCCGGTCGGCACACGTGTGGCGGCGAGCTTCCCGGCGGACGGGGGCCGCGTCCTGGCGCTCAGCGAGCAGCCAGCGTCCGCCGCAGAAGCCCCGGCCGGTCCGTGAAGATCCCGGTGACGCCGAGCTCTGCGAGCTCGCGCATCCGCTCCGGCTCGTTGACGGTGAAGACCAACGTCGCGAGCCCGCGGGCCTGAGCGTCCGCGATCCACGCGGCCCGCGCCGGTTCCTCGAGCCCGATTCCCCAGAACGACTCGCTGGAGAGCGGGTCGTTCGTGTGCAGCACGCAGCGGATCTCCGGCCGAAGCCGGGCCACCGTCTCGAGCGCGCCCGACTGGAAGGAGACGACGAGCAGCCGTTCGGGCTCCACGCCGTGGCGCTCGAGCGCGCGGAGGACGGCATCCGTCGTCTCCTCCTCCTTCACCTCGACGCAGAGGCCTACCCGGCCCGTGAGCGCGGCGAGCACCTCGTCCAAAGTGGGGACGCCCTCGGGTGGGCCGGGATCGTGGCAGACGACGAGCTCGTCACCGCGCGCGCGCACGTCGAACTCCACGTAGTCCGCCTCCTCGGCGATGGCCAGCTCGAAGGCTTCCAGCGTGTTCTCGGGCGCTTCCCAGCACGCGCCGCGGTGGGCGAGGACGAGTGGGGTCACGCCTCTTCGAGGAGACGGCGCATGAACGGCAGGTCGATCCGCTCGACGATCTCGTCCGCCTGCGAGAGCCGCTCGGGGCTAAGGGTCCCGAGCACGGCGAAGCAGCGCATGCCGGCGGACTTCGCGGACGCGACGCCAGCCTCCGTGTCTTCGAGGACGAGGGCATCTCCCGCGTCGATGTCCTCGTCGAAGAGGCTGAGCGCCCTCAGATAGCCCTCTGGATCGGGCTTGCCGCGCTCGATGTCGTCCGAGGTGACGATGAACTGGAAGCAGTCGGTGAGGCCGGCCGCTTCGACGACGGGCTCGATCTCGGCTCGCGCCGCGCCCGAGACGATTGCGAGCGGGACCCGTTCCGCTGCAAAGCGCACAGCCTCGCGGAGCTCCGCCGGAACACTCGAGCCGTCCGCGACCGCGGCGCGGTAGCGGTGGACCCGCTCCTCGATCACCTCGTCGACGTCGGGGTGGTCGTGGCCGAGCCAGGTGCGGACGATCTCGGGGTCCGACAGGCCGGCCAGCACGTCGAAGTACTCCTGGGCCGAGAGCGGCTTTCCGTGCTCGGCGAAGAGCTCGATGAAGATCTCGCACAGGATCGGCTCGTCGTGCGAGAGCGTCCCGTTGAAGTCGAACACGATCGCACGCGGCCGTCCCATGGGCAGGGGAGACTATCGCCGTGCCGCTGGACGCCCTCGCGCTCGCTCTCGCCGCCGCCTTCCTGCACGCCTTCTGGAATCTCCTCATCGCGCGGTCGAAGGACCCGGAGGCGGCCACGGCGGTCGCGCTCCTCGTCGCCCTCGTCGCGTACGCGCCCGTGGCGGCGCTGACGTGGAGGATCGAGCCCGCGGCGATCCCGTACATCGTCGTCACGTCGTTCCTCCAGCTGGGGTACGTGATCCTGCTGGCGGCCGCCTACGTGCGCGCCGAGCTCTCGGTCGTCTACCCGATCGCCCGCGGGACGGCGCCGGTCCTCGTTCTCGTCGTCGGGGTCGTCGCGCTCGGGCTCGGCAGCTCCGCGCAGCAGGCGGCGGGCGTCTGCCTGGTCGGGATCGGCGTGCTCCTCGTCCGCGGGCTGCGGAGGACGGCGGAGCCCGCCGGAGTCCTCTTCGGGCTTGCGATCGCGTGCTTCATCGCCGCCTACACGCTCGTGGACAAATACGGGATCCGCTACGCGGCGCCGTTCGTCTATCTCGAGCTCTCGATGCTCCTCTCCGGGCTCGGATATTCGGCCGGGGTTCTGCGTTTCCGCGGCCGCTCGGCGCTTCGGGCCCAGTTCGGCTGGGCCACCGTGGCCGCGGGGCTCGCCACCTTCGGCGCCTACGGCTTCGTGCTCGCCGCTCTCCAGAGGGCATCCGCCGCGTCGGTGGCGGCGGTCAGGGAGACGAGCATCGTGATCGCGGCGGCATTCGCGGCGCTCGTCCTCAAGGAGCCCGTCGGCCCGGAGCGACTGGCCGGTGCGGTGCTTGTCGCGACGGGAGTAGCGATCCTCAGTCTTTAGGCCACGGCGTCCAAGCACCTCGCAGGGCGTAGGACGACGCTTCAGGCTTGTTGGGAAACCGCCTGCGGGCTACGCTGGCCGTGCCGTAGTAACGGGAGCGGAGGTCGAAAGAACGTGGCGGTCGAGGAGCGAGTGGAACCACCGGCGACGGCGGGCGGCGAGGCCTCCCCACCCGACGTCCGGCTCGAGGAGGTCACGAAGCGCTTCGACGACGTCGTCGCGGTCGACTCGCTCACGCTCGAAGTCCCGCGCGGCAGCTTTTTCGCGCTCCTCGGCCCGTCGGGCTGCGGGAAGACGACCACGCTTCGCATGATCGGCGGCTTCGAGGAGCCGAGCGAGGGCACGATCTACCTCGGCGACCGCGACGTCACCGACCTGCAGCCGTACAAGCGGGACGTGAACACCGTGTTCCAGAGCTACGCGCTCTTCCCGCACCTGAACGTCTTCGAGAACGTCGCCTTCGGCCTGCGCCGGCGCGGCGTCGAAAAGAACCAGGTTCGCGAACGCGTGCTGGAGATGATCGACCTCGTGCAGCTCTCGGGCATGGAGCGCCGCAAGCCGCGCCAATGCTCGGGCGGCCAGCAGCAGCGCGTCGCGCTCGCGCGGGCACTCGTGAACAAGCCGCAGGTCCTCCTTCTCGACGAGCCGCTCGGCGCCCTCGACCTCAAGCTCCGCAAGGAGATGCAGCTCTTCATCAAGGGCCTCCAACAGGAGGTCGGCATCACGTTCATCCACGTGACGCACGACCAGGAGGAGGCAATGACGATGGCCGACTCGATCGCCGTCATGAGCGACGGCCACATCGAGCAGCTCGGCTCCCCGGACGACCTCTACGAGCGGCCTACGACGCCGTTCGTCGCGCGGTTCCTCGGCGTCTCCAACCTGCTCGAAGGAGTCTCGAACGGCGACGGGACGGTTCGCCTAGACGACGGGACCGTCGTTCGCGCGCCCGGTGCGGCGGCGAAGCAGGGCCCGGTCGCCGTCGGCATCAGGCCCGAAAAGATCCGACTCGGGCGCATGGAGGAGAACGCGCTCAGCGGCGAGGTGACCGAGCGCGCGTACATCGGCGTCTCCACGCAGTACATCGTGGGCACGCCGCACGGCCCGATCACGGTCTACGTCCAAAACAGCGACGCCGGCGCTGCGGCAGTCCACCCCGGCGACCAGGTGACCCTTTCGTGGAGCCCAGAATCCACGTTCGTGGTCGATCCCGAAAAGGAGAAAGCGAATGACCGACCCCCGGTTGAATGACCCGATCACCCGACGTCTGTTTCTGAAGCGCGCAGCAGTCGGCGCGAGCGCGCTCAGCCTCCCGTCCCTGATTGCGGCCTGCGGTGGAGGCGGCGGCATCTCTGCGCAGTCCAACGCGGGTGGGGCCTCGACCGAGGTCAAGCAGCAGCTCGCGGACACGCTCGTCTTTGCGAACTGGCCCCTCTACATCGACTCCGAGAAGGGGAACAAGCGGCCGTCCCTCGACCAGTTCACCGCCCAGAGCGGAGTGAAGGTGAAATACATCGAGGAGGTCAACGACAACGAGGAGTGGTTCGGCAAGTTCCAGGCCCAGCTCTCGCAGGGGCAGGACATCGGCCGCGACCTCACGGTGCTCACCGACTGGATGGCGGCGCGCATGGTGCGCCTCGGCTACGTCCAGAAGAAGGACAAGAGCGCGATCCCGAACGAGGCCAACCTCGTTTCGACGCTCCAGCACCCGACCTGGGATCCGGACCGGGCGTACAGCCTGCCGTGGCAGTCCGGCATGACCGGCATCGCCTACAACAAGAAGGAAACCGGCCCCGTCACGTCGATCGGGCAGCTTCTCACCGACGCGGCGATCAAGGGCAAGGTGACCTGTCTGACCGAGATGCCCGACTGCATGGGCCTGATCATGCAGTCGAACGGCGACGACCCGACGACGGTCGACCCGGCCGCCTTCGACAAGGCGATCGGCACATTGCAGGACGCGGTCGACTCAGGTCAGATCCGCCGCTTCACCGGCAACGACTACGGCGACGATCTCTCTGCCGGGAACGTCGCGGCCGCGATGGCGTGGTCGGGCGACGTCGTCCAGCTCCAGCTCGACAACCCGGACCTCGAGTTCGTGCTTCCTGACGACGGCGGGATGATCTGGACCGACAACATGCTCATCCCGACGGGAGGCGACGTCTTCACCGCCTCGACCTACATGAACTTCGTCTACGACCCCAAGATCGCAGCGGAGATCGAGGACTGGGTCAACTACATCTGTCCGGTCGAGGGCGCGAAGGACGAGCTCCTGAAGATCGACCCAGGCGTCGCGAAGAACCCGCTCATCTTTCCGACCGAGGACATGCTCGCAAACGTGAAGTCCTTCGACGCGGAAGCAGCGGACAACCCGGACTTCAAGGAGAAGTTCCAGACCGTCATCGGCGCGTAGGGGGTAGGCACCTGCTCCACCGTCAACGTTGGGCCACGCCGTACCTGCTGCTCCTGCCAGGGCTGCTCTTCCTGGCCGTGTTCTTCCTCGTGCCGATGTACTACCTCGGCTACACGTCGCTCGAGTCGGGCGACCTCTTCTCGGGCTACACGTTCTCGTGGGCCTGGGACAACTACTCGGATGCCTGGACGCTCTATCGCGACCACTTCATCCGCTCGTTCGAGTACGCGGCCATCGCGACGCTGCTTGCGTTCCTCATCAGCTACCCGCTCGCATACTGGATCGCCTTCCGCGGAGGCCGGTGGAAGAACCTCCTGCTCCTCCTGATCATCGCGCCGTTCTTCGTCACGTACCTGATCAGGACGCTCGCCTGGAAGACGATCCTCGCGGACGACGGCATCGTCGTCTCGACCCTGCAGAATCTGCATCTCGTCTCGTCCGACGGGCGCCTGCTCGCGACGACGACTGCGGTGATCGCGGGGATCACCTACAACTTTCTGCCCTTCATGGCGCTGCCGATCTACGTCAGTCTCGAGCAGATCGACCAGCGGCTGATCGAGGCGGCGGAGGATCTCTACGCCAACCGGGCGAAGGCGTTCTTCAGGGTCACGTTTCCGCTCTCGCTCCCGGGAGTCTTCGCCGGGACGCTGCTCACGTTCATTCCCGCGTGCGGCGACTTCATCAACGCCCAGCTCCTCGGCACCCCGCGGCAGCTGATGATCGGAAACGTGATCCAGTCGAAATTCAAGGTGTCCGCGGACTACCCGCAGGCGGCGGCGCTCTCCTTCGTCCTCATGGCCATCATCCTCGTGCTCATCATCGCGTACGCGCGTAGCGTGGGCAGCGAGCGCGTGACGACGGGAGTCGCATGACGAGCGCGGTCGAGACCGTAGCCGTGCGCCGCCACCGGGCGAGCGCGACGACGCGCGCGTGGGCGTTCGTCCGCAGGCACACCCTCACGCTCTTCGCCATCCTCGCCTTCCTCTACCTGCTCCTCCCGATCGCGGTCGTGGTTGTTTTCTCCTTCAACGACCCGATCGGCCGCTTCAACTTCAAGTGGCAGGGCTTCACGCTGGACAACTGGCTGCACCCGTTCGACTACCCGCAGCTCGGCCCGGCCGTCCGGCTGTCGCTCGTCATCGCGGTCTTCTCGGCCGTCATCGCGACGGCGATCGGGACGCTGATGGCGCTCGCCTTGGTTCGCTACCGCTTCCGCGGACACGGGTCGACGAACCTGCTCATCTTCCTCCCGATGGCGACCCCGGAGATCGTCATGGGCTCGTCGCTCCTCACGCTTTTCCTGAACTACAGCGTGCCGCTCGGGTTCACGACGATCCTCCTCGCGCACATCATGTTCAACATCAGCTTCGTCGTCGTGACCGTGCGAGCGCGCCTCGCCGGCTACGACCGCCATCTCGAGGAGGCCGCCGCCGATCTCTTCGCCAACCCATGGACGGCCTTCTACAAGGTGACACTGCCGCTCATCTGGCCGGGGATCCTGGCCGGCTTCCTGCTTGCCTTCGCCCTCTCCGTGGACGACTTCGTCATCACGTACCTCGTCTCGGGCGCCGACCAGACCTTCCCGCTCTTCGTGTGGGGCGCCGCGCGCGTCGCCGTGCCGCCCCAGATCAACGTCATCGGCTCCGCCATCTTCTTCATCGCGATCGCGTTCATGCTCGCGAACGTCCTGTGGCAGTGGCGCCGTCAACCGAAAGGAGCAGTGTGAGTACCCCCGTCGCATCGCTTTCTCCCGCCGAGCTGCAGAAGGCCGCCCGGGATCACCTCTGGCTGCACTTCACGCGCATGTCGAGCTACAGCGGCGAGGACATCCCCATCATCGTGCGCGGGGACGGCTGCTACCTCGAGGACGTGAACGGCAAGCGCTACCTCGATGCGCTCGCCGGCCTCTTCGCCGTCAACATCGGCTACGGCTTCGGGGACGAGATCGGCGAGGCTGCCGCGGCGCAGCTGCGCGAGCTCCCCTTCTACACGAACTGGAGCTACGCGCATCCGCGCGCGATCGAGCTCGCGGCGGAGGTCGCCTCGCTCGCCCCCGGCGACCTGAACCGCGTCTTCTTCGTCTCGGGCGGCTCTGAGGCGGTCGAGTCGGCCTGGAAGCTTGCGCGGCAGTACTACTCCGCGCGCGGAGACAACCTGCGCGCCCAGGTTGCCGAGCGCATGGCAGCGGGCGAGCGCATCGAGCAGCGCATCCCGACGCAGCGCCGCTGGAAGGCGGTTGCGCGGCGGATCGCGTACCACGGGACGACTATGGGCGCGCTCTCGATCAACGGCATCGCATCGCTTCGGATCCCGTTCGAGCCGCTGGTCCCGGACGTGATCCATGTGCACAACACCAACCGCTACCACCGGCCTTCGGAGGAGACCGAGGCCGAGTTCACCGCCTTCCTCCTCGAAGATCTCGAGGAGGCGATCCTGCAGGCCGGCGCCGAGACCGTCGCCATGGTCATCTTCGAGCCGGTGCAGAACGCCGGCGGGTCGTACACGCCGCCCGAGGGCTACTGGAAGGGCGTGCGCGAGATCTGCGACCGCTACGAGATCCTCCTCTGCGCCGACGAGGTCATCACCGGCTTCGGGCGCCTCGGTGCGTGGTTCGGCTCGGAGCGCTACGACATCCGCCCCGACATCATCACGTCCGCGAAGGGGCTCTCCTCGGCGCATGCGGCGATCGGCGCGGTCATCGCACGCGACGCCGTGATGGAGCCGTTCCTCGAGGGCCACGAGATGTACAGCCACGGGATCACGTTCGGCGGGCACCCCGTCATGGCCGCGATCGCGCTGAAGAACATCGAGATCATGAAGCGGGAGCGGGTCGTCGAGCACGTCGCGGAGAAGCAGGACTACTTCCGGGAGCAGCTCTCGACTCTCCTCGACCTGCCGATCGTGGGCGACCTCCGCGGGACTGGGTTTTTCTACGCGCTCGAGCTCGTCAAGGACAAGGAGACGCGCGAGACCTTCTCGGACGAGGAATGCGAGACGCTCCTGCGCGGGTTCCTCTCACCGCGGCTCTTCGAGGCGGGTCTCATCTGCCGCGCCGACGACCGCGGCGACCCCGTCGTGCAGATCTCGCCACCGCTCGTCGCGGACACGGCGGAGATCGACGAGATCGTCTCGATCCTCGGCGAGGTCCTCGCCGAGGCGTCAGCGAAGATGAGGGGCTAGGCGCTCGTGTAGGAGAAGGGGGCGTACTCGGCCTGCTTGCCCGAGTGGTCGTAGGAGACGCCGCCGTCGGCGCCGTTGACCCGGAAGACGGTGGAGGCACTACACCAGCCCTCGTTGAAGATGAGCCCGCTGGGGAGTCCGACGCTCGCCTGCACCTCCGCGCCCGAGACCGGATTCTTGATCGGCTCCATCTGCAGCTCCGCCACGTCACCGACGCGGTAGCTCGAGCGCTCGCCGTCGACATTGATCTCCATCGAGGCGGGGCCGACTTCGAGCAGCTCGTAGGTGTTGATGAAGATTCCCCACGGCCCGCCTTCGCCTCCGCGCAGGAGGTTCTCCAGCGCCTCGCGCTGGCTGTCGTCGGCGCGCTCGTCGTAGTAGGCGACCGCCTTGCCGCCGCCCTCGTGGATCGCCTTCGGCCAGTCGGCGAACATCGCGACCGTCAGGCCGTCGAGCTCGACGTCGCCGTAGCGGCCCTTGTCGATGTTCCAGACCCAGCCGCCCTCGCAGTCGCCCGTCGTCGGCGGTGCGTTGAAGTTGCAAGGACAGCCGTAATCACAGTTACAGCCGATGAGCACGGTTCCGCTGACTTCCCATTCCGCCATTCCGGCCTCCTCTCAGAGTGCGACCACGACTCCAGCCGCGATCAATCCTACTCCCCCCGCAAGCGCGATCAGCCGCCCGAAGGGCAGGAGTTTCTCGGCCGCGACGACGAGCGCGATCGCAGCCACCCAGACGAGCCCCATGCCGCCCGCGATCACGAGAACGGCCATGAGCCCGATGCAGCAGCCGATGCAGAACATGCCGTGCTCGGCGCCGAGCCGGAGGGCGCCGCCGAGGCCCGGATGCCAGTGCTGGACGAGGAAGTCCGCCGGGGTCCGGCAGCGGCGCAGGCAGGTGTCCTTGAGCGGTGACAGCTGGTAGAGGCCGGCGAAGATGAGCACTGCTGCGGTCGCGCGCGGGTGCTCCATGCCAAGCGTGCGGTCGAGCGCGTAGGCGGGAATACCCACGAGCGCCCAGACACCGAGATAGCCCGCCGCGAGGAATCCGGGGGCGACCGCGTTCGGGGCACCGCGCGCATAGAGGAGGGCGAACGGCGCGACGGAGGGCAGCATCATCGCGGCCATCATCACCGTCCAGGAGCCGAGGTATGTCGCGGCCCCCGGAACCTCCATGGAGTCGCCTGACGCCGCGAGCAGGATCAGCCAGGCGGCGAGAGTGGCCAGGACGAGCGCCGCGACGGCGAGGGAGAAGGCACTTGTGCCCGCTCGGTCTCGCCGTTGTGTCCGGGAAGCCCAGCCTGCCACGATCACTCCCACTCCCAGAGGGCGTTTGCGATCTTCCAGCCGCTCTCCGTGCGGACGAGGTGGACGTACTCGCGGTAGACGTTCGAGTGGACGACGGCGGCTGCGATCGGGGGATGGATGTCGACCACCTCGATCTGGATTCGCCGCTCGCCGGGGTCCTGTGCCTTGCCGATCCCCTCGGCGGTCGCCTCGATCATCTCCGGAGCCGGCGACTCGCTCAGCGCTCCTTCGCGCAGCGCGCGCTTGGCGAGCTGCGGGTGGAGTGCGCGCTCCATACGCTCCGCATCCCCGTCGAACCAGCCCTCGAAGTAGTCGAGGACGGTCGCCTCGATCGCCTGTTCGTCCGTCACGCGGGCTAGCTCTCCTTCGCCCTTCGGCGTTCCTTGTCGTAGACCGGATGCGTGACGACCTCGCCGCCGACCCGGTCGTCTCCGATCTGAGCGTCGACGTTTTGGCCGACGTTGCGCAGGTCCTTGCGGATCTTGGCCAGGCCCAGAGTCCTTCCGCCCAGGTACGGCGACTCGACGGCCTGCGTGACGAGCCCGACCTCCTCGCCGTCGACGAAGATCGGCGCGCCTGAGGCCTCGTCGCCGCCCCGTTCGAGGACGACGCTCGTGAGGCGAAGCTGCGTCTCGTCCTTGTCGCGCTCGAGCGCCTCGCGGCCCTGGAACTCGCCCTTGTCGAAGTCGACCGACCAGCCGAGGCCGCATTCGAATGGGGAGACGGTCGGGTCGTACTCGATCCCGCCGATGATGAAGCCGCCCTCGATGCGGAAGAGATCGAGCGCGACCATGCCGATCACCTTCATTCCCTGCGGCTCGGTGTGGGCGACCAGTGCATCCCAGAGCTCGAGCGCGCGGTCCGCGTCCACCCAGAGCTCGTACCCGAGCTCGGCGGTGTAGCCGAGGCGGGTCATGAAGACCGGGATGCCGGCGATCTCGACGTCCTCCCGGAAGGTGTAGTACGGGAAGGCATCGTTCCCGAGATCCTGGTCGGCGATCCCCTGCAGCATCTCCCGGCTCTTCGGGCCCTGAAGGCAGAGGTGCGGCATCGCGTCGGTGAACTCGCGGACGGTGATCGTGCCCGGAGCCTGCTCGCGGAAGATCTCGTAGTCGCGGTCGTTCGCGCCGCAGAAGCGGATCTTGTCCGGAGCGCGCATCATCGACGTGCAGTCGTCGACCATCTTCCCGTCGTCGTTCGTGAGGGCGCCGTAGGCGATCCGGCCTGGTGTGAGCGCGGAGACGTCTCGCGTGACGATGGAGTTGACGAAGTCCTGCGCGCCCTCGCCCTCGATGTCGACCTTGCGGAGCATCGTGAAGTCCATGAGGCCCGCGGTCTCACGCACCGCGCGGTACTCCTCTGCGGTGTCGGTCACGACCGTCGGCGCCCAGTAGCCGAACAGATCCATCCACTCGTCCGTCATGGCCTTCAAGCGGGGATAGAACGCGGTCTCCTTGCTCACAGAGGCTCCTTTTCGTGGGAGGACGGGTGTAGCCTAGGGAACCGATGGCCGTCGAGTCCACGCGACCTCTCCTCGAATCGCTCGGGGACCCGCGCGCGGAGGCGCGTGTCGGCCCGGCCGACGCCAAGGCCTACGAGCTCGCCGCGGGGGAGCACGTCCAGATCGAGGACCTCCAGGGCTGCCAGGTCTCGGATTTTCTCGCTTTTCACCGCAGCCGTCCCGGCATCGGCATCTCGACCACGGTGACGCGGGCCCTCGTGGACGGGCTCTTCCCGCTCCCGGGCCAGTGCTTCTACGACGGCGAGGGGAACGCGCTTCTCGAGCTCGTGGAGGACACCGTCGGGCGGCACGACACGTTCGGCATCGCCTGCAACCGCGAGACGTACGAGGCGCTCGGCGTTCCCGACCACGTGAACTGCACGGACAACTTCAACCGCGAGCTCGCGCCCTTCGGCTACGCGCCCCGCCGCTTCTGGGAGCCGGTCAACTTCTTCTACAACACGAAGATCGGCCCCGACGGGCGCATCGTCGAGATCGAGCCTGCGCTCTCGCAGGCCGGCGACTACGTCCTCATGCGGGCCCTCACGGACCTCGTCGTCGCCTCCTCCGCGTGCCCGGACGACATCACGCCGACGAACGGCGGCAACCCCACCGACATCATGGTGCGGGTGTACTCGTCGGCTGCCTGAGGCGCCAACCTGCGAAGGTGCCGAAGGCCCAGGTCACGAGCGTGTAAGGAACGAAGACCGTGAAGAGGTCGGTCGTCGCCCAGTGGCCCATAAACTTCGAGCAGGCGTCTTCGCCGCATGCGGCCCATTGGTCGTTTTCGGTCGAGAAGACGAGCGCAAGGAGACCGGCTCCAGTCACCAGGACGCCCAGGCCGAGTGCCCCCGCGAAGCCGATGGATCTGGGACCGAGCAGGACGCCGCTGATGGCGCCGGCCAGAAACGGCCCGACCAGTATGAGCAGGCCAAGTCCGTACTCAGACATTTCGCGCTCAGAGTACTAAGGCTCCCAGGCGAACTCGATGACGTAGCCGTCGGGGTCGCGGCACTTGACGCTCACGTAGCCGGGTTCGTCCGAGAACTCGGCGATCTCCACCCCGTCGCCGGCGAGGCGGTCGCGGAAGGCGCGCACCTCCTCCGGGTCGGCGGCGGCCCGGAAGCCGAAGTGGAGGAACGCGGGGAGGGCGATCGGCTTCTCCGTCTCGCCGAGCGCCAGCACGACGCCGTCCGGCCCTTGGATGAGGAGCACGCCGTCCTCGGCGACCCACGCCGTCGCCGGGTCGAACTCGAAGTACGTCTCGTAGAAGCGGCGCGAGCGTTCCTGGTCCCTGACGGCGAGCGCGATGTGCGCCATCAGGCGAGCGCAAGCGACTCGTACACGAGCTCGGAGAGCTCTCGGAGCTCGATGTCGCCCTGGTGCCCGGAGGTCTTGATCGCGTCCTCGTACATCGTCACGTCCTTCGGGCACGCGACGACGAAGTAGTCGATCCCGCCGAGCTCGACCGCCTCGTCGATGCGCAGCTCGCTCGGGCGGGGGGAGTCCTCGCCCTTCAGCTCCTTCATCCAGATCCGCCCGCCCCCGGCGCCGCAGCAGAGCGCGTTGTCCCGGTTTCTCGGCATCTCGACGAGCTCCGCCCCGAGCGCCTCGAGCACCTGCCGCGGCGGGTCGTAGACGCCGTTGTAGCGGCCGAGCGTGCAGGGGTCGTGGTAGGTGACGCGGTAGCCGAGGCCCTTCTTCACGTTCAGGCGCCCGCTCTCGATCAGCTCGAGGAGGAGCTGGGAGTGGTGCATGACGTCCCACGCCCCGCCGAACTGCGGGTACTCGTTCTTGAGCGTGTTGAAGCTGTGTGGATCGGACGTGAGGATCCGGTCGAAGCTGCAGCTCGAGATCGTCGCGACGTTCTCCTCGGCGAGATCCGCGTAGAGGCCCTCCTCGCCGACCCGGCGCACGTCGTTCCCGGCTGTGCGCTCGCCGTCGTAGAGGATCCCGAAGTCGACGCCCGCCCGTCGCAGGATCTGCGCGAGGGAGCGGCTCACCTTCTGGTTCCGCGGGTCGAAGGAGGCATAGTCGCCGACGAACCAGAGCACCTCCGCAGGGCGCTTGCGGATGTCCTTGACGTCGAAGTCCAGATCCCTCGTCCAGCGGCCGCGCTTGCGACTCGTCTCGCCGAAGGAGTTTCCGCAGGTGTAGATGGTCTCGAGGGTCTGCTGCAGCTGCCCGTCCATGTCGCCCTTCTCGACGAGGGCGCGGCGCATCTGGTTGATGATCGGCACGTGCTCGATCCCGACCGGGCAGATCTCGACGCAGGCCATGCACTGCATGCAGGACCAGAGCGTCTCCGGCTTGATCGTGTCGATCAGTTGCGCGTGCTCGGGAAACGTCGGTTCGATGCCGAGCGCGGCGCGGTTTCCCATCGAGCCCTCGGCCACCTCCCGTAGGTCGAGAACGAGGTCGCGCGGCGACAGCGGATAC
Organism: Gaiellaceae bacterium; assembly: GCA_035698665.1. Lineage (GTDB taxonomy): Bacteria > Actinomycetota > Thermoleophilia > Gaiellales > Gaiellaceae > DATEOR01. The sequence continues at coordinate 16,680 of DASSBN010000088.1, forward strand.
CCGGTCGCGGTCGCCGGGCAGGCCGCGTGGCACTTCCCGCACTTCGTGCAGGCGTCCAGATCGAGGAGGTGCTTGGGGAGAAGGGAGTCGATGAAGGCGTAGCCCACGTCGGCGGCCTTCGCCCCGGCGGGGAGTGGAGCAAGGCGGTTCCCGGCCCGGTCGTCCTTGGCCGCGACCCCGGCCGGGCCGGCAAGCATGTGCACCGCCTTGGTGAAGGGGATCGAGGAGACCCAGAAGAGCGCGAACACGCCGTGCACCCACCAGTTCACCGCGCGCGCATCGGCTGCAGCGCCGTCGTCGAAGCCCAGCGCGCGGAAGCCCTGGCCGACGGCGTAGCCGACGGGCGACCAGACCTCGAAGCCCGGGTTGTCGGCCGCGATGCGGAACGACTCGAGCAGAAAGCCCGTGAGCGCGAGGAAGAAGAGGCTGCCGAGGAAGACCCAGTCGCCGACCTCGTAGCGGTGTGGCTGGTCCTTCAACGGCTCCGCCGGCTCGGCGGGCCGCCAGTAGCGCAGACGGAACGGCCTCAGGATCCCGCGCTTGACGGCGAAGTACGTGAGCCCGACCACGAGCGCGGCTCCGAAGACGTCCAGGAAGAGCGAATAGACCTTGTAGAACCAGCCGTGCCAGAAGTCGAAGCTGAGCACGGGGTTCGCGAAATCGTCCTGGAACGCGAGGATCACCGTGCCCGCGAAGAGCACCATGAAGCCATAGAAGACGAGCAGGTGCCCCAGGCCCGCCATCGGGTCGCGGCGCCGGATCCACGCGTGCGTGAACACGACCCTGACGACGCGCTCGGCACGCTCGCGCCGGTTGCCGAACTTCTCGTGGCCGCGACCGCGGCGGTATTTGAGGAGCAGGCGAAGGACGCCGTAGACGAAGATCGCGACCGAGAGGACGATCAGCGAGTACCAGAGGACGATCTGCCAGGTCTCGAGCCCGGCGAAGGTGTCCCTGGTCGCGGTCACCTAGTAGAGCTTTTCGAGTTCCTCGGCGACTTCGAAGAGGTCGGCGACCGCGCCGTAGTGCGCGACGTTGAAGATCGCCGCCTCGGGGTCGGTGTTGATCGCGATGATGGTGCCGCTGGTCTTCATGCCCGCCAGATGCTGCACCGCGCCCGAGATGCCGAGGGCGAGGTAGACCTTCGGCTTCACCGTCTTCCCGGACTGGCCCACCTGCCGCGAGCTCGGCATCCAGCCCTGGTCGACGAGCGGGCGGGAGACCGAGAGCGTCGCGCCCATCTTGTCCGCGAGCCCCTCGAATTGCCCGAGGTTCTCCTTCTCGCCCACCCCGCGCCCGACCGAGAGCAGGAAGTCGGCTCCCGTGATGTCGACGTCCTCGCTCGCGGCGACCTCGTGGAAATCGACGTGGCGCGCCCGCGAGCCCGAGATGGTCACGTCGAGCTCTGCGCTGATGGCGGCGCCCTCGCCCTCGGCCGGCGGCCAGGCGGTCGGCCTGATCATGAGAAGGACGCGCTCGCTGTTCGGGAAATCGAGCTCCGCGTTGACCTTGGAGCCGTAGAACGAGCGCTCGGCGACGAGGTCGTCTCCGTCGCGGCGTAGCGCGAAGACGTCGGAGGCGAACCCGAGGCCGAGCTTGGCGGCGAGAGCGGGGCCGAAGCCCATCGAGTCGATCGAGAAACCGACGAGCACAACGTCCGGTTCGCGGTCGGAGATGAGCTGCTCGAGCGCTTCGCGGACGACGTCGTTCTCGAATCCCTCCGGATCCACCTTGACGCAGACGATCTCGCGGACTCCTTCGACGTCGACCTGGTCGGCCAGAGTCGCCGGGTCCTTGGCGATCACGGCGACCACTGTCTCGTCTCCGAGCTCCTTGGCCGCGGACACCATCTCGAGGGTGATCGGCCGCACCTTGCCGCGCCGGTGCTCCGCGACGATCAGAATGCTCATTCTTTTGCCCCTCGCAGGCTCTTGTCCCGGTCCGTGACCCACGCGCGCGCTTTCGAGAAGTACGCTGAAAGCGGGTGGTGGCGCGGGGTGGCCCCGGTCACGCCAGCTTCTCCTGGACGATCTCCTGGATGCGATGCGCCACTTCGGCGGCGCCTCCGTCGAGCATCTCCGCGCCCTCGCCCTTCGGGGGAACGAACATCCTACGCACGCGCTGCGCCTGCGGGCCCAGGTCGCCCGGCTGGCGCACCTCGATCTCCTTCTCCTCCGCCTGCTTGATTGCTCGGAGGGTGGCGTAGCGCGGTTCGTTGATGCCCGTCTGGATCGTGATGACGGCCGGGGTGTCGACCTCGACGACGTCCACAAGGCCGCCTTCGAGCTCGCGGTTCACCGTTGCCTTCCCCTCGCCCAGCTCGATCTTCGTCACGACGGCGACCGACGGCATGTCGAGGAGCCCTGCGAGCGCGCCGCCCGTCGCGGCCTGCACCGAGTCGCTCGACTGCACGCCGGCGAAGACGAGATCCGGGCTCTCGCTCTGGACGACCTCGGCGAGCGCCCGCGCCACCTGGATCGGGTCGAGAGTGCGCACGGCCTCGACCCGGATGCCGCGGTCGGCGCCCATGGCGAGACAACGCCGCATGCAGTCCTCCGCGTCCTCGTCCCCGACGGTGACCACGACCACCTCGCCGGACCCGGCCGCCTCGACGAGGCGCAGCGCCTCCTCGGTTGCGTACGAGTCCCACTCGTTCAGCGCGAAGTCGAGGTAGTCGGGATCGACCTCCCGCTCGTCTTCGGTGAACTCGACTTCGTCGCCGAGGACGGCGACTTGCTTTACCGCTACGAGGACCTTCACGCTAGGCCAGGACCGCCTCGCGCTCGATGACGTGGCGCTCACGCTTGAACGGGAGCGGCACCTCGGGATTGTCGGAGTCGATCTCGCGGGCCAGCCTGTGCCCGTCGAAGACGCAGTCCGCCACGAGGCGAGGAGCGACGCAGTCGCCGATCCGGTAGAAGCCGGTGATGCCCTCGGCCTGCAGCGCGTCGATACCCACGCTGTCCTTGAGCTCGCGGTAGAGCGCTTCGTTCGAGCGCCGCTGCGTCACCAGGACGACGGAGTCGACCGCCCACTCGGTGAGGTGCTCCTCGTCGTAGACGTGCGCCGAGGTGACAGTGCCCTCCGACATCTGGGTGGGGATCTGGTACGTGACGATCTCGACCTTGAGCTTATGCAGCTTCCGGTGCATGTTCGGAGCCTCGAGCGTGAAGTGCATGTACGGCGCGATGTGCCCGAGGTGCGTCATGAGCGTGACCTGCTTGCCCTCCTCGGCGAGCTTCTCGGCGAGCGAGACGCCCGTGAAGTAGCCGTCGTTGTCGACGATCAGCACCTTGTCGCCGACTGCCTTGCCCTCGGCCATGATCTGCTCCGGCGTCGCGCACCATGACTGCGAGGCGTCCGCGCCGGGGATCGTGTCGTGGGTGCAGCCGTTGAGGCCGTCGGTCGCCCAGTACCCGCCGGTCGCGACGATGACGATCTCGGCGCCGTAGCTCTTGATGCCCTCGGCGTCGAGCCGGGTGTTCGGGATGAACTCGACGTTCTTGAGCTTGTCGATCTGGATCTTGCGGTAGTTGACGACGCGTGCCCACTCGCCGAGGCCCGGGAACTGCGGGATCCAGCGCATGATCCCGCCCATGTCGTCCTGCGCCTCGACGAGGTGCACGCGGCGCATGCCGCGCTCGCCGAGAACGCGGGCGCATTCCATTCCGGCCGGGCCCGCACCGACGATGAGGACGTCGTTGTCGGCGTTCGCGGCCTGCTCGAAGCGCTCGGGATGCCAGCCGCGGCGGTACTCCTCGCCGGCGGTCGCGTTCTGCGTGCAGATGACCGGCGGGCCGCCGATCTCCCAGCGCGAGATGCAGATGTTGCAGCCGATGCACTCGCGGATGTCGTCGAGCCTGCCCTCGTCGATCTTCTTCGGGAGGAACGGGTCCGAGATGGACGGGCGGCAGGTGGCGATGATGTCGAGCGCGCCGTCGTTGATGGCCTCGACCATGAGGTCCGGGCTCGTGAAGCGCCCGACGCCGAGGACAGGCTTCTTCGAGACGCCCTTCACGGCCTTCTGCCAGGGAAGCAGGCGGCCGGACGCGTAGAAGCGGGACGGCGTCGCGTCCTCGCCCCACTCGGAGATGCCGGAGACGTTGATGTCCCAGACGTCGACGATGTCGTCGACGAGCTCGACGAACGGGAGGCAATCGCGCTCGAGCTGCGTACCGGCCTCGCCCATGAACATGTCGGTGGACATGCGCACGGCGATCGCGCAGTCGTCGCCGACCGCGTCGCGCACCTGCTCGATCGTCTCCCGCCAGAAGCGGGCGCGGTTCTCGAAGGAGCCGCCGTACTCGTCGGTACGGCGGTTGTAGTAGGGCGTCAGGAACTGCTGCGGCAGGTAGGAGTGCGACCCGTAGACGTAGACGATGTCGAAGCCGGCTTCGCGGGCGCGCTTGGCGGCTTCGACGTAGAAGCCCTGCACCTCGCGGATGTCGTCTTTGTCCATCTCCTTCGGATACGTGAGGTGCTCGAAGTCCGACGGGATCTGCGAGGGCGCGCGCGGAACGCAGCGCGTCTCCATGCAGGGCGCGTGCGGGCCGCCGTACCAGAGCTCGGCGGCGGCGAGCGCACCGTGCTCGTGGAGCATGTCGCACATGAGCCCGAGGTTCTTGATGTCGTCGTCGTCCCAGAGGCGCGCCGAGACCCGGTGCGTGTCGTCCGACTCCGGATGGATGGAGCAGTACTCGGTGCAGACCGCGGCGTAGCCGCCCTCCGCCTTCATCGCCCGGAAATACGCCTGGTTGAGCGGCTTCTCCGACCCGAAGCCGTTGCAATGGGGGATCTGGTAGAAGCGGTTCTTCATGGTCTTCGGGCCGATCTGGATCGGCTCGAAGAGGATGTCGTACTTCGGGTCACGCGCCATTCGCGGAAGCCTCCTTTGGACGCACTGGGAACGCGATTCTCCAACTGCCGGCCCAGGGTTGCAAGCAGCAGGATGAACGAGAGGGCGGGACTTTGCCCGCCCTCTCGAGTCGACGATTCGCTTCGCTAGTCCGCGGGAGCGGCCAGGGCCGGCGCTGCTTGCGGGTCTTCGCTCGGCACCCGCGGCGTTTCCTCACGCCAATGCGGCCTCTCCCCGTCCTGCACGATCCGCCGGAAGAGGAAGAGGAGGAGCGAGATGGCGAGTACGCCGAACCCGATGATCCGCTCCTTCGTGCCGCCGTACACGGCGCCGCCGCCGGCCGTGTGCAGCCAGCCGATTCCCACGACGCTGAAGACGGCGAAGGCCGCGAAGAGGATCCCGGCGATCGGAACCCAGTACGACGGAAGCTTGATCGGACGTGGCCAGTCGGGCCTGTCCCTGCGCAGCAGGATGAATGCGCCGATCGCGAACATGTTCGCCAGCACGTAGCCGATGTTGCTCGCCACGAGGATCCCGAAGAGGTTGCCGACGAAGAAGATGAACAGGATGTTGAGCACTGCGTCGAGCGACATCGCGGTGCCGGGCACGTGGAAGCGGTTCAGCTGCCCGAGCTGCTTGATGGTGAGCCCGGCCTTCGAGATGCCGTAGAGGGCGCGGCTTCCGTCCGCAGTGGCCGTGTTCATCGAGAGGATGAAGCTGATGCAGATCACGACGACGAAGAAGTTCGCCGCGCTGGCCCCGACGAGCTGGTCGAGCGCGCCCACGTAATCGAAAGCCGAGACGGTCTTCTCGCCGACGCCGCCCGTCATCCCGATCGGGACCATCGTGTTGATGAGAAGGATGAAGGCCGCCGAGGAGAGCAGGGCCTTCCTCGTGTCGTTCACGGTGTCTTTGTATTCCGGAGCGAAGGTGGCCGACGCTTCAGGTGCGGTCGACCAGATCATGATCCAGATCCAGACGAGCGCGATCTGCCAGCCGCCCCACGCGAGGCCGGGATCGTTGAGCTTGTAGGTGAGGTTCGCCGAGTCCCAGTCACCGTTTATGAACGGCAGGATCGTGAAGCAGAAGAGCGGGAACATCAGCAGCACGCCTGCGAGGTAGTTGAAGGAGATGAAGACACGAGCGCCGAGGATGTTGAAGGCCCAGACGCAGACGATGAGGCCGATCGCGATGAGGTGCTGGAGGCCGATGTGCACGCTTCCCGTGCTGAAGTACCCCTCGTCGATCTGCGCCCCGCCGAACGCGTAGGTTCCGTAGGGCTCGTTCGGGAACCATTCGGCCTGGGCGATGTAGCCGGTGAAGAGGCCGATGAACGACAGGACGACGGACCACCCGATCCAGTACCCGAACGTCGCGACGGGTCCGATGAGCGTCGTGTACTTGCGCCAGCCTTCGTTGGCGTAGATCGAGACGCCGCCGGACCTGTCGGGGAACATGGCGGCGAGCTCCGAGTAGATGAACTGGACGGGTAGGACGATGGCCGCCGTGACGCCCCAGATGAGGGCAGCGCCCCAGCCCCCCAGGTCGAAGACGCTCCACCCGAGCGATCCCAAGAGAAAGCCGGGATTCGCGAGACAGATCACGAAGCCGTCGTACCAACGAAGTGTTTTCAGGAGCCGTTGCTCTTCAACGACTGCTTGCGCCACGTTTCCACCTCCACCGAGAACACGGATGTCTAGACGCCGGGCCGCTCGTGAGCCCGGCGGAACCTACCACCGCAAACGGACGTGTTCAAACGGGAAATGGGGGTCTTCGAGCTTACAATCGTCATGTGCGGGGCCCCCCGATCCACGTCACCTGTGACTGCGGCGCAGAGCGCGACCTTCGCTACGGCGAGAAGTGGGAATGCGAGCGCTGCAAACGCACGTGGAACACGGAGCAGATCCCGCCCGGTGAGTACCAGGGCCTCGTAGCGGATCTCCGTCGGTTGCGGGTGGGCGCGATGCTGATCGCCGCTCTTGCCGTGGCGGCGGTGCTCTTGCTCGCCTACTTCGTGAGCCCGGGTTTTCTCTTCATCGGGCCGATCGTCCTCGCCCTCGCGGCGATCCTTCTCGGCCCGCTCTGGAAGCAGCGCGTCCGCCGCGTCGTCGCTGAGCGGCCGCGCTGGGAGCTTCACCCGGAGTAGGGCGCCTCAGTCGGCCGGGACCCAGACCAGGCAGGGCGGGTCCTCGCGAATCCGCTTCACCGCCTTCTTGAAGGCGCGCTTGCCGAGCTCCTTGCGGTCGGCGCCGAAGACGAGCAGGCCGATGCACTCCGTGCGCGCGACCTCGAGGGCCGTCTTCACGGGCTTCGGGTTGTGGAACGCGAGCTGCGTCGTCGTGACGCCTCGGTCGCGCGCCCGCCTGGCGACCGCGTCGAGATGCCTGCGGTTCATCTGCTCGGCGTACTGGCGGGCGACGTGCCCGACGTAATTTCGGAACTCGAGCGGGATGGCGTCGCAGATGTAGAGCTCCGCGCCCGCTTCGGCCGCCGAGTCGATCGCGAAGGCGATCGCGGGCTCCTCGAGCTCGACGTTCAGTGTGAGGAGCATCACGGGACGCACGCTTCGCGCCGCCGGGCCCGCTGCGGGGGGAGCCGGCCGGTCGAGCGTTTCCCGGGTCACTGGTTCGAGGCTTCGAGCTCGACCGTGGGAAGCTCCCCCGGCGAGGGAACGTACCGCCGAGTGAACCAGCGGCGGATGTACCAGAACCAGAACATCGCGACGAGCGGAACCGTGATCGCGGCGGCCCAGAAGCCCCAAAAGAAGAACGCCAAGACGCCCGCGGCGAGGAGGAAGATTGCTCCGACCCTTACGTAGAGCCGCGCCTTCGCCTGGTGCTCACGGACCTGCGGGAAGTTGCTCTCGGCGACCTTCGAGGTATCGAAGTGCCGGCCACAGGAACACTCGACGGCGTCTCCCAGCTTCGCCTTGTGGGTCTCGCCGCACTCACACCGGACGGTGATTGGAATGGCCATGCGGTCTTCCGATTGTAGTCCGGAAACGCCGAGGGGCAGGTTGCCCCGCCCCTCGTCGGGATCCGGGGAGGGTTCTAGCCGACCCGGATCAGCTTCTTGTTGACGAACTCGTCCATGCCGTACTTGCCGAGCTCGCGCCCCCAGCCGGAGCGCTTGACGCCGCCGAACGGCAATTCCGCCCCGTCTGCGCCGACGATGTTCACGTAGACCATGCCGGCGTCGATCTGGTCGGCGACGCGCTCGGCCTGTTCGGCATCGGTCGTGAACAGGTAGGAGCCGAGCCCGAACGGCGTGTCGTTCGCCAGCTTGACTGCCTCCTCCTCCGACTCGACGCGGTAGACCACGGCGACCGGCCCGAAGAGCTCCTCGCGGTACGCGTCGTTGTCGGGGGTCACGTCGGTCAGCACCATGGGCGAGAAGTAGTTGCCCTCGCGCTCGCCGCCGGCGACCACCTTCGCGCCGCCCTTGGTCGCCCGATCGAGCTGGTCCTGCAGGCGCTCGGCCGCGGTACTCGAGGAGAGCGGGCCGATCTCGGTGCCGTCGGCCGTCGGGTCACCGGTCTTGTTGGAGGTCATTGCCTCCGTGAACTTCTCGAGGAACGGCTGGTACAGCTCGTCGATGACGACGAACCGCTTGGCGGCGTTGCAGGATTGGCCAGCGTTGTCGAGTCGCGCAGCCACGGCGGCCTCGACGGTCGCATCCATGTCGTCGGTCGAGAGGAGGATGAACGGATCGGAACCGCCGAGCTCCAGGACGACCTTCTTCAGGTTTCTCCCCGCGATCTCCGCCACCGCCGCGCCGGCCCGCTCCGAGCCGGTCACCGAGACGCCCTGCACGCGCGGGTCGGCGATCACATCGGCGATCTGCTCGTTGGTGGCGTAGATGTTGACGTAGGCGCCCTCAGGGAAGCCGGCGTCGAGGTAGATCTGCTGCAGTGCCGCAGCGGTTTCCGGGCACTGGGGCGCATGCTTCAACAGCACGGCGTTGCCGATGACGAGGTTCGGCCCGGCGAAGCGCGCGACCTGGTACGTCGGGAAGTTCCACGGCATGATGCCGAGGATCACGCCGTACGGGCTGCGGCGAATGATCGCGGATCCCTTGCCGGCGAGCAGCTCGATCGGCTCGTCCTTCATGAGATCGGGCCCGTTGTCCGCGTAGAACGAGTAGATGTCGACGCAGAAGTCGACCTCCCCGAGCGCCTGCTCCAACGGCTTGCCCATCTCGCGCGTGGTGATCTCGGCAAGCTGCTCCCGCCGCTCGGTGTGCAGCTCGCCGACCCGGCGCACGAGCTTGGCGCGTTCGTCGACCGTGCTCGTTCGCAGCCAGTTCTGATAGGTGTCGTATGCCAGGGCGATAGCCGAATCCAGCTCCTCGCCCGTGATCGTCGGGAACTCCTGCACCTGCTCTCCTGTTGCGGGGTTCGTCACCGCGTAGACGCTCATCGTTCTCCTCCCTTTTGCGTGGTTCAGCCGCCTCGCCCACCGGCGGGGCTCTTCGAAAACCTCGTCTGCCTCTTATATCTCAGGCGACAAGCCGAGGGGCGGGTTGCCCCGCCCCTCGCTTCCGACTGCGATTTCTGGCTCTAGCTCGCCGGTGCCGGCGCCGTGGCGGTCGGCGCGCCGCGCGCGGCGGCCCCATCGATGGCTTCCTGGGACGGCTGTTCGTCGCTCGGATCCTTCCAGCGAACAGGCCTGCCCCATTGCCGCTGCGCCCAGATGTAGCCGGCGACGCCGCAGACGAGGACGAGGACGCCGACGATGAGGATTGCCGGCACGCGCGCCGTCGGGCTCGGGACCGGCCCGGTCCCCGCGAGGAAGGCCGCGTACTCGTCGCTCAGGTAGTCGAACCCGTAGCCCGTGTACTTGAGCCCGTACACCCCGAAGATGATGAAGAGGGTGTTCAGGGCGCAGAATAAGCCTGCAAGCCACATCCACGGTTTCGCCAGCTTGATCGGACGCGGCCAGTTCGGCCGGTCTCTGCGCAAGAGCAGGATGCCCGAGAGCGCGATCACGTGCGAGAGCATGTAGCCGAGGTTGCCCGCCGCGAGGATGAAGTAGATGTTCTGGAAGTAGAGGAGGAGGAAGATGTTGAGCAGCATGTCGACGGTCATCGCCCTGCCCGGCACGTTGTGCTTGTTCAGGACGCCGAGCTGCTTGACGGTCATCTTCTCCTCGGAGAGGGCGTAGAGCGCCCGCGAGCCGTCCATCGTCGCGGTGTTCATCGACAGGAGTAGACCGCCGCAGAGACAGACGACGAGGAACTTCCCGAATTCGTCTCCCGCGATCGAATTGACAACGTCCGTGAGCCAGACGACACCGGTCAGGTCGTTGTAGAGCCCGTTGTAGCCGATCGACCCGATGACGACGATCGGGAGCATGATCGAGAGGAAGACGTTGAGCGCGCCGACCGAGACGAGAGCCTTGCGGGTGTCGTTGACCGTGTCCTTGTACTCCGGCGCGAACGTCGCGCCGGCCTCGGGCCCGTACGTCGACCACCCCAATATGTAGAGCCAGACCATGATCATCACGAACTGGTTGAAGAACGTCGCCGAGTCGCCGTAGAACTCGACGTTCGCCGCGACGAAGTTCGAGTCGATCTGGTGGTTCGAGAAGTCGCCCGTGATGAAGCCGCCGATGGCGATCACGAGGATCGGGAGGATCATGAGGGCGCCGACGACGTAGCTCAGGCCCACGGCCGGGCGCATCCCGCGGATGTTGAAGACCCAGCAGAGGACGATGCAGGCGACGCCGATGAGCTGCGCCCAGCCGAGCGGCTGGATGATCGGCGGGTTGTAGATGTGGGTCGCGAGATAGCCGTCGCCGCCGAACTCGGCGAGCAGCAGGTAGCCGATCAGGCTGCCGTAGATCGCGAGCACGCTCGACCAGGCGAACCAGTACCCGAAGACCGCGATCGGGCCGGCGAAGGAGAAGTGCTTGCGCCATCCCTCTCGCGCGTAGACCGAGAGCCCTCCCGGCTTGTCCGGGAACATCGCGGCGGGCTCGCAGTAGATGTAGGCCTGGAGTGCGCCGATGATCGCCGAGATGACGAAGAGCACGGTTGCCCACTTGCCGCCCAAGGCGATGATCGAGCCCCAGAGCGCGATGAGCAGGAACCCCGGATTGGCGAGACCGATGACGAACCCGTCCCACCAGCGGATCGTCTTGAGTAGACGCCGTTCGTCTACTGCAACTTCAGCCATGCATCCTCCTCTGGATCGAAGACGCCCCTAGCCGGGTCCCGACTCTAGACGCCAGATCGGAGTGCGACACCGCACGAGTTGCGCGACGCTAACACTCGCGTAAAGCAAGTTCAATACAGGCCCCGGCGTGCGAAACTGCGGCCGACGAATCTGAAAGGAGCGACATGGCGGTAGCGATTCGACAGGACGTGTACATCGGCGGAGAGTGGCTTCCGGGGGACGGCGAGGAGATCGAGGTCAGGAGCCCGGCGACGGACGAGCTCCTCGGCACGGTCACCGCATCCTCTCCCGCGCAGGTCGAGTCCGCGGTCCGCGCCGCCGCCGAAGCGTTCCCCGCCTGGCGCAAGGTGTCGCTTCTCGAGCGCGTCGAGCTCTGCCGCGCGGCCTTCGCCATCTGCATGGAGCGGGCCGACGAGATCGCGGAGATGATCACGAAAGAGGTCGGCAAGACGATCCGCGAGTCCCGCGAGGAGATGGTCGAGTACACCGCCGACCACTTCCGCCGCGCCTCGGAGGACGTCCTTCGCCATGCGGGCCAGGTCCTGCCCTCGACGCAGGAGCGCTCGAACGCGAAGCGCATCATCGTCGTGCAGGAGCCCGTCGGAGTCGTCGCGGCCGTGACGCCGTGGAACTTCCCCGTCGACATCGCGGGGATCCCGATCGTGTACGGCCTGGCCGTGGGCTGCACCGCCGTCTGGAAGCCGTCCGAGCAGGCCCCGCTCTGCGCGAACATGTTCGCCGAGGTCATCCACGACGCGGGCTTCCCGCCGGGGACGCTGAACGTCGTGCACGGACGCGGCGACGTCGGCTCGGCGCTCGTCGCCCATCCCGACGTGGCCTCGGTCGTCTTCACCGGCTCGACGAAGACGGGGGAGCAGGTCGCCCGCGACGCGGCGCTCAAGAACCGCGTCCTCGAGCTGGGCGGCAACGGGCCGCAGATCGTGCTCGCCGACGCGAACATCGCCAAGGCCGCCGATGCCGCCATCGTCGGCTGCTTCTACCTCGCCGGCCAGTGCTGCACGGCCGCCGAGCGCATCCTCGTCCACGAGTCGGTGAAGGACGAGTTCGTCGAGGCGCTCGTCGAGCGCACGAAGGCGCTCCGCGTGGGCGACCCGCTCGACGAGGAGACGGACATGGGGCCGCTCTGCACCGACGAGGTGCTCGCCCGGACGATCGAGCACGTCGAGGACGCCGTCGCGAAGGGCGCTCGTGTCGTCCACGGGGGCGGGCACGACGGCCGCTTCCACGAGCCGACCATCCTGGACGGCGTCACGAGCGACATGTCGATTGCGAAGGAGGAGACCTTCGGCCCCGTGGCGCCGATCATGAGCTTCGGCGATCTCGACGAGGCGCTCGCCGTCGCCAACGAGACCGACTACGGCCTCACGGCCGCGGTCTTCACGCGCTCGCTCCACGACGCCTGGCACGCGGCCGAGGAGCTGCGCCACGGCACCGTGCACATCAACGAGACGACCAACTACTGGGACCAGCTGGCGCCGTTCGGCGGCGCGAAGAAGTCCGGCGCGGGCCGCGAGCTCGCCGGCTGGATCATCGACGCGCTCACGGAGACGAAGCAGATCACCTTCGACCTGGCGGACTGATGGACGGCCCGATCCTCCGGGCAACGGACGCGGCGGGTGAGGTCTACCACGATCCGTCGGAGGACGCCCTCTTCGAATTTATGCAAGACCTCGATACCCCTGGTTCGTCGTTCCGGGTAGAGCGGCTTGAGCCTCGGCGTCAAGACGAGTGGTTTCAGGTCTCTCGTACCGAGGACGGCCAGTACGAGTTCTGGGGAGATCCTCAGCACGTCCGCTACGTTGGCTCGCTCCGCGAGATTCACGACTTTCTCACCAAATGGGCGTTCGACCTCTTCCCGGGCGGGACCGAGCCTTGAGCGATATCGCCGATCCCTCCTACCCCGGGGTCGGCTGCAGGCGCGCGCGCTCGATGAGGCGCGCGGTGCAGCGCGCGGAGTTCGCGCAGATCGTCGACGTCGGCGCCATCGGTCCCGAGGTGGGGAAGACCGCGCCGTCGAGGATGTAGAGGTTCGGCACGTCGTGGGCCGCGCACCAGCGGTCGACGACCGACGTCGCCGGGTCGTCGCCCATCCGCGCGGTTCCGAGCAGGTGCCAGCCCCACTGCGACCAGTCCGCCACCCGCGTGGTCACCGCGCCGGCCGCCTCGTGCGCCTCCTGCGCCCGAGCTAGTTGAAACTCGAGGTTGGCGCGCATCTCGTCGTCGATCGTGAACGCGATCTTGGGCGCCGGGATTCCGTCGGAGTCGGTCAGCTCGGGGTCGAGCGTGACGGTGTTCGACTCGTGTGGGAGATCTTCGATTCCGACGCCCCAGTCGAACGCGTGCCCGAGCGTCGACTCCGTCAGGTCGTGGATCGCGGAGCCCCAGCGCTCGTCGAAGGGCAGCTCGTCGTAGCGGAAGAGCGAGAACAGCGGGCCTCCGAGCGGCATCACGTCCCATTGCGCGCCGAGCGGGAAGCCGCGCGACTCGTCGTGGTCGGCGAACTCGAGCGAGAGAAGCTGTGTGCCCCACGGGCCGAGCCACCCCTCGAGGTTCTCCTCGTAGATCCCGAGGACGCTCATGTACGGGTGCAGCATGAGCCGCTTGCCGACGAGGCCGGAGGAGTTCGCCAGCCCGTCCGCGCCCCCTGAGAGGAGAAGCAGGCGCGCAGTGCCGACACCGTTCCCCGCGACGATGACGACGCTCGCCTCCTGGCGCTGCTCGTTCCCGTCGCGGTCGATGTAGATCGCGCCCGTCGCGAGGCCGTTCCCGTTCGTCGTGATCTCGCGTACGCGCGCGCCGGTGACGAGGGTGGCGCCGTGCTGGATGGCGATCGGCCACATCGTCGTGTCGGTCGAGCTCTTCGCGCCTTTCGGGCAGCCCCACATGCAGGCGCCCGTGCGCTCGCAGCCGGCGAGGCTGCCCACGGCCTCTGAGCGGATCGCGTGCGCCGCGGGCCACCAGTGCCAGTTCAGCTCGTTCATGCCCTCGGCCGCGCGGCGCCCGATCGGACCGATCGGGAGCGGGGGCAGAAGCGGCGCCGGTCCGGGCGGGTAGTTCGGGTCGCCGGCCATGCCGGAGATCTGCATCTCCTGGTCGATCTGCTCGTAGTACGGCTTCATCTCCTCGTAGGAGATGGGCCAGTCGTCGGCGATCCCGTGCAGCGTGCGGAGCTTGTAGTCCTGCGGCCGGAGGCGCACCCACTGGGCGCAGAAGTGGATCGTGCTGCCGCCGACGGCGTTGTACATGACGGGCGTGATCGGAGATCCGGAGCACTCGAGCGGATAGTCGGCCGGGTGCTGGCGCGTATTCGGGTTCGGGCTCCACTGCGCGTCGGCGACGAGCTCCCATTCGAGCTTGTCGCCGGGGAAGTCGCCGGCGTTCTCCCAGCCGCCCTGCTCGAGGCAGACGACCGAGAAGCCCGCCTCCGCGAGATGCCGGGCCGCGACGGAGCCACCTGCGCCGGCGCCGATGACGAGCACGTCAGCCTTGTCGCCGTTTCCGGAGATGGAGAAGGAGAGCGGCGCCGCCGGTTCGACCGGTTCGGGTACAGGCGCCTCCGCTGCGCTGACAGGCCCGCGCTCGAAGACCGGGTCGAGGAGCCCGTCGCGGAGGTCGTACTCCGCCTCGTCCGAGAAGGGCGGCCGTTTGCCCTGGCCCGGATACCCGATCCGCTTCCGGATCTTGAGGTTCATGTAGTAGGCGCCCGAGGCGATCTGGGCGAGGGCCGAGAAGCCGTCCGGATCCTCTGCGTGCAGCCGGCGCGCCTCCGCTTCCGGATCGCGGCCCACGGCCTCGTCCAGAAGCGCGCCGAGCGGCGTCACGAGGTCCGGACGGGCCGCTAGCGCGCGGCCGAGCCACTTCTCCGCGGACCCGGCCTCGCTCGCCGCGGGCATCGAGTCCGTCGCCGGAATGAGGACGTCGGCGAGCGCCCAGAACGCCGTCCGTTGCTCCGACGTCAGCGCCTGCTCGCTGGTGACGGCCATCTCTCCCTTCTCGCCCGCGACTCTCGCGATGCTAGAGCCCTGGGATATAAGTGTCCAGCGTGGGAATCGTCCTCGGCCTCACGGCCGCTCTGTCGTGGGGCCTGGCCGACTACTTTGCCGCCGTAGCCTCTCGCCGCGCCGGGTCGTTCAGGGTCGTCCTCGGTTTTCACCTCGTCGCGGTCGCGCTTCTCGCGCTTCTCGTGTTCGGGACCGGGGAGACGCTCTCGGACGTCAGCGGCGAAGACCTGGCCTGGTTTCTCTTCCTCGGGCTTCTGGGAGCGCTCTCCTACCTCTGCTTCTACCGCGCGCTGGCCATCGGCCCGATCTCGATCGTGAGCCCGATCGTCTCGGCCTACGCCGCCGCCACCGTCGTGTGTGCGGTGGTCATCGGTGGCGAGCGGCTCGCGGGGGGCGAGACCGCGGCGATCCTGGTCGTGCTCCTCGGCGTGCTGCTCGCATCCTCGGATCTCGCCCAGCTCGGAGCCCACGAACGGATCGCGGTCGTCGGAATCGTCCTGGCGCTCGTCACCGCGGCCGCGATCGGCGTCTTCGTTTACGGGATCGCGCATTTCAGCGCCACCTACGGGTGGCTGGTCCCCATCTTCCTGGCGCGCGGCGCCACGACGCTCTACCTCGTCGCCGTTTCGCTCCGCGGCGCAGAATGGCGTTTTCCCGACCGCTCTCCGCGCCTGCTCGCCACGATCTCGCTGATCGCGGTCGTCGACACGCTCGGATACGTCGCCTTCAACTTCGGGGTCCGGCACGCGGACACATCCGTTGTGGCCACGGCGGCTGCGCCGTACGCGGTCGTCCCGATCGTCTTCGGCGTCATGCTCCTGCACGAGCGGCCGCGCGTCGCGCAGTGGGCCGGCATCGGTCTCGTGATCGGCGGCTTGATCCTCTTGGGGCTCTTCGCCTGAGATAGCGGTATTCTCGGCGACGGTGTGCCGGGAAGGCTGGTCGGCGATCCTCCGCCATGACCGAGATCACCGACTACGCAGCCATTCTTCTGGCCCTCGGAACAGGCGTCGCGCTCGCCGTCGTCTCGACCCGGCTCACCGCCTGGGTGCCGATTCCCTCGCCGGTGCTTTTCCTCCTCGCTGCCGCCGTGGTGTCGGACCTCTGGCCGCATCTCTACGAGGACGTCCCCGTTCTCACCGTGGAGCGCATCGCGGTCGCGGCCCTCATCGTCATCCTCTTCAACGGCGGGATGGACATCGGCTGGCGGCGGATGCGAACCGCCATCGGCCCGATCCTCTCCCTCGGGATCCTCGGAACCTTCGCGACTGCCGCCATCGTCGCGGTCTTCGCGCATTACGCGCTGGGATTCGAATGGATCACCGCCGGCGTGATCGGCGCCGCGTTGTCGCCAACCGACCCGGCCGTGATGTTCTCGGTTCTCGGCTCGAAGGAGATCGAGGGCCGCTCCGGCGTCACGCTCGAGGGGGAGGCGGGCTTCAACGACCCGGCCGGCATCGCGCTCATGATCGGCATGATCGAACTGGCTACCCATGACGGGGCCTCCCGGGGCGTGATCGTTCGCGAGTTCGCGGTCGAGATGGGCATCGGCGCTGCGCTGGGAATCCTGGGCGCCCTTGCGATGGCGCTGCTTCTCGGCAAGCTCACGCTTCCCGCACCCGCCCTCGGTCCCGTCCTCGCGCTTGCCCTCGCCGCCGCCCTCTATGGGGTGACTGCCCTCGCGCACGGATCCGGCTTCCTCGCGGTCTTCATCGCGGGCCTCGTGCTCGGCGACACCCACGGTCCGTACAAGGCGGAGATCGAGCGCTTCCACGGGGCGCTTGCGGTGCTGGCCGAGATATCGGTCTTCGTCGTCCTCGGACTCGTCGTGAGCATCGGGGCGCTCACCCTCGACGTCTGGGTGGACGGGGCCCTCTTGGTCGCCGCGCTGGCGCTTCTCGCCCGCCCTCTCGTCGTCACCGCCTCGCTCGCGCCCTTCAAGTTCGATCTGGGCGAGCGGGTCTTTATCGCGTGGTGCGGGCTGAAGGGGGCAGTACCGATCCTCCTCGCCGCGTTCGCCGTTCTGCGCGGTGTCGAAGAGTCGCGCACGGTTTTCGACATCGTCTTCGTCGTCGTGCTCCTGTCGGTGGCCGTTCAGGGCACGCTCGTTCCATGGGTGGCACGGCGGCTCTCGGTTCCGATGCGGGAGGTGGAAAGCCGGGGCTAGCCGGCGTCGGCGCGGCGCGGCCGCGCGACGAGCTCGCCGCCGCAGTTCGGGCAGACGTGGCGGAGCGCGGCGGCGCACTCCCTGCAGAACGTGCACTCGGAGCTGCAGATCGTCGCCTCGCCGTCAGGAGCGACCGCAGCGGCGCAGCGCTCGCAGGCGGTTCGCATCTCCAGGGCCACGGCACTCGTAGGATGACTGACCCATGACCCTCTCGCAGCTCGCCCTCACGGTCGCCCTCCTGGGGGCGCTCGGGCTGGTCGCGGGGCGTTTCGGCCTCTCGGCCATTCCGGCCTATCTGCTCGCAGGGCTCCTGCTCGGCCCGCACGAACCGCACGTGACCAGTCTCATCGAGCCGTCCGAGGTGACGACGTTCGTCGCCGAGCTCGGGATCATCTTCCTGCTCTTCTTCCTCGGGCTCGAGTTCACGGTCGACCGCCTGCTTCGCAGCGGGCGCCATATCGGGCTCGGCGGCACCATCGACCTGACTGTGAACGTGGCAGTCGGTCTGCTGGTGGGCGTCATCGCGTTCGGGTTCGGTTTTCCGGCGCTCATCCTCGCGGCGGCGATCTACGTCTCTTCGAGCGCGGTCACGGTCAAGGGCCTCATCGACTTCCGGCGCCTCGCCGACGACGAGACGGATCTCATCCTCGCGATCCTCGTCTTCGAGGATGTCGTCATCGCAGGTGTGCTCGGCTTCGCCGCCGCCGGCGGGGCGGGAGTGAGCCCGACGCTCGTCGCGGTCGCCAAGGCGCTCGTGTTCGTGACGGTCTCGGTCGCGGCTTCCCGCTTACTGCGCCGCCCGATCGATGCAATGCTCGGCCGTCTCCCCGGGGAGTTCATGCTCCTCGCCACGTTCGCGTTCCTCGTCGGCATGGCCGCGATCGCGAAGGAGCTCGGCCTCTCGGAAGCGATCGGCGCGCTCATGGCCGGAGTCGTACTCGCGGAAACGTCGATCAGGGAAGAGATCGAGGAGCGCTTTCTCTCCTTCCGCGACGTTTTCGCGGCGCTCTTCTTCTTCGTCTTCGGGCTTTCCATCGACGTGGGCGCGCTCGACAGCGTCGGCTGGCTCGTGGCGGTCGCCGTCGTGCTCACGATCCTGGCGAAGCTCGCGTCGGGTTACGGGGCCGGGGTCGTCGGCGGGTTCAGCCCGCGGCAGAGCCTGAACGTCGGCGCCGCGCTCGTCGCCCACGGGGAGTTCACCATCATCCTCGCCCAGATCGCCTCCGACAACCACGCCATCTCGTCCGGCGACCGTAGCGACTTCGCCGCCTTCGCCGGCCTCTACGTCCTCGCGACGGCCACGCTCGGCATCATCCTGATGAAGGAGTCGAAGCGGATCGGCCGCCGCTTGTTCTCGCCTCGACTAGCCTGAGAGGAGCACCATGGCCCAGGAGCTGAGAGAGACACGCTTGCCGGGAGTCGGGACGAAGTTCGCGTTCATTACCGATCACGGCAGCCGCGTGGCGGTCATCCAGCACCTCGACGGGTCCCGCGATCTGTACGTGTATCGGCGGGCCGGCGACGAGGAGCCGGCGGCCGTGCTCCAGCTCGAGGACGACGAGTCGAGGCAACTCGGGGCCGTTCTCGGCGGGGCCTACGAGCGGCCGAAGATCGTCGAGGAGCTCGAGATGGCGCTCGGTGAGCTCGCGATCGAGTGGGTCCCGGTGCCGGCGGGGAGCCCTGCGATCGGCAAGTCGCTCGCCGACTGCGGCTTTCGCGCGCGCACGGGCATCACGATCATCGCCATCCTGCGCGAGCCCGAGCCGATCACGGGCGCCCAGCCGGACGACGTCATCGCCGAGGGCGACACACTCGTCACCGTCGGCAAGCTGGGGCAGTACCCGGAGTTCCGCCGGCTCCTCGCCGAAGGCCCGTAGCCTCGGCGCGCGCGGTATCACGCGGCGCACGCCAGACACAAACGGAGTACGCCAAGTAGCAGACTGTTACTTGTTTCATTTGTTCTCGCAGCGCCCTCGCGATGTGGGATCGCGGTGAACGGATCTGTGTCCGAATCGACCTAGTGACAGTCTGTTACTAGGTGGTTTCAGCTTCGCGGGCGCTTTTTCTCCGGGTCGTAGATCGGGAAGTCCGAGACGGTGGCGTTCGCGACGCCGCCGTCGGAGAGCGCGACCTGGACCTGGTTGCCCTTCTCAGCCTGCGACGTGTCGAGGGCGGCCATGCCGATGACCTTGCCGAGCGTCGGGCTCTCGCACGGGCTCGTGAGCGTGCCGGCGGCCTCGCCGTCCTTCGTGACGGCGGCGCCGTACTCGGGAACCTCGTCGACCTGCACCTCGAGCGTGACCAGCCGCTTCGGCGGGTTCTTCGCGGTCTCGGCGAGCGCGGCCTTCCCCTCGAAGTCGCCGCCGTCGAGGCGGATCACCTTGTCCAGCGACATGTCGTAGGGGTTCGTCTCGTGCTGGAAGTAGTCGTAGCCGATGAAGATGAGCCCCGACTCGATGCGCATCGTCTCGACCGCCGCGAGCCCGTACGGCTTCGCGCCGGCTTCCGTGACGGCCCCCCACAGTTCCTCGGCGTAGTCGGGGTCGCAGAAGACCTCGTAGCCGAGCTCGCCTGAGTAGCCGGTCCGCGAGACCCAGACCGGCACGCGTCCCACGTGCACCTGGTGGGGAAAGAAGCGGAAGTAGCCGAGGTCTTCGACGGACTCGTCGGTCAGGCCGGCGAGGAGCTCGCGCGACTTCGGCCCCTGGATCTGGAGATGGGGGAGCTTCTCGGTGATCGGCTCGATCTCGACGTTCAACCCGTCGACGACGTCCTGGAAGTGGTCGAGGTCGGAGTCGAGCGCGGTGATCACCCAGCAGCTCGAGTCCGTGAACTTGAAGACGGTGCCGTCGCCGACCATCTTCCCTCCGGCGTCGCAGAAGGGCGCGTAGCGCACCTGGCCGATCTCGAGGCCCAGCATGTCGTTCGTGAAGATGCGGTCGGCCGCGGCCAGCGCATCCGGCCCGTTGAAGTCCCACTTGCGGAGCGGGGATTCGTCCCAGACGCCCACGTGCTCGCGGACGGCGTTGTGCTCGGCCACGGGGTCGCCGAAGTGGTTCGGCCAGTACCAGCCTTCCCAGTCCATCAGCTCGACGCCCATTTTCTGCTGCACGCCGTCGAAGGCGGTCCGCACGATCCCTGTATCGCTCATTCCCTCTCCTTGGTCAGTTCGGGGTCGAAGCCTAAAGCGTGCGACATGGCCAGGGAAATGGAGTGCAGGTTCGCGACAGCCGCGCTCATCGCCCGGGAGTCGAAGCGCGAAGCGGGGCCCTGCACGCCGACGATCGCTGCGAGTGCGCCTCCAGGCCCGAACACCGGCGCGGCGATTGCGTTCAGGTCTGGCTCGCGCTCGCCCTCCGCGCGCGCGTAGCCCTGGCGATACGTCTGGGCGAGCTCGGCGTCGAGGCGCGCACGGCCGGTGATCGTCCGGTCGGTGAAGCGCTGGAGTCGGCCCGGCGGCAGCTCTGCCTCCCCAAATGCGAGGCCGACCTTTCCTGCCGCGGTCGCGTGGGCCACGCTCGGACGGCCGAGCTCCGCGACGCTGACGACGGAACCCGGCGCCTGCACGAAGTCGATCGTGACCGCGTCGGGGGTCGAAGGAGCGGAGAGCGTCGTCGTCTCCCCGGTCTTCTGCGCGAGGGTCTCGAGGAAGGGCTTGAGCACCTGTCGCGTGTCCAGTCGGGAGTGGACGAGGTTGCCGTAGACCAGCAACCGGCTTCCCAGGCGGTACCGGCCGGTCTCCTCGTTGTACGAGACGAGACCGCCCTCGGCCAGTGTCGCGAGCATCCGGGACACCGTGCTCGCGTTGACTCCCGTTCGCCGCGCGATCTCGTTCGTGCCGAGCTCGGGAGCGTCCAGGAAGGCATCGAGCACGGCCAGCGCGCGCGAGACGGCGCCGACGGTGCGCTGGGCTGGCTTTCCGGTCCGGGCCATGGTACGTTCCAACTAGAGATTTTGACACACTATTGCCGAGGAGGCAATTCACGTGGCCACGCTTCCCAAGTCCGCTCCCTACGTCGTCATCGGCGCCGGCATCCACGGTCTCTCGACGGCCTACCACCTGGCGAAGGAGCTCGACCGGCGTGGGCTCGGCTCCGGGGCCGACGTCGTCGTCCTCGAGAAGTCCGAGCCGGGAGCGGGCGCGTCGGGAATCGCGTGCGGCGTCGTCCGCAACAACTACTACCAGCCCGCGATGAGCGAGCTCATGCAGGCGTGCGCCGAGGTGTGGGAGTCCGATCCGGACGCCTACGCGTACAACGCGGTCGGCTACATCGCGCTCGGGCCTTCCGTGCAGGAGCCCGACCTCGCCGAGACCTTCGAGCGCCAGGAGCGGATCGGCTACCGCTCGACGTTCGTCACCGGCGAGGCCGAGGTCGACCGGCACATGAAGGAGCTCTTCCCCGACTGGCGTGCCCAGGGTGTCACCGCCTGCCTGCACGAGTTCCAGGGCGGCTTCGCGTTCAACAAGGACTCCGTCGACGGCCTCGCGTCCAAGGCGAAAGGCCAGGGCGTCGAGATCCTGACCGGCGTCGAGGTCACCGGCCTCCAGTTCGGGCCCGACGAGTCGGTGACCGCCGTTGAGACGAACCACGGCACGATCGAGGTCGGCGAGCAGCTCGTCATCGCCCCCGGCCCCTGGGCGAAGACGTTCTGGGCGATGCTCGGGCTCCCGATGGAGATCGACATCCGCACGCCCTCCGGCGACGTCGTGAGAGACCAGCCGATGTGGACGTACTGGAACCTCCAGGAGGGGGAGATCACCGTCGACCCGCTCACGTTCGCGACCGCGGACGGAAGCGCGCCGCCGGTCATCCACCTCGACACCGACGCACCGCTCGTCGCCGACGACGGGGAGCTCATCACCGATGAGCTCTGGGGGATCTACTTCAAGCGCGACCGCCACGGCGTCCAGGGCGGCGCCTCCCCGCTCGTCGTCGACGGCGACGTCCAGCTCGATCCCTATCCCTCCACGACCGACGTCGATCCCGGCTTCGCCGATATGTGGTGCGCCGCGCTCTCACACTCCATGAGCCGCTTCGAGGGCTGCCGCCCGCTCTACAAGCAGGCGCGTTCGGGCGGTGTCGGCGCGTTCACGGCGGACAACTTCCCGGTGTTCGACTACATGCGACCGAACGTCTACACGATCCTCGACTCGAACCACGGCTACAAGATGATCGGGGTCGGCCGCGAGGTCGCGAGGGTCGTCGTCGGCGAGCATTCGAGCTTGCTCTACCCCTTCCGCTTCGAGCGTTTCGCGACGGGCGACCTGCACCCGGTCTCGCATTCGCCGTATCCCTGGAGCTAGACGGCCGGCTCGTCCGGGGACGGCGCGGCCGCGAGCGTCCGCTCGGCCGCACGCGCAAGGTCGAACGCCGTGACGAGGAGAAGCGCGACCAGGACGGCCGCGATGATGCTCGCCAGGATGAGCAGGCGGAGCGCGTCGCTCTGGGCGTCTTCGAAAGCTTTCTCGGTCTCCGCCGCCCGGGCAGCCTCGAGGGCGGCGAGGTCTTCGGCGGCCGCCGCAGCACGCTGGAAGTTCCTGATCTCCGGGCCGAGGAAGAGGCGTCGCACCTCGTCCGTCTTTCCCTCCTGCAGCGCCTGGTAGGCGACGACATCCAGCGCCATGAACGCCTTGAACGCGTTGTCCATCTCGCTCAGGATCTTCTGTTCGGCCGGGCTGGTGAGCTCCTTCTCGGCCGTCGCGAAGTCCTCGCGGAAACGTGCGACGGAGCGGAGGAAGATCGCCCGGCTGGCCCCGTTGTCGTAGCCATACGCCGTCTGCCAGCCGTTGAAGTCGGTGATGCCGTACTTGAGCCTGAGCGCGAGCGCCTGCGCGTCGCCGGCCGCGCGGACGTCGTCGAACTTGTCACCCAGGTTGTTCATCCCCCAGATGCCGACTCCGGCCGTGAGGCCCAGTCCGGCCACGGCGACGACGATCGCGGTTGCGAGCTTCGCCCGGATCGTCATGAGCCGGGAGTGGGGGTGGCGCCCGCGGGCGCGGGAACGGGTCGACCGGGGGGAGGTGGCGCCTCTCCCTCGAGAAGCCCGAGACGGCGGGCGAGCCAGCGCTTCGTCGTCGACTGCAGGCCGAGCGTGACGATGATCGCGAGCGCCACCGACGTGACCACGAGATCGGAATTCGGAACGTGCATGCTCACAATGATCCCAGCGAGCGCGGCCGGAACAACACCTGTCTCCCTCGTCCAGGCGAGAAAGATGAACTCCTCCCGCGACCATGAGCCGCGCCGGTCGACGACGAGGCAGGCGAGCACGACGAGTGGTCGCGCGACGAAGACGAGCATGGCGAGCACGGCGAGGCTCGGCCAGAAGTGGTCGGCGATCGACCGCCACGGGAGGTTGGCGCCGAGCGTGATGAAGACGAGCATGACCATCGAATGCGAGACCGTCGAGACGAAGGCTCGCATGTCGTCCTCGTGGTGGGAGTGCATCCCGAGCCCGAGGAGCGGCATGTTCCCGAGGATCAGGCCGGCGAGAAACGCGCCGAGGTAGCCGCTTCCCCCCGCCGAGTCGATGGAGAAAAAGCTGCCCGCGACCACGGCGATGACGACGATGGCGGCCGACTCGCGCCAGATGCCGGTTCTGCGGCTCGAGACGACGGCCGAGAGCACGATGCCGAAGACGATCCCGAGCGCGGTCGAGAGCGCCAGGTCGACGAGGAAGTCGGTCATCGGAGCGGTGAGGGAGGCGCTGCCGCTGAGGACGACGCCGGCGAACGCGAGGGCGAGGACCGCCCCGGTCGGGTCGTTCAGCGCCGACTCGGCGATGATCGTCTGGGACAGCTTGGCGCGTAGGCGCATCCGCTCGAAGAGGGGGATGAGGATGGCGGGGTCGGTGGGGGAGAGGGCTGCCCCGATCAGAAGGCCCGTCGTCAGTGGCACGCCGAAGACCGCCGCCGCCACACCTCCCGTCAGGAGCGCGGTCAGGACGACTCCTGGGATCACGAGCATCAGGAGCCCGATCGCGACGCGACTGAGGATGCTGAGGGAGAGTTGCAGGCCGCCGTGGAAGAGGATGAATGAGACCCCGAGCGTGAGGATGAGCTCGGCGCCCATCGAGTCCAGCGGCACGTCGATGGCTCCGGCGGCGGACGGGCCGAGCAATGCCCCGGCCCCGAGGAGGAGCAGCATCGGCGGAACCCGCAGGAGCTCGGCGAGGAGCTCCGCGCCGAGGCCGGCCGCGAGCATCAGCGTGATCGTGAGGATGACGTCTTTCGTCGTCACCAGGGCGATTGTTCACGTTCGGGTGGACGCTTGCACTCGGCGCGCGGTTCGCGCACCATCCGCACGTGATTCTTTTCTGGCTGGTGCCGAACGCGCCGGACATCATGGTCCTGCTGACGCTCGCCCTTGCGCTCTACCTCACCGTCATCGAGCTACGTGAGATGGAGCCCCGCCCCCACTGGAAGTGGTGGAGCTGGTGGCTCTCGCTCGTCTTCCTCACCCACTTCATCGGCTATCTGGCACTGCGAGGCTACGCTGTCTACCGACGCTGGAACCAGGCCCGCGCTTAGAGACAGGGCCGTGTTCAAGGCGGCCGTGTTCGCCGCCGTCCTCCTGCTTGCGTTCATCGTTGCCCGCACGTGTGGGCGCGTCGGGGACGAGGTCTCGCAGGAGAAAGCGGTCGCAATCGCCAGAGATGCGATCGACTTCGACGCCGAGCACCATCAGATCCGCCTCTTCAAGAAAGGACTCGACTCACATCCCTACTGGGGCGTATCGCTCTACAACGGCGACCGCTCGCATCCGACGCGCTGCCAGGTCGTCCAGGTCGACGCCGAGAGCGGCGTCGTCGCCGCCGTCAACAACTGCTGATCCCATCTGTGTGGGGTTGCGACACTCCGCTTCCCGAAAACATGGGCGATGCCGACGTGGGCCGTTCCCGGCGCGTCTCGTAGGTTTTTCCCGCTTCTCATGCAGGCGGCGCGGAGGGTTCCATGACGGCTTCGCTGGTCGGATCCATGTCCTGGCTACTGGCGCAGGCAACCGAGGTCGAGGACAAGCTGAGCCTCGACTCGCAGATTCTCGCCGAGCAGTTCTACTTCTTCACCGTCGTCATCATGTGGCTCATCCACGTGGGCTTCATGTCCTACGAGGCCGGTGCCGCTCGACGCAAGAACATCATGTCGACGGCGATCAAGAACATCCTCACGATCGCTGTCGTCACGCCGACGTTCTACTACTTCGGCTGGTACATCTACGGCTGCTTCGAGCACGGCGGCCCCGCCCAGGGGCATGCCGGCCCGGATCCTGAGTTTCCCGGCTTCTGCGGTGCAACGGCCCCGTGGGCGGACGCGATGGGCCCGAACCTCCAGGATCACGTCAGCGCCGTCTTCTTCCTCGCGTTCCTGCTCTTCTCTTGGACGACCGCTTCGATCCTCTCGGGCGCCCTCATCGAGCGGGTGCGCCTCTCCGCCTATCTGATCCTCGGGAGCCTGCTCGGCTCGGGCGTCTGGATCATGGATGCCGCCTGGGGTTGGAGCGCCGGCGGCTGGCTGACCACGCGTTTCGGATTCCACGACTCCATCGCCTCGGCGGTCGTGCACGGTGTCGCTGGCGCCTTCACGCTCGGCGTCCTCCTCAACCTCGGCCCACGCATAGGCAAGTACGACCTGGCAGGGAAGGCGCGTACGTTCCGCGCCCACAACACCCATCTGACCTTGATGGGGCTGATGCTCATCTTCACCGGCTTTTACGGCTTCTACGCCGCCTGCCTTGTCATCCAATCGACGATTACGCCCGGCTGGCTGAACATCTACTTATCGCCGACCACGCTGGGCGCGATCGCGTTCGTGATCACGTTCGGCTTCGCCGGCGGGTTCACCGGTGGCTGGATCGCGAGCAAGGGCGACCCGTTCTGGACCCTGTCCGGAGGTCTCGCCGGCGTCATTTCTGTCTCGGCAGGTGCAGACGTCTACCACCCGTCCCTCGCCTACCTGCTCTCGATAACGGGCGGCATGTTCGCCGTCTACGTCGGCACATGGATCGAACGGACGCTGAGGATCGACGATGCCGTCGGGGCGGTGGCCGTCCACGGATTCTGCGGCTTCTACGGAGTGTTCCTCGTGGGAATCTTCGCCGGGGGGTATCCCACCGGGGTGAACAACGTCCCCGTGTCGTTCGGCGGCCAGATGATCGGCATTCTCACCTTCCTGCCGCTCGGTTTCTTCCCCGGCTACATCGCCTCCTGGATCCTGAAAAAGCTGAACCTCCTGCGCGTGCCACCGGAGGTCGAGCTCGAGGGCCTCGACATGGCGGAGTTCCAGCAGGACTTCTTCCCCGAGTTCGAGCGCGTGCCCGAGACCGTCGTGCTTCCGTCCGGCGAGGAGGTCGAGTCGGCGCCTATCCTGCTCGAAGGGCTCGCACAGGTAAACGGACACCGAGCAGGAGTGGTGACTGAGGAAAGGAGAGCGCCGTGATCGACAGCTTCCCCTTCGACGAGTGGAGCAACGACATCAGCGCGTTCTGGACCTTCTGGTCCGAGGACAAGACGGGCACGTACATCATGACCGTCCTCGGCATCATCGTGATGCTCGCCGCGTTCGTGTACTGGACGTGGCTGGAGAACCGCAAGCTGACGGCCCAGGCCGCACTCCTCCGCGCGGCTGGCGGAATGCCCGCCCCGGGCGGCGTGCCGCCCGGACCTGGGCCCAGCCAACCCCCCTTGGCCGGCCCTTCGACCGATCCCGGCGACTAGGAAGGAGACGAGCTCAATGGCATGGATACGCGAGAAGCAGATCGAGTTTCCTCCGGAGCAGTCCCCGCATCGATTGGTCACGCCCGTGTTGCTGATCGCGATGTTGCTCTGCACGATCATCGTCATCATCGTCGTGTCCACCGACAAGAACGGGCCGTTCATCGGGCCGTGGGGCTAACACACAACCTGGCAGAGGCGTATAACTAGACCATGTCTCCTCTTTATTTGCGTTGCGGAGTTTGTGGCCGCCAGCAGGCCGACGGGATCCTCTCTCGCTCTTCGTGGGGCCACGTGTCCCTCGCGGAAGGGAAGAACGCGAGCGCTTGTCCCGAGTGCAAGGACAAGCATGCCGACTGGGAGCAGCGGATCTCGAACGGCGCCGCTGGCGACCAAAGCGCCTACCAGAGCGCCTAGGACGCCGGTTCGAGCACCCGCCGGCAGATCCTGCGGGTGAGCTCGACGAGCTCGCGGGCCCGCTCGAGGCGCTCGTCTCCTTCGCGCGTCGCGAGGTTGATCTCGACGAGGTTCGCGCTCGCCCGCACGGCTGCGTCCGCGAGGAAGACCGCCGCGGCCGCATCTCCTTGCAAGTTCGGGTTGCCGCGCTGGGCCAGCTCGGCGGCAAGCGTGGCGACGTCCAGCGAGGCCTCGGCGATCGCGAGCGGCACGTCCGTGGCGCGCGAGAGCGCGTCTCCGATGGCTGCGTCGCGAACCTCCTCGTCGACCTCCTTCGGCATCCGCAGGGCGAGCAGCACGTTCTCGTAGGCGAGCGCGTCCTCCTCGGCAAGCGGGAGGAGCCGCGCTTTCAGCGCCTCGGCCTGGGCGACGGCGCCGGCCGCGTCTTCCCACTGCTCCTTCGAGAAGCGAGCGGCCATGGCGGCGAGAGACGCGGCCATCGATCCGACGACGGCCGCCACCGATCCTCCGCCAGGGGCGGAGGTCTCGGCCGAGATCGTGTCGCAGAACTCCGAGACGCTTTGCTCCAGAAAGCCGCTCACCGGGCCCGATTCTTCCACAACGGGGTCAGACCCCTCCTGTCCGCTTCGGACGACGCCAGGCCCGCAAAGAGCGGAGAAATGTGTGCCGGAAGACGCGCGTCGCAGGTGCCCGAAAAGGCCATCCCGGGGTCAGACCCCGGTGTCTCGAAGGGTCACGTCAGAAAAGGCCAACGGTGCGGCCATT
Source organism: Gaiellaceae bacterium (assembly GCA_035698665.1). GTDB lineage: Bacteria > Actinomycetota > Thermoleophilia > Gaiellales > Gaiellaceae > DATEOR01. The sequence goes on from DASSBN010000088.1 coordinate 44,792, forward strand.
CTCGTCGATATCGACGTTGAAGGCCGCTGGGGAGACGCCGTAGCCCGGCATCGTCTGCATGTCGCCGAGCAGCGGCACGAGCCAGCCCGCGCCCGTGTACTGGCGGATGTCGCGCACGGTGACGGTGAAGCCCGTCGGGGCATTCAGAAGCGAGGGATCGTGGGAGAGCGACAGGTGCGTCTTCGCCATGCAGATCGGGAGCTTGTCGAAGCCGACCTTGGTGTAGCGCTCGATCGCCTGCTGGGCGGCCGGTAGGAACACGACGCCGTCCGCGCCGTACACGCGCTTGCAGATCGCCTCGACCTTCTCCTCGATGGGCTGCTCGAGCTCGTAGACCGGCTTGAAGTCGGAGGGGGCCTCGGCAGCCGCGACGACGGCTTCCGCGAGCGCCGCTGCGCCTTCGCCGCCGCGCTCGAACGCCTCGTTCAGCTCGGCCGCCATCGCGCCGCCTTCGAGAGCGAGGCGCTTGACGGCGTCGACCTCCTCATCGGTGTCGCCGGGGAAGCGGTTGATCGCAACGACGGCGTTCAGGCCGAACTCCTTCACGATCCCCAGGTGGCGCTGCATGTTGGCCGCGCCACGCTCGATCGCGTCGACGCCGCCCTCGGGATCGTCGCCGTGGTGCTTGAGGGCGCGAGACGTCGCGACGAGGACGACCGCGTTCGGGCGCAGGCCGCCGACCCGGCAGACGATGTCGAAGAACTTCTCCATGCCCATGTCCGAGCCGAAGCCGGATTCGGTGACCGTGTAGTCGCCGAGCTTGAGCCCGGTACGCGTCGCGACGAGCGAGTTGTTGCCATGCGCGATGTTCGCGAACGGCCCGCAGTGGAGGAACGCGGGCTGGCCCTCGAGCGTCTGCACGAGATTCGGCCTGATCGCGTCCTTGAGGAGGACCGCCATCGCGCCGGCGGCCTGCAGCTGCTCGGCGGTGACGGGCTCGCCTTCCCACGTGTACCCGACGGTGATCTTGCCGAGCCGCTCACGGAGGTCGAAGAGGTCGCGCGCGACCGCGACGATCGCCATCACCTCGGAGGCCGCGGTGATGTCGAATCCGGTCTCGCGGACGTAGCCGTTCGCGCGGCCGCCGAGCCCGACGACGATCGATCGCAGCGCGCGGTCGTTGATGTCGACGCAGCGCCTCCACGTCACCGAGAGCGGGTCGATGCCGAGCTTGTTCCCATGCAGGAGGTGAGCCTCGAGGAGCGCGGCCAGCAGGTTGTTCGCCGCGCCGATCGCGTGGATGTCGCCGGTGAAGTGGAGGTTCATGTCCTCCATGGGGACGACCTGGGCATAGCCGCCTCCGGCCGCGCCGCCCTTGATCCCGAAGACCGGGCCGAGCGACGCCTCGCGCAGGCAGAGCACCGGGTTCTTGCCGATGTGCCCGAGCCCCTGGGTCAGCGAGACCGAGGTCGTCGTCTTGCCCTCGCCCGCCTTCGTGGGCGTGATCGCGGTGACGTCGATCAGCTTGCCGTCGGGCTGGCCGGCGAGGCGGTCGAGGACGGAGAGCGAGACCTTGGCCTTGTAGCGGCCGTACGGGTCGAATTCGTCCTCGGACAGGCCGAGCGCCTCGGCGATCTCGGTGATGGGGCGAAGCTCCGCCTCCTGGGCGATCTCGAGGCTGGAAGGCATCTGCGTGGCCACGCGGTCTCCTTTGGTTCAGTGGCTGACGGCCGCGGCTGCAAGCTCGGAGACGAGCCGGTCGCGGTAGAAGCGCTCGAGCGCGAACGGTGCGATCAGCTGGGGAGTCTTCCTCGTCGCGATCTGCTCCGCAAGCGTCGTCCCGACGATGGGTGCGGCCTTGAAGCCGTACGTGCCCCAACCGCAGCTGACGAGGAATCCCTCCACCTCCGTCTCCCCGAGGATCGGGCTGTAGTCCGGCGAGAGGTCGCAGAGCCCCGTCCACGAGCGCAGGATCCGTGCCTGCTCGAGCTGCGGGAAGAGCTCGAGCGCGTGACGGGCGGAGTATTCGAGGAACGGGAACGTCCCGATGCCCTTGTAGGTGGTGTACGGCTCGATCTCGGCGCCGATCAGGAACTCCCCACGATCGGTCTGCGAGATGTACACGTGCATCTGCGACGAGACGATGATGACGTCGAGGAACGGCTTCATCGGCTCCGTCACGAAGGCCTGGAGGATGTGCGTCGTGATGGGAAGGGGGACCTCTGCGAGGTCGGCGACGAGCGTCGACCAGCCCGCCGTGCACGAAACGACGGTGTCGCAGGCGATGTGTCCGCGGTTCGTCTCGACGCCGGTCACGCGGCCGTTCGCGCGCTCGATGCCGATCACCTCGGTGTACGGGTGGATCTCGGCGCCCGCGCGGTCGGCTCCGCGCGCGTAGCCCCACACGACCGCGTCGTGGCGGATGATCCCCCCGGGCGGGTGGTAGAGCGCCGCCTGCACCGGCCACGTGACGTTCTCGGAGAGGTCCATCTCCGGGCAGAGCTTGCGAATCTCGTTCGGGTAGATCACCCGGCTGTCGATCCCGAGCAGCTTGTTCACCTCGGCGCGCTCGTTCGCGGTGATGATCCCGCGGTCGGAGTGGGCGAGGGTCAGGTGGCCCTGCTGCGAGAAGAGCAGGTTGAAGTCGAGGT
>DASSBN010000089.1:0-34013 GCA_035698665.1 Gaiellaceae bacterium
GCGGCTTCGTCCTCCGCGACCTCGGGCTCGTCCTTCTCCCCGACACGCAGATCTTCCGCAAGCGCCCTCCACGTGCCGACGCGCGCATCGGCCGCGCGCTCCAGAGCTTCGCCGACCTGCGCACGGGCGACTTCGTCGTCCACGAGGACCACGGCGTCGGGAAGCTCCTCGGCTTCGAGACGAAGACCGTCGCGGGGGTCACGCGCGACTATCTCTTCCTCGCCTTCCGCGGTGACGACCGGCTGTACGTCCCGCACGAGCAGATCGGGAAGGTGTCGCGCTATGTCGGCGCCGACGGGCACGCGCCCTCGCTCTCGAAGCTCGGAGGAAAGGCCTGGGACAACATCAAGAGCCGCGCGCGGGCGGGCGCCCACGAGCTCGCCGGCGAGCTGATCGCCCTCTACACACAGCGGCAGCGTGCCGAGGGCACAGCGTTCCCGACCGACAACGAGCTCGTCGAGCAGCTCGAGGCGAGCTTCCCTTTCGAGGAGACGCCCGATCAGCTGACCGCGATCGAAGCGGTGAAGGAGGATCTCGAGGCGCCGCGGCCGATGGACCGCCTCGTCTGCGGCGACGTCGGCTTCGGCAAGACGGAGGTCGCGGTTCGCGCCGCGTTCGTCGCCACGGCGAGCGGGCGCCAGACGCTCCTCCTCTCTCCGACGACGATCCTCGCGCAGCAGCACTGGAACACCTTCCGCGAGCGCTACCGGGACTTCCCGGTGAGCGTCGAGATGGTCTCGCGCTTCCGCAAGCCGGCCGACGTGAAGAAGGTGCTGGCTGCTTACCGCGACGGCAAGGTCGACGTCCTTATCGGCACCCATCGCGTCCTCTCCCGCGACGTCGTCCCGAAAGACCTCGGGCTCGTGATCGTGGACGAGGAGCAGCGGTTCGGTGTCGCGCAGAAGGAGCTTCTGCGCCAACTGCGGCTCGAGGTCGACGTGCTCTCGCTCTCGGCGACGCCGATCCCGCGCACGCTGCACATGTCGCTCGCCGGTCTTCGCGACATCAGCGTCATCGAGACCCCTCCGCAGGGCCGCCGCCCGATTCGTACCCACGTCGGCGAGTACGACGAGGAGCTGCTCGTGCTGGCGTTGACGCGCGAAGCCGAGAGGGAAGGCCAGTCCTTCTATCTCCACAACCGGGTCGACACGATCGAGGAGGCTGCCGATCACATTCGGCAGCTCGTTCCCGACCTCCGCGTGATTGTCGCCCACGGGCAGATGCCGGAGCGGGAGCTCGAGCAGCACATGCTCTCGTTCCTCGCGGGCGACGCGGACGTGCTCGTCTCGACGACGATCATCGAGTCGGGACTCGACATCCCGCAGGCCAACACGCTCATCGTCGAGCGGGCGGACGCCCTCGGGCTCGCCCAGCTCTACCAGATCCGCGGACGCGTCGGCCGCAGCGACGTGACCGCCCACGCGTACCTCTTCTATCCGGACGGGCACGAGCTGACCGCCGAGGCGAGGGCGCGGCTCGCGACCCTCGCCGACCACACCGAGCTCGGCGCGGGCTTTGCCATCGCCATGCGCGACCTCGAGATCCGCGGGGCGGGCGACCTCCTCGGGGCCGAGCAGTCGGGACACGTGGCCGCGATCGGGTTCGAGCTCTACGTCGAGCTCCTCGCCGAGGCGGTCGCCGAGCTGACGGGGACCCGGCGCGCCGCCGGCCGTCCGGTGCGTGTCGAGGCGCAGGTGGACGCCTACGTGCCGGCCGACTACATCCCGGGCGAGGCGCAGAAGATCGACCTGCACCGGAGGCTTGCCCTCGCCGAGTCAGAGGACGAGCTGCGGGAGCTCCGCGCCGCTGCGGAGGACCGCTTCGGCCCGGTGCCCGAGCCGGTGGAGCACCTGTTCGACATCCAGGAGGCGAAGCTGAAGCTCGCCCGCCTCGGCGCCGACTACCTCGTCTTCCGCTCCGGCCGCGCCGTCGTCGGCCCGCTCGTGCTCGGCTCGGCAGAGCTTCGCGGGCTGCGCGCGCTCGTCGACACCGCGGTCTATTCGAGCGCCCAGAGCGAGGTGACCCTGAGGGGGGATGGGTTCAAGTCAGCGCTCCGGCTGGTCGATGCTATCCTCGATTTGCGGTTGGCCGCCTAGGCCTTTCCTCCGATGTCCTCTCACATCCGTCGCAACATCACCCTGCTCCTGCTCGCGCTGATCGCGGTGCTCGCCGTCGCCGCCTGCGGTGGCGGAGGCTCCAGCTCGGGCGACGTCCCCGAGGGCGCGATCGCCGTCGTCGGCGACAAGACGGTCACGAAGGAAGAGTTCGATGCGCTCATCGAGCAGCAGAAGAAAACCGCAGAGTCGCAGAAGCAGGACTTCCCCGAGGTCGGAACGCCCGAGTACGAAGCACTGAAGGGGACCGTCGTGAAGGGCCTCGTCGAGCAGAAGGAATGGGAGCTCGAGGGCGAGGCGATGGGCCTGAAGGTGACCGACCAGGAGATCGAGACCGAGCTCGACAAGCTCAAGCAGCAGTTCTTCCAGGGCGACCAGCAGAAGTACGAGGCCGAGCTCGCGAAGCAGGGCCTCACCGACGCGCAGGTGCGCGACGAGCTTCGCACGCGCGTCCTCACCAACAAGATCTACGCGGCGGTGACGAAGAACGTCACGGTCACGGACGCCGACATCAAGGCGTACTACGACAAGAACCCGAGCCAGTACCAGCAGCCGGCCTCGCGCGAGGTGCGCCACATCCTCGTGAAGGACGAGGCGAAGGCGCAGGAGCTCCACGACCAGATCCAGGCGGGCGCGGACTTCGCCAAGCTCGCGAAGAAGTACACGCAGGACGAGGCCTCGAAGGCCGACGGGGGCAAGTTCACCGCCTTCAAGGGACGCACCGTCGCGCCGTTCGACGACTTCGTCTTCTCGGCGAAGACGGGCGACCTTTCCAACCCGATCAAGACCGAATTCGGCTGGCACATCATCGAGGTGCTCTCCGCCATCAAGCCGGCGACGACGACGCCGCTCGACCAGGTGAAGGACTCCATCAAGACGACCGTCCTGCAGACGAAGCAGAACGCGGCGATGAAGACCTGGATCGCGAACCTCCAGTCGAAGTACGCCGACGACATCTCGTACGCTCCGGGCTATGCCCCCGCGAGCACCGGAACCGGCACCGGCGGCGGAACGACCACGGCTACCGGCTAGCGTGCCGGACCGCGGCGAGCTCGCGGCCGCCCTCACGGATCTTCAGGAGCTGGCCGAGCGCCTGCGCCGCGACTGTCCGTGGGACCGCGCCCAGACCGCGGAGACGATCGTCCCGCACACCGTCGAGGAGGCCTACGAGGTGGCCGACGCGGCCATGGCCGCCGACGACGCCAAGCTCGTGGACGAGCTCGGCGACCTCCTCTTCCAGACATTCTTCCTCGCCCTCCTCCTCGAGGAGCGTGGCGCGGGCGACCTCGCCGCCGTGGCGCGCGCGATCCACGAGAAGCTCGTCCGCCGCCATCCGCACGTGTTCGGCGACGGCACGGCCGACACGCCCGGCGCCGTCAAGCAGCGCTGGGAAGAGCTGAAGACCGAGCAGGAGGGGCGCGAGGGGATCTTCCACCACGTGCCGGAGACGCTTCCGTCGCTCCTCTACGCGCAGAAGGTGCAACGGCGCGCGGCGACGGTCGGCTTCGAGTACCCAGACCTCGCGGGAGCGTCGGGCGACCTCGACGACGAAGTGGAGGAGCTCCGCGCGGAGCCGAGCGGGAGCGAGTTGGGCGATGTCCTCTTCGCCGCGGTCAACGTCGCGCGCCATCTGGGCGTCGACCCCGAGCTCGAGCTCCGTCAGGCGAGCCGCCGATTCGTCGAACGGGTCGAGCGCGCCGCCGAGCTCGCGGCGGCCGACGGCAAGGGTTTCGCGGACCTCGGCCTCGAGGAGCAAGACCGCTACTACGACCTCGCCAAGGCCGGCTCGTGAGCGCAATCGCACGCGTCCACGGGCGGCAGGTCCTCGATTCGCGGGGGAACCCCACGGTGGAGGTCGACGTCGAGCTCGAGTCGGGCGCCTTCGGGCGGGCGATCGTTCCTTCCGGTGCGTCGACCGGACAGTTCGAGGCCGTCGAGCTCCGAGACGGAGGCGATGCCTGGCTCGGCAAGGGCGTGACGAACGCGGTCGCGAACGTGAACGGCGAGCTCGCCTCGACGCTCCAGGGAATGGACGCCTCCGACCAGGCGGCCGTCGACTCGGCGCTCTGCGACGCGGACGGGACGCCGAACAAGGGTCGGCTCGGCGCCAACGCGATCCTCGGCTGCTCGCTCGCCACGGCCAAGGCGGCTGCGGCGGATGCGGGCAAACCGCTCTACGCGTGGATCGGCGGCGACGAGGCGCACGTCCTCCCGGTGCCGATGATGAACGTCGTCAACGGCGGCGCGCACGCGCAGAACTCCATCGATCTGCAGGAGTTCATGATCGTGCCGGCCGGCGCCGACACGTTCGCCGAGGGTCTCCGCGTCGGCGTCGAGGTCTTCCAGACGTTGAAGGCTCTGCTGCACGAGCGCGGCCTGCCCACGGCCGTCGGGGACGAAGGCGGCTTCGCGCCCGATCTCCCGGAGAGCGAGGAGGCGATCCGGGTCATCATGGAAGCGGCGGAACGGGCGGGCCACGCCGACAGGATCGCGATCGCGCTCGACCCGGCCGCGACCGAGATCTGGCGCGACGGCGCCTACCGCTTCGAGGGTCGCGTCGCGAGCCCGGACGAGCTGATCGATTACTGGGAAGGCCTCTGTGACCGCTATCCGATCGTCTCCCTCGAGGATCCCATGGCCGAGAACGAATGGGATGCCTGGCGGACGCTCACCGACCGGCTCGGCGACCGCGTGCAGCTCGTCGGCGACGACCTCTTCGTGACGAATGTGGATCGATTGCGCGAGGGAATCGACCAGGGCGTTGCGAACGCGATCCTCCTGAAGGTGAACCAGATCGGCACGCTGACGGAGACGCTCGAAGCGATCGACCTCGCGCGCTCGGCCGGGTACGGAACCGTGATCTCGCACCGCTCGGGCGAGACCGAGGACACGACGATCTCGGATCTCGCCGTTGCGACGGGAGCGGGGCAGGCCAAGATCGGCGCGCCGTCCCGCACGGACCGGGTGGCGAAGTACAACCAGCTTCTGCGCATCGAGGAGGAGCTGGGGCCGAACGCCTCGTACCCCGGCTGGGCGGCCTTCCCGCGCTCCGGGCGCTGAACGGGAACCTCCCCCGCAGGCGCTAACGTGAAGGGCGTGACGCTCGGACAGCGCCGCACGAAGATCGTCTGCACGATCGGCCCAGCCTCCTCGTCCCGGGAGATGCTCGACAAGTTCGTCGAGGCCGGGATGGACGCGGCGCGGCTCAACTTCTCGCACGGCTCGCACGAAGAGCACGCCGAGCGTGCGCGGGAGGTCCGTGAGGCGCAGGAGCGCGCGGGCCGGCCGCTTGCCCTGATCGCCGATCTCCAGGGGCCCAAGCTGCGGATCGGCGACCTGCCCGGGACCGTCACGCTCGCGAGCGGCGACGAGGTCGTCCTCTCCGGGGACGGAAGCGGGGAGCCCGGCGACCTGCCGGTCAGCCCGCCGGTTCTCGCCGAGGTTCTCGGGCCGGGCCAGGACGTCCTCATCGACGACGGGCTCGTCCATCTCCAGGTCGAGGAGGTCACCGCCGGGCGGGCGCGCTGCAAGGTCGCGGTCGGAGGACGGGTGGATTCCCACAAGGGTGTCAACGTCCCCGGCGCGACGATCCCGATCCCGTCGCTCACGGAGAAGGACCTCTCCGACCTCGAGTTCGCGCTCACGATCGGTGTCGACTACGTCGCGCTTTCCTTCGTGCGCTCGGCCGGAGACATCCGCGCCCTGCGCGAGCTCCTGCACAGCGCGGGATCGACCGCCCTCGTGATCGCCAAGATCGAGAAGGCCGAGGCGATCGAGGAGCTCGAGGCGATCATCGGCGCTTCCGACGCCGTCATGGTCGCGCGCGGCGATCTCGGCGTCGAGATCGGCCCTGCCGCGGTGCCGCTCATCCAGAAGCGGATCATCCAGCGCTCGCTCGAGCACGGAAAGCCGGCGATCACGGCCACGCAGATGCTCGAGTCCATGATCCACCACGCCGACCCGACGCGCGCCGAGGCGAGCGACGTCGCCAACGCCGTCCTCGACGGCACGTCGGCGCTCATGCTCTCCGGCGAGACCGCCGTCGGCGAATTTCCGCTCGAGAGCGTCGTCTACATGGACAGGATCGCCTGCGCCGTGGAGCCGAGCCTGCAGCCTCGCCACGAGCTCGCGCGGGCGGGGGACGAGCCCTTCCCGACCGTGGGCGAGGCGATGTCCAACGCCGCCTGCGACATCGCCGAGGTGCTCGGTGCGACCTCGATCCTCGTCCCGACCTACAGCGGGAGGACCGCCTCGGCTGTCGCGCGCCACCGGCCGCAGCGGCCGATCATCGCCGCCACGCACAAGCGGTATGCCCTGCAGCAGCTCGCGCTGGAGTGGGGAGTCGTCCCGGCGGAGATCGAGGAATGCGCCAATGTCGAGCACCTTTGGAGCCGCACGCTCGACGCGGCGCGCTCGACCGGGCTCGTCGCGCCGGGCGACCGAGTCGTCATCACCGCCGGCACCGCCGTGAACGTGCCGGGAACCACGAACGTCATCAAGGTGGAGACGGCCTAGGCCCGAGCAGGAAGGCGCCCGGACCAGTCGAATTTCGGCTGTCCATGGCTCGCCGCAGGCCCTCGCGCTCGAAGCTCGCCATTCGCTGGCTCGGCGCGGCGATTCTCGTCGCTATCGCCCTCTCGTACATCCATCCGCTCACCTCCTACCGGCACGCGCAGAAGGAGGTCGCCGAGCGGCAGGCGTCGATCGCCGCGCTCGAACGAGGCAACCAGGATCTGACCAAGAAGCTCATGGACGCGGGCAAGGACGAGTTCGTCATCCGCGAAGCGAGGCGTCTCGGGCTCGTCCGCGAGGGCGAGCATCTCTTCATCGTGAAGGGCGTCGAGAGCCCGGAAGAGAGGCCGGTACCATGATCTGGTGGACGACGCGCGAGTCGTCTCTTGGCAGCTCGGGAGACCTGCCCGTCCGTTCCGGAGGGTTGCGGCGCGCTGTGCGTACGGCTTTCCGGCGGTTACGGAACAGGCGCCGTTCGGAGCTGACGGAGAGCCCTTCCCGACAACCTTCTATCTGACCTGCCCCTGGCTCGTGGCCGGGATCGCCCGCGTGGAGGCGGCAGGCGGGGTCGAACGCTACTCGCGCGCGGCGCAGGAGGACCCAGCGCTCGGGCAGAGCCTCGAGCGTGCCGACGCCGAGCAGCGCAGGCTGCGCCCCGAGCTCCCCGTGGGAATCGCCGGCACGCGGAGTCGCGAGAACCTCAAGTGCCTCCACGCCCACGCGGCCTTCGCGCTCGCCCGCCCCGGCTACGAGCTCGGCGAGCGAATCATCGGCGAGGTGGAGGAGCGGTGGTGCCCCGACCGGCGTTGTGAGCGCGCCGTCGAAGGGTAACGTCCGCGCATGTCCAGCCTCGTGCTCGCCCGGCACCAGTGGGCGGAAGGGAAACGCATGCTCGACGCCGCGGGCGACGACACCGCGCGCTCGCGCCATCTGCTCGTCCTCGTCGAGGCGGTGGAGGACGAGCTCGCCAGGAGGGTGGGCCAGACGTTCACGCTGACCGAGCTCGCGCAGGCCTACGACGGCTCGGAGGACTGGGCGCGCGACGTGATCCTCGCCTCCATGCCCGCACGCTCGAGGGCGGGCATCAAAGACACCGCGCTCGTGCTGGACGCCGCGTTCGCGCTCTACGCACAGGGCGCGAGCGATTACCGTCCCTGACGTGTCCGACCTCGACCCCAACGAGCGCGCGCGCGAGCGCGAGCGGGAGCGGGCGCGGGCGCGCCGCTCGCGCAGCCGCGGCCGGGCGCTCGTCTGGCTGCTGAGACTGGTCGTCGCAGCCGTCGTCTTCTTCGCCGGCCTCGCCGTCGGGCGGGCCCTCGAGAGCGGCGGTGAGAGCGCGGACACCAACACCGTCGTCAGGACGCTCGAGGTCACGACCCTCACGCCGCAGGAAACCGTGACTGTCACGGTTTCGAGCCCTTGACATCGGGCGGAAGAAGAGGCTTGGTATAGATTGCCCAAGCCTTTACATGGCCACTGAACGTAGAACCAGCCGGGGTGGGGGGAATCCTGGTGGTGGGGGCGCTGAATGGCTGACGCTAGGCCAGGCTGCCACCTATCTCGGCGTCGCCCAGAGCACGGTCCGTAAATGGTCGGACGGCGGGCGCCTGTCCGCCTTCTACACACCAGGAGGGCACCGCCGCTTTCGCCGCGCAGACCTGGACACGTTTCTCGCGGGATCGAGCGGCGGGGCGACCGGAACCGGCGAGAAACCGCTCGTCCTGATCGTCGACGACGACGAGCAGCTGCGCGAGTTCGTGCGCGTCAACCTCGAGATGGACGGCTATGTCGTCCGCGAGGCCGGCAGCGCCGATGAGGGCCTCGCCGCGCTCGAGGCAGAGCCGCCCGACCTCGTGCTGCTCGACGTGATGATGCCCCAGGTGGACGGTTTCGAGATGCTGCGGAGGATGCAGGACCGCCATGGGGTCGGCTCGGTTCCCGTGATCATGTTCAGCGGCAAGGTGGACGAGGAGACCGCGAGCCGGGCGGCGCGGGAGGGCGCGCAGGCCTTCATCGGCAAGCCGTTCGACCCGCAGGCGCTGATCGAGTCCACCAGGCAGCTCCTGAGCCGACGATAGACCGCGACGTCTTCGTCTGGGTCGTCGAGCACCGGGCGGGGTGGCTCGACCCCCTCTTCGTCGGACTGTCGGTCGTCGGCTACCTCGGCGCGATCTGGATTGCGCTTGCGGTCGCGGTCGCACTCGCCACCCGGCGCAGCGTCCCGTTCGCCGTCCTCCTCACGGTGGGTAGCGTCTGGACCGCGGACCTCCTCGCACTCGCGGTGAAGGCGGGCGTCGAGCGGCCTCGCCCGACGAGGACGATTCCGCAGGCCGACCCGCTGATGGGCGCGAGCGGGTGGTCCTTCCCGTCCGGCCACGCGGCGACGGCCTTCGCCGGCGCCGTCGCGCTCACGTATCTCTGGCGACGGGGTGCGCCGCTCTTCTTCCTCCTCGCCGCGGCGATCGCCTTCTCACGGGTCTACGTCGGCGTCCACTACCCGGGCGACGTGGTCGCGGGCGCAGCGCTCGGGACCGTGGTCGGGCTCGCCTGGGTGGCCGCGCTCAGACTTCCTCGGCGGAGCGCAGAAGCCCGGCAGCGATCAGGAGGAGCCCCGCCAGCAGGCTGATCCAGAGGCCGATGCTGCGGCCCGCGGGGGCGAAGTCGTCCGGGATCGAGATCACGCGGATGAGCACGAAGATCGTCCCCAGGAGACCGAGCCCGGCGATTACCATCCCCCCGGGCACGCTCGGCGGCAGCTCGACGCCGCTCGCACGGAGCGCGAGGAAGGCGAGCACCGCGATGCCGACGAAGAAGACGAGCTTGCCGAGCGCCCCCGTATGCCAGCCCGTGATCGAGACCGTGAAGCCGACGTCGGCGTCGAACGTGTACCAGCTCATGAAGGTGCTCAGGGCGAGCACGAGGCCTCCGAGCCAGGCAAGGCCCTCGCCGGGGCTACGGAACTCCGCCGGGGGGAGCCCCATTCTCGGCCGAGGCTCCATCAAAGTCCGAAGACGTCCTGGATCTTCTCCCAGATCGAGAGGGAGATGAAGAGCGTCAGGAAGACGAGGCCCAGGAGCAGGAAGAGAAAGCGGATCCCCGCGCGTTGCGTCTCGCGCTTGTGCTCGTCGCGGGCGCGCCTTTTCGCGCGCGCGTACGCCAGACCGCGTTCGACCGCGTACGGGTCGAGCGGCGGGTCTTCCACAGGTGGTCTTTGCGGGGCTGGGGACCCGATAGTCGGACGATGTTAACGCTCTTCGACCGCGCCGCAACCGGTTGGAAGGCCCCAAAGGCGCATAATGCGTTCGTGCGGGGGGTCGCATACGAACGTGAGGAAGCGCTGCTCGAGAGTGTCAGCCGGGCGGCTCGCGGGCTGCTCGATGACGGCTCGCTGCCCGAAGCGCTTGCTCTGGTCGCCGACGCAGTCTCGACCGCGACCGGCAGCGACCTCGTGGTCGTGCGAACGCTCTCCCGCGAGCACAACTGTCTCGTCACCCGCGCCGTGCGCGGGGAGTCGCCCGCCCTCGCGGCCGAGCTCGAAGGCTCGCGCTTGAGCCTGGACGGCCTCGAGGCCGAGGAGATCGATTCGTCGACGTCCGGCTCGAGCGAGACGCTGCCGGACGCGATCCGGACCGTCGCGGCCAGGGCCCGGGCGGAGTCGATGAGCATCCATCCCGTCCGGGTCGGGGAGCGCATCGTGGGGACGCTGGAGCTCTACCGCACCTCGGACACCCCCTTCGAGGAGCGGGAGCGGATGCTGGGCCGGCTCGCCGCCGCGCACATCGGCATCGCGATCCGCCTCGAAGGCGCAGGGCACGGAGACGGGGCGAACCGACAGGCACTCCCCCTCGAGCTGCTCGGCGAAGCGCTCGTCGCCGGCGCGGACGAGGCCGAGACCGCCGAGCAGGTGGTCCGGCTCGCGACGCTCGCGACCGGTGCCGTCGGCGCCGCGCTGTGGCGCGTCGAGGCCGACGCGCCACCCTCCTTTCTCGCGCGGCACGGGTTCAACGGCGACGCGCCGGATCACCGGGAAGGCGAGGACGACGTCCGGGCCGCGCTCGCCGACCGGCAGCGCGCGCTCGTCACACGGCGCCCGTGGGGGGTGAACGGCTCAGGCGGAAGCGTCGCGACGATCCCGCTCGGGGAGCCGCCGGTCGGCGCGCTCCAGCTCTACTTCCAGAGCGATCCCGGCGAGGATGAGCTCGCACTCCTGCTTCCGTTCTCGGCGCGCGCGGCCCTGGCGCTCCGGAGAAGCCGGCGTGTCGGCCTGATCGCAACCGCCCTCCGGCGCTCCCAGACCATCATCGGCGTCGTCAGCCAGGCGATCGCCCAGCTCTCGCTCGCGCACACCCTGGAAACCGCGGTCGAGCGCATCGCCGAGCTGACTGCGAGCGGCCACGTGGCCGTCTACCTGCGCGAGGGGCGTCGGCTGACCGCCGCCGCCTCGCGGGGCCTCGAGGGCCCGCACACCGACCTCGCCGAGCGCCTCCTCGAGCTCGCGCTGGGACCGTTCCGCGGCCGGGGCTTCCTGTTCATCGAGGACATGGCCGGCGATAAGCGCCTCAAGGGGCTCGAGGAAGGCTGGGAGCCGAACGGGATTCGGCGCGCGCTCGTCGTTCCCCTGATCGTCCACGATGAGGTGATCGGGGCGCTCGCCGTCTACAAGTCGCGTCCGCGCCCCTACCGCGAAGGCGAGGAGAGCCTGCTGCTCGCGCTTTCGAGCCAGCTCGCGGTCGCCGTCGAGAACGCACGCCTGCACGAGCGCACGAAGGAGCTCGGCGAGGTGCTGGAGGCGACGCTCGACTCCGAGCGGCGCTCCAGCCGCCAGCTCCGGGGCCTCTACGAGATCTCGGCGTCCTTCTCCGAGAGCCTCTCCCTGGACGCGACGCTCGCAGCCGTCGCGAAGACCATGGTGCAGCTCTTCGACCTGGACGCGGCAGTCATCCGCATGCCCGGCGCGCGCGGCGAGGTGCTCGAGTCGAAGGCGATCCATGTGGGAGATCCGTCGCTCCGCGAGACCGCGGAGGGGCTACTCGCCCTTCCCCAGCCGATGGACGCGCCGCTCGCCCGGCGCCTGCTCCGGTCGGGCAGGCCGGTGCTCCTCCGGCCCGGGATGGCGTACGGCAGGGATGCGCACAGGACGCTCGAGCCGTTTCTCGCCCAGGGAGGAAGCGCGGCGGTGCTCCCCCTCGCGACCCCCGGCGAGATCCTCGGCACGTTGACGCTCCTGTCCCTTGACCCGGCGCGGCCGATCGAGCGCGACACCGTCGACGTGGCGATGACGGTGGCCGCGCAGGCTGCCCTCGCAATCGACAACGCCCGCCTCTACCAGCAGCAGAAGGACTTCTCGGAGACGATGCAGCGCTCGCTCCTGCCGAGCGCGCTCCCCGAGGTCGGCGGGATCGAGGTCGGGCACGTCTATCAGTCGGCCGCGCGCGTCGACGTGGGCGGCGACGTCTACGACTTCCTCGGCCTCGACGACGGGCGGCTTGCCGTCATCCTCGGCGACGTGACCGGCAAGGGCATCCAGGCCGCCGCTGACATGGCCATGGCGAAGTTCAGCTTCCGGGCACTCGCCCGCATGCACCCGGAGCCCGAGGACTTTCTCGCCGCGGTGAACGAGGTCGTCGTCGACGAGATCGAGACGGGCAAGTTCATCACGATGATCTACGTGCTCTTCGACCCGGTGACGGGCGCCGTGGCGTCCGCAGTCGCGGGCCATCCGCCCGCGCGCCTCGTCTCCGGCGACGGTCAGGTCGGAGAGCTCGGAGGCCGCGGCCTCGCACTCGGCATCGACTCCGACCAGACCTACGAGGCCGCGCGCGACGAGCTCGCGCCCGGGACCACCGTCGTCCTCTACACGGACGGCGTCATCGAGGCGCGACGCGACGGGGAGCTGTACGGGGAGGAGCGGCTCGACGACCTGCTCCGCCGGCACGCGGGCCTCGGGCCGCAGGAGCTCGCCGAGGAGGTGCTTGCCGACTGCAGGAGCTTTGCCGGCGGCGAGCTCTCCGACGACTGCGCCGTCGTGTGTCTCAGGCTGGTTCCCTGACAACCGCCGCGGTCCCCGTCGCCTCGGTGAGCCGGCGGCGGCTCGGGGTCGTCGTCTTCACCGCGGGTGCCGGAACGCTGGCGACCGAGATCTCCGCCTCCCGCCTCCTGGCTCCCTACTTCGGGAGCTCGACGGTGGTCTGGGCGAACATCATCGGGCTCATCCTCGTCTACCTCGCGCTCGGCTACTGGCTCGGCGGCAAGGTCGCCGACCGAAGGCCCGAGCCGCGCCTGCTCGGGTTGATCGTGCTCGTCGCGGCACTCGTGATCGCCGTGCTTCCCTTCGTCGCACGGCCGTTGCTCGACCTGACGGTGGAGGGCCTGGACACGATCAGTGTCGGCGCCGTCGTCGGCTCGTTCTTCGCGGCGCTGCTTCTCTTCGCCGTGCCGGTGACGCTCCTCGGGGCGGTGTCGCCCTTCAGCGTGAGGCTCGCCCTCGACGACGTGGCGCAGGCGGGCGCGGTCGCGGGCCGGCTCTACGCGCTCTCCACGCTGGGGAGCATCCTCGGAACCTTCGTCTCGGCCCTCATCACCATCCCCCTCATCGGGACGCAGCGGACGATGCTCGGGGCCGCGGCTCTCCTCGTCCTCGGGGCGGCGCTCATCCTCGGCAGCCGCTGGCAGATCCTCACCGTGGGGATCGCCGCGCTCCTCTTCGTCCCCGCCGAGACGATCAAGGCGACCTCGGGGCTCGTCTACGAGACCGAGTCGGCCTACCAGTACATCCAGGTGCTGCAGCGGCCCGACGGCTCGCGCGTGCTCCGTCTCAACGAGGGCATCGTCAACCACTCGGTCTGGCGCGCGGACACGGTACTCACGGGGGGCGAGTGGGACATGTTCCTCGTCGTTCCCCCGCTTCTCGACCGGCCGCCGACGAGCATGCTCGTGATCGGGAACGCAGGCGGGACGACGGCGCGCGCTTTCGGCGAGCTCTATCCCGACGTCGCGATCGACGGTGTCGAAATCGACCCGAAGGTGACCGAGGTCGGGCGCCGCTACTTCGGCCTCGCGGACAACCCGCGGCTCCACGTCGTCACGGCGGATGGACGCCCGTATCTCGCCTCGACCGACAAGCGCTACGACATCATCGCCGTCGACGCCTACCACCAGCCGTACATCCCCTTCTACCTGGCCACGGAGGAGTTCTTCCAGCTGGTGCGGAAGCATCTCGCGCCCGGCGGGGCGGTCGCGCTCAACGTCGCGACGGTCCCCGGCGACGAGCGGCTCTCGGATGCTCTCGGCACGACCATGCTCACCGAGTTCCCCTCGGTTTGGCGCTGGCGCGCGCTCGAGTTCAACCAGCTCTTGCTCGCCTTCCCGCGGCAGGTCACACAGGCCGAGCTCGAAAGCCGGGTCGGGGGGATCAGCGCTCCCGCCGAGCCGCTCGCCGCCGAGTTCCGCGCGCGGCTCGCCCCGATGAGCCCGGTCGGCGACCCGCTCACCGACGACCGGGCGCCGGTGGAATGGCTCACCGACCGGATGATCCTGGGCTACGCGGCCCACGGGGGCGAGCTGGAGCAGGATCTGCTCCCGACCGCGCCCGGCCGGTGAACCTGCTCGAGAAGCCGGGCGGCTACTGGAAGGTCGCCCATCGCGGAGCCTCGGCGCTCGCGCCCGAGAACTCGATCGCGGCGCTCGAGGCGGCGTGCGCCACGAACGTCGATATGGTCGAGCTGGACGTCGTCGTCGCGGACGGGGAGCTTCGCGTCGCTCACTCGCTTCCCCAGCTCGTCGAAGACAGCCCGCGACTCGACGAGGCACTCGCCGTCTTCGCCGCCCGGGCGCGTCCCGAGGTCGTCCTCGATCTCGACGTGAAGGATCCGGGGTGCGAGGGAGTCCTAGTGGACAAGATGCGCGCCCACGGCCTCGTCGAGAGAACCCTGGTCACGTCGTTCCACCCGCGAGTACTCCGCTCGGTGGGGACGCTCGCGCCCGCGGTCGCCACCGGCCTCGCGTACCCGAACGACCGCTACGGCCTGAGCGAGCGGCGCCCGTTCGAGCTCCTTGTCGGCCCGGGGCTGCGTGTGCTCGGCGCGGCGCTCCCCGCGCGCATCGGCAGGATGCTCGCCTCCGCAGGCGCGCAGGCCGCCATGCTCCACCACGCGCTCGTCACGCCGCGCCTCGTCGCGCGTTGCCGGGCGGCGGGGGCCGTTGTGTTCGCCTGGACGGTGGAGACGCATGACGATCTCCAGCGGGTGCTCGCGGCAGGAGCGGACGGTGTGATCGCGAATGACCCCAACCTCTTCGATGAATAGGATTGAGCGCACAGTGCGCAGGGTCGTCATAGCCGGTTTCGTGGTCGGAGCCTTGGTCGCCGCGGCTCCGGCATTCGCGCAGGAGCCGCCGCCGCCGACGATCCAGACAGGCGTGACGATTCAGGGAACCGATGTCGGCGGCATGACCGCCGACGAGGCGACGGCCGCCGTCCGTGCCGTCGTTCGGACCCCGTTCGCGCTCACCTTCAGGGCGAGGACGCTCGAGGCCACGCCATGGCAGGTCGGTGCCCGCAGCCGCGTCGCCCTGGCGGTGCAAAATGCGCTCGCTGCTCTTCCCGACACGGAGGTCCCGCTCACTGTTGCCGTCGATTTCGGACAGCTGCGGCACTACGTCGCCAAGCTCGACCGGCTGCTGTCTCGCCCGCCGCGGGATGCCCGTGTCCGGCTCAGGCACCTCCGGCCCCGTTTGACGCAATCCCACAAGGGCGTGAACATCCGCCGGCGGCCGACCCGCACGCTCCTCCGGGACGAGATCAGGGCGAACGCGCGCGGCCCCGTGGCGATCCAGTACCGCTACGTGAAGCCCGCGGTCACGCGCTACAACTTCAAGCCCGTCATCGTCATCCGGCGCGGTTCGCACCGGCTCTATCTCTACAAGGGCCCGAACATGAGCCGCCGCGCCAGCTTCGGCGTCGCGGTCGGCCAGCCGATCTATCCCACTCCGCTCGGGAAGTTCACGATCGTGACGAAGCAGCGGAACCCCTGGTGGTATCCGCCCGACTCGACGTGGGCGGCAGGCGCGAGCCCGATCCCGCCAGGCCCGGGCAATCCGCTCGGCACCCGCTGGATGGGACTATCGGCCTCGGGCGTCGGCATTCACGGGACTCCCGATGCGGCATCGATCGGGTACTCGGCCTCGCACGGCTGCATCCGGATGCGGATTCCCGACGCGGAGTGGCTCTTCGAACGCGTCGAGGTCGGCTCCACGGTCTTCATCGTCAGGGCCTGAGTACACTCGAAGGCGGTCATGCCCGGCCGCGTTCGAATTGCCCTGCAAGCGGCCGCCGTTTCGGTGGTCGCCCTCCTCCTCGCCCTCCTGGGCTGGCAGGTGTTCCAGAAGGACCAGACGCCCGACGTGGGTCGCGCCGCGCCGCTCTTCACGCTGCCGCACCTGGGGAGCGAGGAGGAGCTCGACCTCGCCTCCCTCCGCGGAAAGGCTGTCGTCCTCAACTTCTGGGCCTCGTGGTGCGGGCCCTGCAAGGACGAGGCTCCGATGCTCGAGTCGGCATGGAACCGCTACAAGGACAAAGGCGTGGTCGTGCTGGGCGTGGACGCGCAGGACTTCGACGTGGACGCGCAGCGTTTCGTCGAGCGCGCCGGCATCACATACCCGATCGTCCGCGACAAGCACGGGTCGACGCTCGGCCACTACGGGGTCACCGGCTTCCCCGAGACATGGTTCATCGACCGCCAGGGCCGCCTCGTCGGCGAGCACGTCGCCGGGCCGCTGACCGAGGACGACCTCGAGCGCAACATCAAGATCGCGCTCGGCGAACCGGCATGACGGGTCGGCTCCTTGCCGTTCTCGTCGTCGCGCTCGCGGCCGTGACGCCGGCCGCGGCGAGCGAGCAGAACCCGACGCTTCCCGAGCTCGAGCGCGAGCTCATCTGCCCGACCTGCCATGAGACCCTCGCGGCGTCGACCTCGCCGATCGCCGAGCGCATGCGCGTGTTCATCCGGGCTCGTATCGCGGCCGGGGACACGAAGAGCGAGATCAAGGCGAAGCTCGTCGACCAGTTCGGCGAGAGCGTCCTCGCCGCGCCGCCGAAGAGCGGGTTCAACCTGCTCGCGTGGGTGCTTCCGCTGGCCGGGATCGCGATCGCCGCAGGGGTCGTCGGGCTGCTCGCCTACCGCTGGAGCCGCGGCCGAAAAGGGGAGGAGGCGGGCGAGCCTTCCACGAACGGCCGCTTCAGCCTCGACCCCGAGCTCGAGCGCCGGGTCGACGAAGAGCTCGCCCGCTACGACGCCTAGGCCCTAGCCGTGGAAGCCAAGATCCCGCTCGCGTTCGTTGCGGGCCTCCTCTCGTTCGTGACTCCCTGCGTGCTCCCGCTCGTCCCGGGCTACCTCTCGGCGGTTTCAGGGGTGCAGATCGGGGTCGGGGGGAGGAAGGTCGTCGCCGCGAGCGTGCCGTTCATCGCCGGGTTCACGCTCGTCTTCGTCGCGCTCGGGGCGCTGGTGGGCGCGGCCGGCGGGCTCGTTCACGACCAGCGGCTGCTCCGAATGGTCGCCGGCGTCGTCGTCGTCGTCTTCGGGTTCGCGTTCATGGGCCTCCTGCCGTTTCCCTGGCTCGATCGCATGGTCGCGCCGGAGCTCGTCGAGGGCGCCCGCCGGCGCGGGTCGAGGGCGCTCCTCGGTGGCGCATTCGGCGTCTGTGCCGCGCCGTGCATCGGGCCCGTCCTGGCGTCGATCCTCGCACTGGCGGGCGACGCGTCCACCGCAGCGCAGGGCGCGACGCTGCTGCTCGTGTATTCGCTCGGCCTGGCGGTTCCGTTCGTTCTCGTCGGGATCGGCTTCGACCGGGCGATGGGCGCTTCCCGCTGGCTTCGCGACCGCTACGGTGCCGTGCGGTTCGTCAGCGGCGCGCTCCTCGTCGCCCTCGGCCTCCTGCTCTTCTTCGACCGCTTCTGGTGGATCAACGTCGCCTTCAACAGGCTGTTCGAGAAGTTCGGGGTCGACGTCTAGTCGAGGCAGTCGTTGAACCAGCCGCGCGCCAGCCTGATCGCCTCGGCTCGCGCACCGGCCTCGCGGACGACCGCCCGCCGCTCCACCTCGTCGAGCCAGTCATTCATTCGCGCGACCGCGTCGTCGTCGCCGGCGAACTCGTTCCACCGGGATGCCGCCAGGGCGATCGCCATGTTCATCTGCCGTAGGCGGACCGGATCGGCGACCTGCTCGACCCCTTCGCGCTCGAACCAGAGGGCCACTTTCTTCGCGAAGCAGGCGGTCGCCGCCATGCGCGAGAAAGCTAGCAAAGCCCCTGTTTTCTGCCCTCCTGGGGTGGTACGCTCCCGCCCGTGGCGACGATCCTGCTGGCGGGGGTCGATCTCTTCTTTCGAGGAAAACTGGACGCGCTCTTGGGCGCCTCCCACAAGCTGATCACGACCGACAGCGTGGACGCGCCGGACATGGTCATCTGCGACCTCGCACGCATCGATCCGTACGAGGTCGCGGACTCCTGGCCGGACATCCCGATCCTCGGCTACACGAACCACACCGACACCGCCGGCCTGCGCGCGGCGCACGAAGCGGGCCTCGACCAGGTCGTGGCGCGGTCCGCGCTGGCCGAGCGCGCGCCGCAGCTCGTCGACGAGCTGGTTACCTAAGAAGGCCGCCGCAAGGGACCTCTAGACTGCGCGGCAATGACGTACATCATCGCCGAGCCCTGCATCGACATCAAAGACCTGTCCTGCGTGGACGTGTGTCCGGTGGACTGCATCCACGTGTTCGACCGCATCCTCATCATCGACCCGGAGGAGTGCATCGACTGCGGCGCCTGCGAGCCCGAGTGCCCGGTGGAAGCGATCTTTCCGGAGGACGCGCTCCCGGAGAAATGGGAGCCGTTCGTGAAGATCAACTACGCCTACGGCGACGGAGCGGACGTGATCAACCAGCTCGTGGAGGAGTACGCCACCGAGCACAACGTCCAGAATCCGCCGCTCGAGCAGCGATAGCCGGGCTCGAGGAGCTCGCGCCCGGGCTCTGGCGCTGGGAGGCGCCCCATCCGGAATGGGCCCCAGGTGCTTCGGCCGACAGCCCGGCCGACTGGCCCGAGCGCGTGGGATCGGTCGCCTTCGAGGCAGCGGACGCCTTCGTCCTCATCGACCCGCTCGTGCCCGACGAGCTCTGGACGCCGCTGGAGGAGCGGGTGAGGGCGCACGGCCGGCCGGTACGGGTGCTGACGACGATCGCCTTCCACCGCCGCAGCCGCGACGAGGTCGTCCGCCGCTTCGCCGCGACGACGTCGCGCGCGAAAGCCTCGCTCCCGGAAGGCGTCGAGACCGTGACGATCCGCCGGGCGGGGGAGACCATGGTGTGGCTACCGGGCCCGCGCGCGCTCGTGCCCGGCGACCGCCTCCTGGGCGACGACGGCGGCGGCGGCGGCCTGCGTATGTGCCCGCCCGGCTGGCTCCGGTATCTGGAGCCCGGCCTCACGTACGACGAGCTGCGGGACGCGCTGCAGCCGCTTCTCGGGCTTCCGATCGAGATGGTTCTCGTCTCCCACGGCGAGCCGGTGCTTCGCGGTGGGCACGCCGCCGTCGAGCGCGCGCTCAGCTGAGTCCGGCGAGGAAGCTTTCGAGCGCGCGGCGCCACGCGTCGGGCGCGTCGAGGTGGACGTCGTGCCCGGCGCCGGGAATCGAGACGAGCTGCGCCGCGGGGACTGCGTCGGCCATCGCGGCCGCAGTCGCGGGTGAAAGCTCGCCCTCCTCGCCTCGAATCAGAAGCGTCGGAATGGCGAGCGCCCGCCACTCGTCCCAGTAGTCACGTGCCAGCGCGTCTCCGATCGCCGCCACGAGCACGTCGGCGTCGAACGCCGGCTGGAGCCCGCTCGGAGTCGCCGCGAGATTCCGCGCCCATGCCTCGGCCCTCGGGCTCGGCCCGCCGAAGAACGTGACTGCAGCCTCTCGGGAAGGGAAGGGCAGCGGCCACGAGTCGAAGTAGCCGGCGATCTGCTCTGCCACCTCAGGTTCCTCGCGGTCGGGGGTGGCCTCGACGACGACGAGGGCGCTGACGAGATCCGGACGCTCGGAGGCGGCGAGGAAGGCGATCAGGCCACCAAGCGATTGGCCGACGAGGATCGCGCGTGCAAGGCCGAGGCTCTCGACCGCCTCCAGAGCGTCGGCCACGAACGCAGCCGCCGTCACGTCTCCTGGCCGGCGCTCGCTGCGCCCGTGCCCGCGCTGGTCGAGCGCGACGACCCGGTGCGTCTCGGTGAGCCACGCAGCAGTGTCCTCCCACTCTCGCGCGGTGCCGGCCAACCCGTGCAAGAGGAGGACGCCCCGACCGACTCCGCCGAAGTCGAGTGCCTCGAGCCGGACGTCCCGCCCCGTGACCGGCACCCAGCTCACGCCGGCGTGAGGCGGAGCTCGCGCGGCAGCCGGCTCTCCAGTGCGAGCGCGCCCACGCCGGCGGCGAGGCAGGCCATCGCGGCCAGCGGCCAGAGCGCGAGCGGCTCGGCGGCGAGAATGAAGCCGCCGATCGCCGGGCCGAGGAGAAAGCCGACATCCCACGAGTTCGTCGAGACCGCCATGTAGCGGCCGCGGAGCCGCGGCGGGGCGAGATCGGCGACGAGCGCACCCTGCACCGGCCCCTGGAAGCACTCCCCGAGCCCGAAGAGGATGACGGCGAACGAGAAGACGGCGACTGCTGCGGCGGCCTCGAACGCCGCTCCGCCGACGAACACGATGATCCACGAGATCGCCCAGAGGACGCACATGGCGGCGAGTGAGCGCATGCGGCTCCGGCCCTCGAGGAGCTTCGCGACCGGCAGCTGCGCGACGGCCACGATCACCGTGTTGAGGAAGAAGAGGAGCCCGATCTCCCGCTCGCTGACTCCCGCCTCGTTCTTCGCGAAGACGGGCAGGAGCTCGATCTGGGCGTAGCCGGCGGTGACGAAGACGACGTTCAGGCCGACGACGCCGAGGAAGACCTGGTTTCGGAGGACGTCGAGGTAGCCGCCGTGCGGGACGGTCGGGTCGGCGACGGCGATCTCCGGGTCCGGCACGAAGAAGAGCATCCCGATGAAGAGGAAGAACGTCAGCGCGTTGACGACGAAGAGCACCGTGAAGCTCGAAGGGTCCGCCGTGGTCGCGATGAGCCCGCCGACGAGGCCGCCGAGCCCGATCCCGAGGTTGCGCGTGACGCGTTGCAGGGCGAACGCGCCGTGCCGGCGGGCTTGCGGCGCGAGCCCTGCGAGGAGGGAGGACTGGCTCGGCCAGAATCCGGCGTTCCCGACCCCGGCGACGATCGCGGCGAGCACGGCATGCCACGGCTGGCGAACGAGCGGAAAGCTTCCCCAGCCGA
Source organism: Gaiellaceae bacterium (assembly GCA_035698665.1). Classification (GTDB taxonomy): domain Bacteria; phylum Actinomycetota; class Thermoleophilia; order Gaiellales; family Gaiellaceae; genus DATEOR01. The sequence goes on from DASSBN010000089.1 coordinate 20,972, forward strand.
TCGCCTGGAGGGTGAGCGCGCCCGCGAGCGTGAGCCGGCCGCCGATCTTGTCGACGATGACGCCGATCGCCGGCCCGCACACGATTCCGGCCGCGCCCGAGGCGGCGACGATGAGGCCCGAGATCCCGAGCGAGAAGCCGCGCACGTTGTGCAGGTAGATGACGACGAACGGGTACGCCATGCCCGTTCCGACGGCGTTCATGAGCCCGCCGGTGTTCAGGATCCAGACCGAGCGAGGCAGCCTCGGGTCGAGGCTCCGAAGGTAGGCCCCGACGCGCCTCAAACGTTGCCCAGAGAGGCCCAGACCTCGAGCTTGGAGCGAACCCGCGCGATGACGTCGTCGGTGAACTCGGTCGTCGAGGCGTGGCCGCCGAGGTCGGCGGTCCTCGTCCCCGCGGAGACCGCCTCGAGCGCCGCCTCCCGGACCGCCCTGCCGGCGGCTCGCGCCTCGTCGTCGTCGATGTGCGAGAGCAGCGCGGCCGTGGCGAGGATCATGGCCATCGGGTTCGCCACGTTCTTGCCCACGAGCGCGGGCGCAGTGCCGTGCGCGGCCTCGGCCATGAGCGCGCGCGGCGTGTAGTCCTCGTTGAAGGCCACGAGGAGCGACTCCGAGCCGGCGATCGAGCCGAAGAGGGGGAGGACGAGGTCGGAGAGGATGTCTCCGTCGCGATTCAGCGCCGGGATGACGAGCGCCTCGCCGGCCGAGCCGATCAGGAGCGCAAAGGTCGCGTCGATCAGCTGCGGCTCGTACGGGACCGCGGGATGCCGCTCGGCGGCTGCGTCCATCTCCTCCTTGAGCATGCCCTCGTAGATCGGGCTGACCGTGTACTTGGGGCCCCCGAAGACCTTGGCCTTCGTGCGCTCGGCGTGCCGGAACGAGAACTCCGCGACCGCGTGGCAGATCCGCCGCTCGATCCGCTCGGTGCGAAACGCCACCTCGCCTTCGCCTTCACCCTCGCGCCACTCCTTCGCGCCGTAGGCGTCGCCGACGGCCATGCGCACGACGGAGATGGGATAGAAGGCGCCGCCGATGGGCACGACACCGGGGATGCGCCGCCCCGTGCGCACGATCACGTGCCCTCCGATCTCCTCGCGCAGGATGCGATTGGGGCTGCCGACGTCGTCTCTCCCCTCGGGCGTGACGGTGGCCGCCTTCAGGCCGAGCCCGTGCTCGCGAATCGCGGCCGCTGCCTCCTGCACGACCTGGTTCGACGTGCGCCTCCGGGCCTCGAGCGAGAGGTCGAAGCGGGGGAGCTCGAGCTCGAATCCGATCGCGTCCGGAGAGAGGACGCGCACGGCCTCCTCGAGCAGCTCCTGCCCGGTCTCGTCCCCTTCGAGGATGGCGATGGTGCGCGTGTCCACGGCGCCGAGTCTAGTGACTACAGAACTGCGCAGAATTGTTTCGACTTGGTAAGCTCGCGCCGCTCAAGGGGAAGGGGGCCTCAGTAGCGGGAGTCACATTCGATCGGGTGGCAAAGGTGTATCCGGACGGCACGCGTGCCGTCTCGGACATGAGCCTCGAGATCGACGACGGCGAGTTCATGGTGCTCGTCGGGCCCTCGGGCTGCGGGAAGACGACCGCGCTTCGAATGGTCGCCGGCCTCGAGGAGATCAGCGAAGGCGTCCTTCGGATCGGCGACCAGGTCGTCAACCACGTGCCCTCGCGGGATCGCGACATCGCGATGGTGTTCCAGAGCTACGCGCTCTACCCGCACCTCTCCGTCTACGACAACATCGCGTTCGGCCTCAAGCTCCGCAAGGAGAAAAAGCCCGAGATCGACACGCGCGTCAAGGAAGCCGCCCGGATTCTCGGCCTCGAGCCGTTCCTGAAGCGGAAGCCCCGCGCGCTCTCCGGCGGCCAGCGCCAGCGCGTCGCCATGGGCCGCGCGATCGTTCGCCGCCCGCAGGCCTTCCTCATGGACGAGCCACTCTCGAATCTCGACGCAAAGCTCCGTGTGCAGACGCGTGCGGAGATCGCGCGCATCCAGGACGACCTGGGCGTCACCACGATCTACGTCACGCACGACCAGATCGAGGCCATGACGATGGGCGATCGGGTCGCGGTCATGCGCAAGGGCGAGTTGCAGCAGGTGGCGGCGCCGCAGGACCTGTACGACAACCCCGTCAACCTCTTCGTCGGCGGATTCATCGGGAGCCCGGCGATGAACCTCATCGAGACGACCCTCGAGGGCTCGGACGGCACGCTGCACGCCGTCGTCGGCGACGAGCGGATCGCACTCGGCTCCGAGCTCCTCGACAAGCGGCCGGCGCTCAAGGGCTACGAGGGCCGGGACGTCGTGCTCGGCATCCGCCCCGAGGATCTCGAGGACGGGGCGATCGCGTCCGACGCACCAGCCGATCACCGGCTCAAGGGGAAGGTCGAGCTCACCGAGGCGCTCGGCTCGGAGATCATGGCGCACATCGAGGTCGGGGCGCGCCCCGCGCTGACCGACGAGGTGCGCGAGCTCGCCGAGGAGGCTGGGGACGAGCGGGCGGCCGCCGAGGCCGAGGAGGCCGCGCACACCACGATGGTGGGGCGCTTCAGCCCCCGTTCGCAGGTTAAGGAAGGGGACACCGTGGAAATCGCGGTGGATACCAGCTCACTGCATTTCTTCGATCCCGAGACAGGACTCGGGATCTACGACAACGATCAAGCGAAGGGAGCGTGATGAGGCGCCGATTCTCAGCATTCGGAGCCTTCGTCGTCGTCGCCCTTCTCGCCGCAGCCTGTGGTGGCGGGGGGAACGGAGAGACGACGGGCGGAGCCACAGGAGGAACGGGAGGCGGTGCCTCGGGCAGCGTCTCGGTGATGGCGGTCTGGACGGGCGCCGAGCAGGCGGCCTTCCAGGCGGTTCTCGACGGATTCACCCAGCAGAACCCTGACGTCAAGGTGAACTACACGGCGGCGGGCGACCAGCTGCCGACGCAGCTCTCGACGGCCGTCCAGGGCGGCAACCCGCCCGACATCGCCGCACTACCGCAGCCCGGTCTCATGACGGACTTCGTCAAGAAGGGGGCTCTGCAGCCGATCGACTTCGCCGCGAGCGACATCTCCGACAACTTCGGGGAGTCGGTGGTCGATCTCGGCACCGTCGACGGCAAGCTGTATGGCTTCCTTTTCAAGGCGGCCAACAAGTCACTCGTCTGGTACAACGTCCAGTCCTACTCGGACGCCGGTGTCGATCCGGCAGACGACTGGGACACGTGGATCCAGAACGGTGACACGCTGTCCGCGTCGGGCGTCGCGCCCTACTCGATCGGCGGAGCGGACGGCTGGACGCTCACCGACCTCTTCGAGAACATCTACCTCCGCACGGCGGGGCCGGACAAGTACGACCAGCTCGCCACGCACGAGATCCCGTGGACGGACCAGTCGGTCAAGGACGCGCTCACGACGATGGCCGACGTCCTCAAGTCGGACCAGATCGCCGGTGGCACGGAAGGTGCCCTCCAGACCGACTTCCCGACCTCGGTGACGAACGTCTTCAGCGATTCGCCCAAGGCGGCCCAGGTGATGGAGGGCGACTTCGTCGCCGGCGTCATCACCGACTCCACGAAGGCCGAGCCGGGGACTGGCTTCGACGTGTTCCCGTTCCCGTCCATCAACGACTCGCCGCAGGTGGTCGTGGGCGGCGGCGACACCGTCGTCATGTTCAAGGACAGCCCGGCGGCCGAGGCGCTCGTGACGTACCTCGCCTCGCCCGAGGCGGCGCAGATCTGGGCCGAGAAGGGCGGCTTCGCCACGCTGAACAAGAACATGGACACGAGCGTCTACCCCGACGACATCACCAAGACCACGGCGGGTGCGCTCTCGACGGCGGAGACGTTCCGCTTCGACCTGTCCGATCTGCAGCCCGCCGAATTCGGCGGAACCGTCGGCCAGGGTCTCTTCAAGCTGTTCCAGGACTTCTTGAAGAACCCGTCCGATGTCGACGGCATCGCACAGCAGATGGAGGCCGCGGCGAAGAAGGCATACGGCTAGGAACGCCGGGCCGAGGACGGCGTGAGCGGAGCAGGAAGCATCACGGCGGAGCCGCCCCCCGCGGCGGCTCCGCCTCCCTCGAGGGACGGCTGGTGGACCAGGTACGGCGTCGCCCTCCTCTTCCTCCTGCCCGCGCTCATCTTCCTCGGCGTCTGGATCATCTATCCGGCGATCTACACGCTCTTCCGGAGCTTCTTCGGGCAGTCCGGATTCGACAGCTTCGTCGGGATCGACAACTACAAGACGCTGTTCACGAGCGACCTGCTCCTGACCGCGATCAAGAACAACGCCATCTGGGTCGCGGTCGTGCCGGCCTTCGTGACCGCGGTCGGACTGATCTTCGCGGTCCTGACGGAGCGGGTCAGCTGGTCGGTCGCGTTCAAGACGGCGGTCTTCATGCCGATGGCGATCAGCGCGTTCGCGGCGGGCGTCATCTGGCGGGTCATGTATCAGCAGGACCCGAATCTCGGCGCCGTCAACGCCTCGATCGCGGTCGTGAAGGACTCGTTCAGCCCGGCCGGTGTCCTCTCCGATGCCAAGCCCTCGAGCGAGAACCTGCAGGGCACTCCGAACGGCGGGATCACGCTCCAAAACCCGGTCCAGCCGGGCGACGTGGCCAGGCTCGGGCTGACCGGAATCCCTCCGGATGACGTCCCCGAAGACGCCGTGCAGGCGGTGTTGCCCGAGGCGCAGCAGGGTGGCATCACCGGAGTCGTCTGGCGGGACTTCAAGCCGGGCGGGGGCAACCCGAACGAGGTCGAACAGGACGAGCTCGGTCTCCCGGGCGTGACCCTGACGCTCCTGAATTCCAGCGGCGACGTCGTCGACACGACGACGAGCTCGGAGGACGGCACGTTCGCCTTCGACGGCCTCGAGGCCGGGAACTACCGCGTCGGCATTTCTGCCGATACCTTCGCGCAGCCCTTCGACGGAGTGGCCTGGCTCGGCGAGCGGCTGATCACGCCCTCGCTCCTCATTGCCTACATCTGGATCTGGGCGGGCTTCTCCATGGTGGTCATCGCGGCGGGCCTCTCGGCGATCTCGCGCGAGACGCTCGAGGCTGCGCGCACGGACGGCGCGAACGAATGGCAGGTGTTCCGTCTCGTCACGGTGCCGCAGCTCCTGCCGGTGCTCTCGGTCGTCTTCGTGACGATGCTGATCAACGTGCTCAAAGTCTTCGACATCGTCGTCTCGCTCGCGCCGGGCTCGGTGCAGGACGACGCGAACGTGATCGCGCTCGCGATGTGGAGGACGTCCTTCGGCGGCGCGAACAACTTCGGCCTCGGCTCGGCGATCGCGGTCTTCCTCTTCATCCTCGTCATTCCGATCCTCCTGCTCAACGTCCGCAACTTCCGGAGGGAGGCATGACCACCGCCACGGCCACCGCCCCGAGCCGCGCGCCGGTCGTCGAGGAGCCGACCTCGGCGAAGGTGCTGCGCGTCCTCGGCCGGGCCCCGATCCACGTCCTGCTCGTGGTCGTCGGGCTCCTCTGGCTCGTCCCGACCTTCGGGCTCCTCATCACGTCGCTGATCGCGCCGACGGACTTTGCCCAGGGCGGCTGGTGGCGCGTCTTCACCCAGCCCAGCCTCCTCACGTTCGAGAACTACCAGAGCCTCTGGGACACGCAGGCGATCCGGGATTCCCTCCTGACGACCGTCTGGATCTCGATCGGCGGCACGCTCCTGCCGATTCTCGTCGCCGCCCTCGCGGGCTACGCCTTCGCGTGGATCGACTTCCCGGGTCGCGACTGGGCGTTCATTGCCGTCGTCGCGCTGCTCGTCGTGCCGCTGCAGATGGCGCTCATCCCGATCTTCACGCTCTACAACAAGGTCGGGATCTTCGACACGGTCTTCAGCCTGATCCTCTTCCACACGGCGTTCGGGCTGCCGTTCGCGATCTTCCTCTTACGGAACTTCTTCATCGGGATACCCAGGGAGCTCCTCGAAGCGGCGCGGATCGACGGCGCATCGGAGATCCGCATCTTCCTGCGCCTGATCCTCCCGCTCGGGCTTCCCGCGATCGCCTCGCTCGCGATCTTCCAGTTCCTCTGGACGTGGAACGACCTGCTCGTCGCGCTGACCTTCGGGCGCCAGACCCAGCCGATCACCGTGGCCATCTTCTCGCAGCTGCGCCAGTTCGGGTCGAACATCGAGCTGATCGCGCCGGCCTCGTTCGTCTCGCTCGTCATTCCGCTCGCCGTGTTCTTCGCGTTCCAGCGCTACTTCGTGCAGGGGCTCCTCGCCGGCTCGGTGAAATGACCCTCGACGGGCTCGCGGCCCGGAGCGTCGCCGTCATCCGGGAGCACCAGGCCGAGTCCGGCGCCTATCTCGCCGCGCCGTTCCCGGCTCCGTATCGGAATGCGTGGCTGCGTGACGGCGCGTTCGTCGCCGACGCGATGAGCCGGATGGGCGAGCGCTCGAGCGCGGAGGCGTTCTTCACGTGGTGTGCGGAAGTGGTGGAGGCGCGGGCGGAGCGTATGGCCGCCGGGGAGATCCTCGACGGACGGTTCACCGCGGCGGGGGACGAGGTGCCCGGAGAGTGGTCGTCGGCGCAACTCGACGGCTACGGCGCATGGGTCTGGGCACTCGGGCGGCATGTGCGCCGGCATGGCGCCGGTCCCGAGCTGTGGCTCCGGGCTGCGCGCCTCTCGCTGCGCTACGCCGCCGACTGCTGGCGGACCCCCTGCTTCGACTGGTGGGAGGAGCGGCAGGGGGTTCACGTGGCGACGCTGGCGGCGCTCTACGGCGGCCTGACCTCAGGGGTCGTCGAGGAGGGGTGGGCAGTGGAGGCGGCCGAGTCGATTCGAGCGGCGGTGCGGGGCGAGGGCGTCGTCGACGGCCGGCTCGCTGCTCGCCTGGGCGAGGGCGGACTCGACGCGAGCCTCATTACAGCGGCGACTCCGTTCGGGCTGCTGGAGCCAGACGACCCGGTCATGAAGGCGACGGTGCGCGCGGTCGAGGCCGAGCTGGTCGTCGGCCACGGCGTGCACCGGCATCGGGGCGACGAGTTCTACGGCGGCGGGCTGTGGTTGCTCCTCGCCGGTCTCCTGGGCCTGCATTACGCGCGCTGCGGGCGGGAGGCCGAAGCGCGAGCCCAGCTCGACTGGATCGCCGGCTCGGCGAGTACTCAGGGCGATCTTCCCGAGCAGACGGACGAGCACCTGCTGCAGCCGGCGAAGCGGGCCGAGTGGATCGAGCGCTGGGGACCACCAGCCTCTCCGCTCCTCTGGTCGCATGCGATCTTTCTCAACCTGGCGCTCGAGCTGGGTGCCTTGCGGATGGAGAACGCGGCATGAGTGTGACGAAGGAGTGCGCAATCGTCGGCGGCGGCCTCGCGGGCCTCGTCGGCTATGCAACCCTCAGACATCGGGGGCTCACCCCCGCCGAAATAGCCGTGTTCGGAACGGACCCTGACCCGGCGGGCCAGTGGAGGGTGCGGGCCGCGGCGATCCGCCAGCGACGCATGCGCTCCGAGAGCGACGGGCACTGCGCCCCCCGCTCGTTCCCCGGCCTCGCCGTGCGCGCAGCGCTTCGCCGCAAGACCCCCGTCCCGGTGGTCGAGAGCTGGCTCGACCGCTACCGGCCGACCGTGGACGAGTTCCTGGAGCACGTCGAGAAGATCCGCGCCGAATCCGGCTGGGACGAGAGCTTTCGCCGGCGCCGCGTCGCGCGGATCAGCGCCGTGGACGGCGGCTTCGAGCTCGAAGGCCTCGGCCGCTTTCGGCACGTCCTTGTCGCCACCGGCCATCCTGGGCTCGCGGTTCCGCGCGAGCTGCAGCGCGATCCGCGCGCGATCCACGCCTACGAGCCGCACGACTACGCGGAGAACGTCGAGATCGTCGGGGCGGGGATGGCCGCAGCGACCGAATGGCTGAACGCTCTGGCCGCCGGGGCCAACGTGGTCTCCGTCAGACGGCGTGAGCCGGAGCGCCGCCCGCTCAACCTTCCCCGCCAGCTCTTCACCCGCCGTGGCCTCGCCACGTTCCATCGGACGGACGTCGCCGAGCGGCAGGCGATGCTCCGCCGCTGGTCGGCCCCTTCGTATCCCGCGGGCCGAGCGTGGGACGAGCCGGTGGAGCGCGCGCGGCGTGCCGGTCGCTTCCGCGTGGCGGCCGAGCTCAACGGATCGGACCAGGTCATCTGTGCGACGGGTTTCGAGCGCGGGTATGCCCAGGACCCGTTGCTGGCCCGGCTGGTCGCCGAGCACGGGCTCGCGACGGCGGGAAACTGGATCGTGCTCGAGCCGGACTCGACCATCGGCGCCTTGACCGACGGCGAGAGAACGCTCGCGCTCGCCGGGGTTGCGGGCCAGTGGGCATTTCCGGCTGCGGACACGCTGATGGGAGCGAAGTACGCGGCACGCGGCTTCACGCGAAGGGTGGAAGCGTGTCGTTCACGCTGAGGGGCCGGATCGAGTCGCGGCTCGCGGCGGCTCTAGCCCCGCTCCTCGCTGCGCTCGGGCTGGCCCTGGCGATCACCGAGTGGTGGCCGCTCGCGCTCGCCGGGACGATGATCGCCGTCGGCCTGGTCTTCGAGGTCGTCCTCGACCGAAGGATCGACTACCAGCCTGGATGGGCGTCGCTCCCGCTCGCCGCCCTCGAGCTCGCGGCGATCATGGGCGTCGTCTACGCGCTCGACATCTCGGCCCCGCTCACAGTCGCGCTCGCATTCTTCGCCGGGTCCTGGCTTCTCGGCCTCGTCCTCATGCACGGGGTCTTCCCCTACATGCGTCTCTCGTACGGTGAGGACGGGGGAGAACTGGGGCGCGCCGGCGCCGTTGTCGCCGTTCTCGTTCTCGTGTCCCTCGCCCTCTTCGCCGGAGTCGCGCTCGCCATGCAGCCGCCCACGGTCCACCTCGCAGCCGGGATCCACGAGGGCCCGCTCATCCTCGACCGCGCGCAGAATCTCGTCGGCGAGCCCGGTGCGGTCGTGCGTGGAGGAATCGTCGTGACGGCCGATAACGTCACGATCCGAAACGTCACCGTGATCGGCGGCGAGAACGGAATTGAGGTGGACGACGCGCACAACGTAACGCTCGACCGCGTGCGAATCTCAGGGGCGAAGCTGGACGGAATCCACGTGCGCCGCTCGTCGGTCGCGATCCGCAATTGCCTCATCCATTCGCCGGCCGGCGACTACGCCCAGGGAATCGACATCTCGTTCGGGTTCGACCTCGCCCCGAGCATCGTGGAGGACTGCACCGTGGTCGGAGGCCGCGAGGGCATCGTCACGCACTTCGCGAATGCGCATGTCGAGGACAACCGCGTCAGCGGGACGACGCTGCGCGGGCTGACGCTGACCGAGATGTCCATGGCCATGGTCGAGGGAAACGAGGTCACCGACGCACTCGGCGTCGGCATCTTCTGCGGCGACTATTCGGAGTGCGAGATCGATGACAACAGTGTCCGTGGAATTCGCCCCGATCAAGCATCCGGAGATACGACGCGAATGGGGGTGGGAATCCTCGCGCATTACGGCGCAAAGGCCGTGCTCGGCGAGAACGAGGTTTCTGACAGCCCAGGCGGAACACGCGCCGTTCTCGGGGCAGAAATATCTCGGCCGGATTAGTGCCCGCTTTTTCGCTAGCATCCCGACTCGCAACCATCGATCTCTGGAGGAACGTTGGCTCGAAAAACGATTCTCGTATGCGACAACTGCGGCAAGGAAGTCGGCGAGGGCAAGGGCGCTGGGATGCGGGTGACGTACACGGACGCGCGTAGAGGGGCGAAGGCTGCCGATCTCTGCGACGACTGCGCCGGCAAGATGCCGGGCCGTGCGGCTGCCAGGCGGGGTCGCAAGCCGAAGGCCGCAGCGTAGGAATTCCGCGCCGAAAACGGCGCGACTCGCCGCACTGCCCGGCGGTCAGGGCCCGCCGGGCAGACGTCTAGAATCGAGGAGATGGCGCTCGCTCTCCTGGTGGGCCCCGCGAACGCGGGGAAAGTGGCGCGTCTCCTCGATCGCTATCTCGAAGCTCTCGACCGAGACCCGTTTCTGATTGTCCCGAACAGGGCGGACGTCGGCCGGGTCGAGCACGACCTCCTCGCACGCCGGCCCGCCCTCCTCGGCGGAACGATCGGTACGTTCGACGACCTTTTCCGCCACATCCGGCAGAACGCCGGCGCCGCATCGCGCCCGCAGCTGAGTGATGCGCAGCGCTCGCTCCTCCTCGCCGGCGTCGTGTCCGCGGCGAGCCTCAACGGGCTCGGCCCCTCCTCGCGCTACCCCGGATTCGCCGACGCGCTTGGATCCGCCCTCGCCGACCTCGAAGCGGCCCTGCTCGACCCTGCGGAGCTCGAAGGACATCTCGCCGACCTCTACAGCGCCTACCGCGCAGAGTTGGACCGGCTCGGCCTCTGGGACCGTGAGCTCGCCCGTGGTCACGCCTCCGAGCTCCTGGCCGGCGACTTCGGGGCGTGGAACGACACGCCGGTGTTCGCGTACGGGTTCGAGGACCTCACCGGAGCCCAGTGGCGGCTGCTCGAGGCGCTGGCCGGCCGGGCGGAGGTCGTCGTCTCGCTCCCGTACGAGCCGCTGCGGCCCGCCTTCGCCTCCCTCCAGCGCACGGCCGACGACCTATCCCGCCTCGCAGACGACGTCGAGTCGCTTCCCGCAAAGGAGTGGTACGACAGCCCCGCGCTCGCCCACCTGGAGCGCACGCTCTTCGAGGAACGGCGCACCGATCCGCCGCCGCTCGAAGGTGCGGTGCGCTTCCTCGAGGCTGCCGGCACGCGCGCGGCGCTCGAGCTGGCGGGCGAGGAGATCCTCGGACTCATACGCGGGGAGATGCCCGCGGAGGAGATCGCCGTCGTCGTCCCGAGCCTCGACCGCGTTCGGTCTCCCCTCGAGACGGCCTTCGGGTCGCTCGGCATCCCCTATGCGTACGAGGGGCGCGTGTCGCTGCGGCGCACGTCCTTCGGCACCGCGCTTCTCGGTCTTCTTCGCTTCGCGTGGCTGGGCGGAAGCCGCCGCGATCTCTTCGCCTACCTCCGCTCGCCGTTCTCCGGGCTGGCCCGTCGCGAAGCGGACTTCCTGGAGGGAAGGCTGCGCGGCCGAGGAGTCAAGGACCCCGCCCGCGTGGTCGAGGAAGCCGAGCGGCTACTCGGTCATCCGCTGCCGGGGCTTCGGGAGGCGCAGGAGGAGGCGGACCCGCTCGTCGCCGCCCGGACCCTCGTCCGCCGCATGATCACGGCGGCCTACGGACTCGAGTCGCCGCCGGTGGGCGAGTCGTCCCGGATCGACCTGCGCGCACACGAGGCCTCGCTCGCCCTCTTGGACGAGCTCGAGGGCTGGCGAAGGCTCGGAGGCGAGACGCCATACGAGCAGACCGTCTCGGCGCTCGAACGCGCCCAGGTGCGGATCGGCGGCGCCGCGGAGCCGGGCCGAGTCGCCGTCGTCGACCTCATGCACGCACGCACGAGGCGCTGGCAGGCCGTCTTCGTCTTCGGGCTCGAGGAAGGTGTCTTCCCGCGGCGCTCGAGCGAGACGCCGTTCCTTTCGGACGAGACGCGGCGAGAGCTCGAAGCGGCCGGCAAGGGCCGCCGCCTCGTCCGGCCGGATCCCCTCGCCCGCGACCGCTATCTCTTCTATACGGCGTGCACGCGGGCGTGGCGGCAGCTCTTCCTCGTCCGCGAGGCGGCCGACGACGACGGGCGCCCGCACGAGCCGAGCCCGTTCTACGAAGAGGTGCGCGCGCGCTTCGACCCGGCCGATGTCGCCCTTGCGACGAAGAAGCGTCCGCTCTCGAGCCTCTCGTGGGAGCTGGAGCGTGGGCCCACCGAGCGGGAACGCCTGCGCGCGGCCGCGGCGATTGCCTCGACAGACGAGGAGGAGGCGCGCGCCCTCGCCCTCGCCAACGGCTGGGAGCGGCGTATCGAGCGCGCGCTCGCAGCCTTCGAACGCCAGACGACCCTTGCCCACCCGCTCGTGCTCGAAGAGCTCGGCCAGCGCGCTCGTTTCTCGGTCACCGAGCTCGAGCGCTTCCTCGACTGCTCCTCGATGTGGTTCTTCGAGCGCGTCGTCGACCCGAAGGAGATCGACGCGGAGCTCGACGCGCGCGTTCGTGGCGGGATCGCGCATCAGACGCTCTACCGCTTCTACAGCGGGCTGCCGAAGCGGCTCGGGACGGATGCGGTGGAAGCCGAGCGCCTGGACGAGGCGCTGGTCTTTCTGCGCGAATGCCTTGCCGAGGCGATCGCGGGCGGCGTGCGGCTCGAGCTCAGCGATCTCGAACGCCTCGAGCTGGAGGAAACGCTCGCCCGCGACCTCGAGCACTTCGTTCGCCAGGAGCTTGCGCTCGGCCTTCCGCTCGTGCCGCGGAGGTTCGAGGTCGGGTTCGGGACGAGCTCGGCCCCGGTCGAGCTCCAGCGCGGCCTCGAGCTCGGCGGCTTCACCGTCTCCGGGAAGATCGACCGGATCGACGTCGACCCGTTCAGCGCGCGCGGCATCGTCCAGGACTACAAGCTGGGCCGCGCGCATGGCGCACGCGACATCGACACCGAGCAGAAGCTCCAGGTCCCGCTCTACATCCTCGCCCTCCGCGACCTCGTCGGGATCGAGCCGCTCGGCGGGCTCTACCGCGGGCTCACCGGGACGAGGGAGGCGCGTGGGCTCGTGCGCGCCGATGCGCGCGAGGACGCGGTTCCCGGCCTGAAGCGGCCCGATTACCTCTCCGAGGACGACTTCTGGAGCCAGGTGGACGAGGCGCAGGCTCGGGCGCGGCGGGCCGTCGACCGGGTGCACGCCGGCGACGTGCGCACCGACCCGCGCGGAGGCGAGTGCCCCCGCTGGTGCTCCCTCTGGACGATGTGTCGCGTGAGGCACTCATGAGGACGACGCCTTCCGACCAGCAGGTTGCGGCGATCGAGGAGCCCGGCGTCGTCTTCGTCTCGGCGGGAGCCGGGACCGGCAAGACGACGGTGCTCGTCGAGCGGTTCGTCAAGGCCGTCTGCGAGCGCGGGCTCGGCATCGACAACGTCCTCGTCATCACCTACACCGAGCGCGCGGCCGGCGAGCTTCGCGCGCGCATCCGCGAGCGGCTGGTGGAGCTCGAGCGCCACGACCT
>DASSBN010000090.1:0-25505 GCA_035698665.1 Gaiellaceae bacterium
CGCGCGCCACGTGGCGCGGAAGACGAGTGCGCCGAGAATGGCGTATTCGGCGGTGTGCGCGAGTTTGCGCAAGACGAGGTCCCACGTGCCCAGGCCGGTGCCCAGGTTCGGGATCGCCGAGAGCGTGAAGATGACTCCGGCCCAGAGAACGACCGGGATCCAAGGGCTGATGCGGGTTGCGGTCACGCCCAGAGCGTAGTGCCCCGACGGGGGGATGGCCCGAAGTGCCGTTCCAGCCGATCCATCTGGCAGGTTCTTCCACCAGCGTCATGGCATTCGCGGCCCACAACCAGGAGCGGGACCTCCCGCTCGGCGAGCTGATCGTTCGCGCCGGACTTCTTTCGTCGGTCCAGCTCGACGCTGCTCTCGCAGCCGCGAGGGCAGCGGGCCGGCGCCTCGGAGAGGTTCTGGTCGACGACGAGCTCGTCGACGAGCGCGAGCTGGCCCAGATCGTCGCGCAGCAGGAGGGCCTCGAGTTCATCGATCTCGGCAAGCACGATCTCGAAGACGAGGCGGTCGACCTGCTCTCCGAGGCTTCCGCTCGTCGCTACACGGCGCTCCCGTACCGGCTGGAGGGCACCGCCGTCTGCGTGGCGATCGCCGACCCGGCCGACGACGCCGCGCTCGACGCCGTCCTGGACGAGGTCGAGCGGCCCGTCCGCTTCGTCGTCGCGACGCGGACCGAGGTCGAGTCCGCCATCCGCGAAGCGTTCGGCGAGCCTTTCGCGGCTGCCTGATAGCCTCCCGCCACACATAAGGTGAGCGGAAAGGGAAGCCGGTGCGAGTCCGGCACGGTCCCGCCGCTGTAAGGGGAGACGCTCTCCGCCACGACGCCACTGGCCGCGAGCCGGGAAGGCGGCGGAGGGGGAGCCCCGAGTCAGAAGACCTGCCGTTCGCCTTCGATCCGTTCCCCTCGCGGAAGGAGGAAACGTGCTTCGTCGATCCATTGCAGCGGTGCTCTTCGCCTGCGCTCTCGCGGCGTGCGGCGGCAACTCGAGCTCCTCGTCGCCCGCAGCGGCGGTTTTCGTCACCACCGACTGCGGTGCCACCGTCGTCACCGCCAAGACCCCGGTGGACGCCGGCCAAAACGCCATGCGCGCGCTCGACCGGGTGGCCGACATCAAGACCGATTCCGGCGGCAAGTTCGTGACCGCCATCGAGGGCGTCGAGCAGGACGAGGGCAAGAAGCTCGCCTGGCTCTACTACGTCAACGGCAAGCCCGCGAGCAAGGGCGCCGCCGAGATCGAGCTCCAGACCGGCGACGTCGAGTGGTGGGACCTGCACAACTGGGAGAAGGAGTGCGCCTCGGTTCCGGCCGACGCGCAGTAAGGCTCGCGCCCGTTCCCGCGGCGGCCCTGCTCGCGGCCGCCGCGGTGGCGGCGCTCCTGATGGATCACGTGCTGCCGCTCGCGATCCTGACCGCTGCGCTGCTCCTCCTCTGTACGCAGGCACACACGCGTCTGCGGCCCTACCTCTTCGGAACCGGCACGGCGGCACTCGGCCTCTTCCTCGTCTGGCCGTTCCTGCAGTCGACCGGGATCGACGTCATCTGGGAAGGGCCGATCGTGCCCGTGCTCGGCCAGCTCGACGTGACGTGGGAGGAGATCGTTCTGGCCGCGGTCTCTGCGCTCCGGCTGGCCGCGGTCGGGCTCGCCTTCTCCGCCTACGCGCTTCTGCTCGACCACGACCGGCTCGTCGCGAGCGCGTCGTTCGCCCGCCACTCGGCCCTCGCCGTCGCGCTGGCGACGCGGCTCGTGCCGACCCTGGAGCGAGACGCGGCCGGCCTCGCCGAGGCCGTGCGGGGGCGAGGAGTGGAGGTCGACGGAGTGCGCGGGCACGCGCGCCTCCTCTCGCCACTCGTCGCCGGATCCCTCGAGCGCGCCGCGAACCTCGCCGAGGCGATGGAGGCGCGCGGGTTCGGGAGCGGCGTGCCGACCCGGGCTCCGAGCCCCTCCTGGGCGGCTGCGGACTACGCGGCGCTGGCTGCGGGGGCGGCTCTCGTGCTGGCGGCGGTGCTGTGGCTCTAGTCGACGTCCGCGGGCTCGAGTTCAGCTATCCGGGTTCCGAGGCACCGGCGCTCGCCGACGTCTCGCTCCGGCTGGAGCCGGGAGAGGTCGTCGCGCTGCTCGGGCCTTCCGGGTCGGGAAAGTCGACGCTTCTGCGCGCGCTTGCCGGACTTGTGCCGCACTTCCACGGAGGGCGGTTCGCCGGCAGCGTGCTCGTGGACGGGCAGGACACGCGCCGCTCCCGTCCCGCTGCCCTCGCGGGCACGACAGCCGTCGTCTTCCAGGATCCCGAGGACCAGGTCGTGATGGCGCTCGTCCGCAACGAGGTCGCGTTCGGGCTCGAGAACCTCGGCGTGCCGCCGGCCGAGATCTGGCCGCGTACGGAGGAGGCCCTCGCCGCCGTCGGCGCGCTGCACCTGGCCGAGAGGAGGACCGCCGAGCTTTCCGGCGGCGAGCTCCAGCGCGTGTGCCTCGCATCGGCGCTCGCGCTGCGGCCGCGGCTCCTGCTCCTCGACGAGCCGACCTCGCAGCTCGACCCGGAGGCGGCGGAGCGGTTTCTCGGGCTTGTCGGCGGTCTCGGGGCTACGACGGTGCTCTCCGAGCAGCGCACGGCGCGCGCGCTCGGGCTCGCCGACCGCGTGCTCTTCATGGAGGACGGCGGGATCCTCGCCGACGCCTCGAAGAGCGAGGGGCTCGCCTGGCTCGCCGAGCACAGGTCGCACTACCTCCCCGCACAGGCGCACCTGGAGAGCTCGCCGTCCCGCGACGACGCAGTGTGCCGGCTGGACGGCGTTCGCTTCGCCTACCGCGGAGGGCCCGAGGTCCTCGGCGGGGCCGCGCTGGACGTTCGGCGCGGCGAGATCGTGGCGCTCGAAGGGCCGAACGGCTCGGGGAAGACCACGCTGGCGAAGATCGCGGCGGGGCTCCTGAAGCCTGCCGCCGGCACGGTCTGGAGGGCCGGTCGCGCCGGCTACCTGAGCCAGGATCCCGGCCGCTACCTCGTGCGCGACCGGGCGGTGGACGAGGTCGCCCTCGCCGTCGGCGGTGACCGCGCGCGGGCGAAGGCCGCGCTCGAACGCGTCGGGCTGGGCTGGGCGGCCGAGCGCCACCCACGCGATCTCTCGAGTGGAGAGCGCGAGCGCCTCGGCCTCGCGGCCGTCGCGGTCGCGGAGCCCGATCTCCTCGTGCTCGACGAGCCCACCCGCGGCATCGATCCGGACCGCAAGGCCGAGATCGCAGATTGGCTGGCCGAGTACGCCGCGGCCGGGCGCGGAGTGCTCGTCGCCACGCACGACCGCACGTTCCCCGTCGACCGGCGCGTGTCGCTCGGACGCGAGGCGCTCCTTGCCGCGTAAGGTCACCTTCCTCGCAAGCGCGGCCGCGCTGGCGGCCGCGGCCTGGGCGGCGCTCGACCCCGACCGCGGCGGCCTCGCCGTCCTGCTCGCGGGTATCGCCGTGCTCGTCGCCGGCGCCGGCTGGCTCGAGGGCGGTACGGAGTCCGCCAAGGACTTGACGCTGATCGCGACCGTGGCCGGAGTCGCAGCAGCGGCGCGCGTGCTCTTCGCACCGGTGCCCGGCGTTCAGCCCGTCACCGTCGTCGCGGTCGTTGCCGGCACCGCGCTCGGGCCGCGCCGGGGCTTCGCCGTCGGAGCGCTCGCCGCGCTCGCCTCGAACTTCTTCCTCGGCCAGGGTGTGTGGACGCCGTGGCAGATGCTGGCGTGGGGGATGTGCGGCGTGATCGGCGGCCTGCTGCCCTCCGCATTGCGCGGACGACTCGCGTTCGCGGGCGTCTGCTTCGTCCTCGGCCTCGGCTTCAGCCTGTTCATGGACGTGTGGGAGTGGTATGCGTTCTTCCCGCATACGTGGGCTGCGCTCACGCTGCAGATCGCGCGCGGGTTCCCTTTCGACATGGCGCACGCGGTCGGCAACGTGCTGCTCGCCCTCGCCGCGGCGCCGGAGCTCCGCCGCGTGCTCGAGCGCTACGAGCGGCGCACACGGGTCGAAATCGCCTGGGCCTAGAATCGGCGGCGTGGCTCGCGCCGACATCCTCACCGTCGGGAACGAGATCGTCTCCGGCGACACCGAGAACACGAACGCCTCGTGGCTCGCCCGGCGCCTGGCCGGGCTCGGCATCGACGTGCGGCTGATCGCAGCGATCCACGACGACATCGAAGAGATCGCAGCCTTCATCCGCGTCGAGGCGCCGCGGGTCGAGCACGTCTTCGTGACCGGAGGCCTGGGCGGGACTCCCGACGACCTCACGCGCGAAGGCGTCGCGGCCGCGTTCGGCCGGGAGTGCGAGGAGATCGCCGAGGTTGCGACCGTCCTCCGTGCCCGCTTCGAGCCGCGCGGCCTCGGCGATTACGCGGCGCGCTGGGCCTGCCTGCCTCGCGGCGCCGAGCCTCTTCTCAACCCGTTAGGGGGCGCCCCCGGCTTCGTCGTCGAGAACGTCGTCGTCCTCCCGGGTCTGCCCAGCGAGATGGAGGCGATGTTCGAGACCGTCGCCGATCGCTTCGCCGGCCGGCCGATCGAGACCTGGCGCCGGAGCTACCGCACCGGCGAGGGCCAGATCGTCTCGATCCTCGAGGAGGCGACGCGCCGCCACCCCGAGGTGATGGTGGGGAGCTACCCGCGCTTCCTCGACGACGGGCCGGAGGTGACGGTAGTCCTCAAGTCGGCCGACGAGGCGGCCCTCGCGACGGCGACCGCCTGGGTGCAGGAGGCGCTGGCTAGCCGGGAATCGCGATGACCCGGTCGCCCGGCAGGGCGAGGTTCACGGCGGCTCGGCGCACGCGGCCCTCGCGCAGGTAGGCGGTCACCACCGCATCCGACGAAGACTGGCCGAGTGAGAGCTCCGAAGTTCCCCAGTACGAAGGGCCCAAGCTGACCTCGTTCCAGTCGGGGGGTTGGTCGACGACGATGCGCTCAACGTCCGCGCGCTGAACGACCATCAGCCAGGCCGGCTTGAAGGTCTGCCCGTTCAGATCGAACTGAGCCCCTCTGACCACGCACAACAACGCCGAAGCCGAGTCGAGGCGATCGCCACAGAACCACTCGACGGGCCCGTCGGTCATGACGAAGCCGAGGCACGTGCGGTCGGCTGCGTTCGTCCCGGCCACGATCATGCTCAGGTCGTGCGGGCCGACTCGGATCGCGTCGACGAGCCTCACGCTGGACGGAGCAACGCCCCAGCGCCGGGCCGAAGCCCGTGCCGGAGCGAGCTCCGCTCCCTGAACCCCAGAGAGATTCCACTCCTCCTCGTGCTCGCCGAAGCGGAAGCCCGGCTGGCCGCCTGCCCATGTCCAGCCGTCGCTCGGGGGCGGATAGCGGCTCATGTCGACCTTGATCAGGCTGCCCTCTCCCTTCGGGTGGTACTCGGGGCGGAAGAAGACGAAGACGACCGCGATTGCGGCAAGCACGGCGCCGACGACCACGGCCGGTGCCCAGTGGCGCGAAATGAGACCCACGAATGACGTGATCGGCGCTTCTCGCCGCGGCCGGATCCCCCGCAGAGGGGAGCGGCTACGATCGAACCGTGGCCGTCACGTCTCCTGATCAGTACCTCGCCGAGCTGAATCCCGCCCAGCGGGAGGCCGTGCTCGCGACCGAGGGCCCTGTCCTCGTCGTCGCCGGCGCGGGGTCGGGAAAGACGCGCGTGCTCACGTATCGCATCGCCCATCTCGTGGCGGCGGTCGGCGTCAAGCCGCAAGAGATCCTCGCGATCACGTTCACGAACAAGGCGGCGGGGGAGATGCGCGAGCGGCTCCAGAGCGTCGTGGGTGCCGTGGCACGAACGATGTGGGTGATGACCTTTCACGCGGCGTGCGGGCGGATCCTCCGTCGCGAGGCGCCGCGCCTGGGGTACCGGTCGAACTTCACCATCTACGACCAGGCCGACCAGGTGCGCCTGGTGAAACAGTGTCTCGAGGAGCTCGACCGCGATCCGAAGCGCTTCGTCCCGCGCGGGATCCACGCGCAGATCTCGAACGCGAAGAACCAGCTGGTCTCGCCGGAGGAGTACAAGAACCGCGTCGCGTCGTTCTTCGACCAGACCGTCGCCGACGTCTACGAGCTCTACCAGCGCCGGCTGCTCGACTCGAACGCGGCCGACTTCGACGACCTCCTCATGCTCACCGTCGAGGTGCTCGACCGTTTCCCCGAGGCGCGAAAGAAGTGGCAGAAGGCGTTCCGCTACGTCCTCGTCGACGAGTACCAGGACACGAACCACGCGCAGTACCGGCTTCTGCAGCTCCTCGCCGGCGAGCACAAGAACGTGTTCGCGGTGGGCGACCCCGACCAGTCCATCTACGCCTTTCGCGGCGCGGATATCCGCAACATCATGGAGTTCGAGCGGGACTTCGGCGGCGCGAAGCAGATCGCCCTGGAGCAGAACTACCGCTCGACGAACGCCGTTCTCCGCGCGGCGAACGCCGTCATCTCGGAGAACCGCGAGCGCAAGCCGAAGAACCTCTGGAGCGAGCTCGGCGAGGGCGACCCCGTGCGCGTCATCGAGGTCGAGGACGAACACGCCGAGGCGCGCTTCGTCGCGGCCGAGATCGCCGGGCTCGTGGACGAGGGCTTCGCGGGGTCGGAGATCGCGGTCTTCTACCGGACGAACGCACAGTCGCGCGTGGTGGAGGACGTCCTCGTGCGCCAGGACATCCCCTACCAGGTGATCGGCGGGCCGAAGTTCTACGAGCGCGCGGAGATCAAGGACGCGATCGCCTATCTGCAGGCGATCGACAATCCCTCCGACGCCATCTCGCTGACGCGGATCGCGAACAGGCCGAGGCGCGGGATCGGAGACGCATCGCTCGCGCGCCTGCAGACGTACGCGGATGCACACGGGCTGTCGCTCTGGGAGGCGCTGGAGCATCCGGAGGAGGCGGGCTGCGGCGGCGCGCCGCTCAAGGCGATCGACAAGTTCCGCACGCTCATGCAGTCCTCCATGGCCGGCGCCGGGGAGCTGCCGGTGCCCGAGCTGCTCGAGCGGGTCCTGGAGCAGAGCGGCTACCTCGAGGCGCTCGAGGCCGAGCGCACGATCGAGGCGCAGGGGCGCATCGAGAACCTCCAGGAGCTCGTCGGGGTGGCGCGGGAGTACCAGGAAGCCTCCGAGAATCCGAGCCTCTCCGAGTTCCTCCAGCAGATCTCCCTCTTCTCGGACCAGGACGCGATCGAGGAGGAGCGCAGCCTCGTCACGCTGATGACGCTGCACAACGCCAAGGGCCTCGAGTTCCGCGCGGTCTTCCTCATCGGCATGGAGGAAGGCGTCTTTCCGCACTCGCGCTCGATCGAGGAGCAGGGCCTCGAGGAGGAGCGGCGGCTCTGCTACGTCGGCCTCACGCGGGCACAGGAGCGGCTCGTGCTCACGCACGCGGCCGCGCGCTCGCTCTGGGGCTCGCGCGGCTACAACCTGCCGAGCCGCTTCCTCGACGAGCTTCCGCAGGAGGAGATCGAGCGCGACCGGCTGCGGCCCTCCTCGTGGACCGGCTACGGCTCGCCGACGGTCACCGTCCGCCGTGATGTGCCGTCCCTCTCCACCGGCGACTCGGTGCGGCACTCGACTCTCGGCGAAGGAGTGGTGACGGCGATCGCGGCGGACGGCATCGTCACCGTGCGGTTTGCCGACGACGGCGTCGAGCGGCGGCTGATGCTCGAGTACGCGCCGCTCGAGAAGGTATGACCGTCCAGGTCCGGCACGCGAAGGCGAACGAGCTCCGGAGTGGGATCGCCCCGGTCTCGCACTACTTCGGGAGCGAGCCGGCCGAGGAGAACGTCCGTCGCTTCGAGCGGGTCCTCAGGCCCGAGCGTATGCACCTCGCCGAGGAGGACGGCCAGGTCGTCGGCAGCGCGAGCGCGTTCGAGTTCCAGCTCACGGTGCCTGGTGGGATCGTGCCCGCTGCGGGCGTGACCATCGTCGGCGTGCTGCCGACCCACCGGCGGCAGGGGATCCTCACGCAGCTCATGCGCGCGCAGCTCGACGACATCCACGAGCGCGGCGAGCCGCTCGCGTGCCTGTGGGCCTCGGAGGAGACGATCTACGGCCGCTTCGGCTATGGAATGGCCGCGCTCTGCGGGGAGATCGAGCTCCAGCGCACGTACGGGAGCTTCCGGAAGCCCCCTGAGCACGGCGGCTCGTTCCGGCTCCTCTCCTACGAGGAGGCGCTCGAGGCGATCCCGCCTGTCTACGCGCGTGTCGCGGCCGAGACCCCGGGCATGTTCGCGCGCCCGCGCGAGTGGTGGGAGGTTCGTGCGCTCCACGATTCCGAGGCCCGCCGCGACGGTGCGGGGGAGATGGTGCGTGTCGTCCTCGAGCGCGACGGCGAGGGCATCGCCTATGCGATCTACCGGCTGAAGATGGACTTCGACGCCGGGAGCTCGACCGGGGAGGTTCGCGTCCTCGAGGCGATGGGCGTCGATGCCGAGGCAACCGCCGGGATCTGGCGTTTCCTGCTCGACACCGACTGGATGGACAGCGTCACCGCGGAGCTTCTCCCTGTCGACCATCCGCTCTTCCTGCTGCTCGAGCACCCGCGGCGAATGCGCTTCCGCCTGGGAGACTCGCTCTGGGTCCGGCTCGTCGACGTCGGCGCGGCTCTCGCCGCCCGTTCTCTCGGGGGCGACGTCGTGCTGGCCGTGGCGGATGCGTTCTGTCCCTGGAACGACGCCGCGTACTCGCTCGACGGCTCGAAGACCATGGCGAACCCCGACTTACGGCTCGACGTCTCAGACCTCGCCAGTGCCTATCTCGGCGCGTTCACGTTCGCCCAGCTTCAACGTGCCGGTCGCATCGAGGCGCTCACGGAGGGCGCTGTTGATCGCGCCGACGCCGCCTTCCGCACCGACCGGGCGCCCTGGTGCCCGGAGATCTTCTGACGCACGAAACGGGCCTCTTGCGCTAGCATCCGCCGCCGTGTTCGCCCGGTTGGCCCTTGCGGGCCTTTTTGTTTGCGCACTTTTTGCCGCGCCCGCGGCCGCCCAGCTCCCCGAACCGGTGGAGCGCGTGCCCGACCGCCAGCTCTTCTTCGTCCCCCTGAACGGGAACCTCGGCTCGCCCTTCGGCTACCGCTGGGGCCGGATGCACGAGGGGATCGACATCGAGGGCTGGGCGCACACGGACGTGCACGCCGCCCTGGCGGGAACGGTCACCAACGTCGGCTGGCTGAACAACTACGGCGGCTTCGGTCTCGTGGTCAAGCTGCGCCACGACGGCGGCATCGTGACGATGTATGCGCACCTCGCGAAGGCGCTCGTCCGGCCCGGCGATCGCGTCTCCGAAGGACAGCTCATCGCCAAGGCGGGCTGCACCGGCTCCTGCACCGGAGTTCACCTGCACTTCCAGGTCTGGGTCGACGGGAAGCTGACCGACCCGCAGCGGTTCCTCGGGAACCGCGTTCGCCTGCGCTAGCGGTTGTGGTTGACGATCTCGACGGAGTTGCCGTCGGGATCGAGTACGTAGGCGCCGTAATAGCCGGGGTGGTAGATCGGGCGCTCGCCCGGAGGCCCGTCGTCGCGATAGCCGGCGCCGGTCAGCGCCGCGTGGAACTCGTCCACCGTCGCGTTGTCGTCGGCGGGGAAGGCGATGTGGAGGTTCTCGGTGGGTGAGCCCGAGACGACGGAGAACGACCCCGTGCCGCCGGCGAACATGGCCCGCTCCGGCGAGTCGAAGCGCTGCTCGAAACCGCCGAAGGGGGCGACGAGCTCGTAGAAGCGCTTCGAGGCGGCGACGTCGCGCACGCGGATCCAGAGGTGATCCACGGTGCCGTCCTCCCGGAGCTTCTCCGCGTAGTGAACGGCCTCCACGCTGTTTCCGTCGGGGTCGAGGAGGAAGCCGCCGTAGTAGTCGTCGCCGTACTCGGGCCGCGGCCCGGGCTCGCCGTCGCTCCCGTACCCGGCGTCGACGCCGGCGCGCCAGAACTCGTCGACCTTGTCGCGTGACGCGGCCGGGAAGCCGACGTGCAGTCCCCGCGTGACCGGGTTCCCGTCGCGTGCGGCCGTGAGCGACCAGTCGTCCCATTCGGGGCCCATGTCGCCGTCGGAGGTCTTTTCGATCTCGAGCACCTCGAGGACCGTGTCGTAGAAGCGCTGCGAGGCCTGACGGTCGGAAACGCGGATGGTGACGTGGTCGAAGATGGACCGACTATGCCCGAACGGAGCCGTCGGTAGTCTGGAGACGGATGGAGCGGCGAACGCTTGGACAGGGCCTCGAGGTCTCCGCGGTCGGGCTCGGCTGCATGGGGATGTCGGAGTTCTACGGCGCGCGCGACGAGCAGGAGGCGCTTGAGACCATCCACCGGGCGCTGGACCTCGGCGTGACCTTCCTGGACACGGCCGACATGTACGGCCCGTTCACGAACGAGAAGCTCGTCGCACGTGCGATCGCGGGCCGGCGCGACGAGGTGCAGCTGGCGACCAAGTTCGGCAACGTGCGCGGCGAAAACGGCGAGCGACTGGGAATCCGAGGCGACGCCGACTACGTGCGCCAGGCGTGCGAGGCCTCGCTCGAGCGTCTCGGCGTCGACCACATCGATCTCTACTACCAGCACCGGGTCGACAGGAGCACCGAGATCGAGGAGACCGTCGGCGCGATGGCCGAGCTCGTGCAGGCCGGCAAGGTGCGCCACATCGGTCTCTCCGAGGCAGCGCCGGAGACCATCCGCCGCGCGCACGCCGTGCACCCGGTCACGGCGCTGCAGAGCGAATACTCGCTCTGGACGCGTGACCCCGAGGACGAGATCCTGCCGACGGTTCGCGAGCTCGGCATCGGCTTCGTGGCGTACAGCCCGCTCGGTCGCGGCTTTCTCTCGGGGCGGATCACCTCGCCGGACGACCTCGATCCCGACGACTTCAGGCGCAGCAACCCGCGCTTCCAGGGCGGGAACTTCGACCGGAACCTCGCGCTCGTCGAGCGAGTCCGGGAGATCGCCGAGGAGAAGGACGTCACGCCGGCACAGCTGGCGCTCGCCTGGGTCCTCAGCCAGGACGACATCGTCCCGATCCCGGGAACGAAGCGCGTGCGCTACCTGGAGGAGAACGCAGGGGCAGCCCAGGTCGAGCTGAGCGACGAGGATCTGGCGCGCATCGAAGAGGCGTTCCCGAAGGGCGCCACGTCCGGGGAGCGCTACCCGGACATGTCCTCGATCGACCGCTAGCCGCTCCGTCTAGCGCGCGGCCGCGTCGCCGGCGTTCTCATCTTTCTCTCATGGGAGCACAATGAGAATCGGCCCATGCGCGTGCTCATGGTTGAAGACGACGTCAAGATGGCCGGCCTGGTGCGCCGCGGGCTCCAGGAGGACGGCCATGCGGCCGATCTGGCCTCGACGGGCGAGGACGCGGTCTGGATGGCGCAGGCCCATCCGCGCAGTCGGAAACGCTTGCGGTAGGGCGGCGGCGGGCTAGCTGAGCGCTTTTATCGAAACGACTGGCGAAACGCTAGACGACTTCGTTTCGTGCCCGGGCGCGAGAAGGGGCTGCCCCTCAGGGCGAGCTGCGAATTCCGCAAGGGTTAGCTGGATGGTCTCAAAACACGATGTCTGGTCGCACTCGCAGACAAAGTCGCCTCCTCCAAGCCGCGGTTGGCGAAGACGGTGTGGAGACGCTCATTGACTTCGTGCATGAGCCTCGAGTGAGAACGTTCCATCGACCTCTCCTTGTCGGCCCTCTCGGCCAGATTGGCAGTTTGGAGGTCAAAGAGGTCGGGCGAGCGGTAGAGCTTCACCTTACGCCGTTGTGTCCGCCAGCGCAAAGGGCCGAGGACTAGCTGGCAGCGCGGGCGTTCTCGACCAGCACAGCGAGTTCATCCCGTGACCGCTCGATGATCCGCTGCAAGTCGGTTACGAACTCGGTATCGAGGGGGTTGTCGACTGCCTGGAACGCTTCGAGCGCCTTGTCGCCGCAGCCGACGAGGATGCGGAGGAGGGCAATCTGCTTTTG
This sequence comes from Gaiellaceae bacterium, assembly GCA_035698665.1. GTDB lineage: Bacteria > Actinomycetota > Thermoleophilia > Gaiellales > Gaiellaceae > DATEOR01. Next base: position 11,940 of record DASSBN010000090.1, read on the forward strand.
AACAGTGTCCGAGGCGATGGAGACGGGGTACCCGCGTCATGCGGCGACTGAAACCACTCGCGCGTGGCAAGCGCCAAGCTCGGCGGGCGTCTGTGAGGATGGCGTCGAGCGCAGCCTGGGCCGTCCTCTTTGTGAAGTACCCCTCCGGCGGAGCGCCGCCGACGATCCATGCAGGCCCCAGTCGCTTCTGGACCTGCTTGCCGCCGACCCTGAATCTGACGTACCACTGGGGCCGGCGCTTCCCCTCGACGCAGAACGCGTTGCCCGCCGCAGGGATAGCCTGATCTTGCATAGGGAGCTTCGCCTCCTTATGCCGTGCCCCCCGGGCGTCCTACCGCCGCGGGGGCGTTTACGTGTTCAAGCGACGTCGACTTCCATCAGTTCGTGTCCCACGTGTCCCGGACTCGAACACAAGCCACGCTGGCAGGTAGCACAACTGCCCAAAAGGCCGAAGGCGCGCTCGCGATTCTCCCATAGCGTAGGCAGGGTGATTGGCCGCACCGTCAAGCTCATCGTCCCGATCCTGCTGATTCCACTTCTTTGCCTCGTTGTGGGAGTCGGGTGCGGCGAGACGTCCTCTGCCGAAGGTTCGGGGCACGCCGTAGGCGGCAGTTCCAGCACCGAATCCGAGACGATTCCCGGACAACTCCCGATCGGCGAGAAGCCGTCGCTTCCGGTCGAGCCGTATTGGTTTGGTAGGAACATCGGAGACGCCACAGCGTTCGTCGCCACAGAGTCACACTCCGACGGCCCTTCCTATCGCTATGACGTCTACTACGAGCTGCCCTCAGCCGACGGGAAGTCGGGCGCGTTCCCGAGCCAAGTGCCATCTCCGGGCGAGATTCAGGTGATCAGCGTCTCGCTCAGAGGATCAGTCGCTCGCCAAATGGTTGAGACCTACATGATCACCAAGCATTACCCCATCGTCCTCGCGAACGGCGAATCGGCCACCTTCTTCCCCAATCCGGGACCGTCGGAGACCGGCTTCGCCCTTGCGACCAAGACGACCTTCGTGTCGGTTCTCGGCCCGGCAGTTACATCTCTGGACGAGAACGCGAGAGAAGACCTGGCTGTTCGCCTACGGCGTCTCTAACTTGGGCGCCAATTCGTCTCCGATAGACTGACCCTCCGCAAGGGCGGTTAGCTCAGTTGGGAGAGCACCAGCTCGACAAGCTGGGGGTCACTGGTTCGAGCCCAGTACCGCCCATCGAAAAAGCCCCGCGAGGGGCTTTCTCATTTCGACGTCGTGCGCCGGTGAGACCGTAGGCTGCAGCGGAAGGAGCGGCATGGAGATCACGCGGAACACCAAGGACACGGGACGCGGGTCGAGCGACTGGTTCACGGGCGACGTGTTCCTCGACACGGTCGCTTCGCCGACGGGTGCGTCGGAGATCAGCGCCGCGAGCGTGCATTTCACGCCCGGAGCACGAACCGCCTGGCACACGCATCCGCGAGGCCAGACGATCTGGGTGACCGAGGGCATCGGGGTCTGCCAGTCCGAGGGCGGCCCGATCGAGGTCATCCGGCCGGGCGACCGCGTCTTCTTCGAGCCGGGGGAGAACCATTGGCACGGCGCTGCACCCGACCGGTTCATGACGCACATCGCGCTGCAGCAGGCGAACGAGGACCGCGACGTGGTCGAGTGGGGCCGACATGTCGCCGAGGAAGAGTACGCCGCGGCTTCGGCCGTCCTTCAAGGCGGCCGCTGATGCGCGGCGCGGTCTGATGAACGAGCGGCAGGCGATCAAGGTCCTCCTGCGTCCGTGAGGTGGCGGCCGTCGGGATGGAGTCGTCCGGAATGCAACCGCGCGCGATCGTGGTGGTCGAAGGCGAGAGCGACCAGGTCGCGGTCGAGACCCTCGCCGAGCGCCGCGGCGTCGACCTCCGAGCCCTGGGAATCCAGGTCGAGCGCCTGGGAGGCGCGCATCGGATCGGGAAGTTTCTCCAGGAGGTCGGAGTAGGCGGTCCGCGGCTCTCGGGACTTTGCGATGCCGGCGAGGAACCGGTCTTCCGGAGGGCGCTCGAGCGCGCCGGTTTCGGCACCGATCTGACGCGCGGGGACATGGAGCGCCTCGGGTTCTACGTCTGCGACGCGGATCTGGAGGAGGAGCTGATCCGTGCGCTCGGCGCGCCGCGCGTCGAGGAGATCATCCGAGCCAACGACGATCTGCATCGGCTGCAGAAGCTCCAGCAGATGCCAGAGTGGCGCGACCGCGCCGCCGAGGAGCAGCTACGGCGATTCATGGGCAGCGGCGGGCGGCGCAAGATCCGGTACGCCCAGTTGCTCGTCGAGGCGCTCGACCTCGACCGGGTCCCCCGGCCGCTCGACCGAGTCCTCGCCCATTCGTTGCAGAGGTGATCGGCCGGGACGACCGAGGGAGGTTGGCAACCTTGGGCCTAGTAGCCGCCGGCGCCTCCGCCGCCGCCCGAGTAGACGGCGACGACGACGATCACTGCGGCCAGGACGGCCAGTGCGGCGCCGATCCAGAGTGTGCGTCTCGAAAGTGGCATGCAACACCCCCTTTCACTCCTTCAGTACGAGCTCGACCGGCCGGCGGATGTCTGGAAGCGCTCATCACCCTCTCATCCAGGCCGCTTACGGTGAGGGCGTCGAAGGAGGCTCAGATGCGAAAGACGACCATGGCGGCCGTTGCAGCCCTCGCCCTCGGCGCAGGGGCGTGCGGGGGCGAAACGACGGCGAGCAAGCCCGCAACGACCTCACTCCCCCAGGACGGAAAGCCGTTCACGATCGACCCGAGCGAGTTCACGACCGAGATCGACAACCCCTACTGGCCGATGAAGCCGGGCAGCCAGTGGGTCTTCCGCGAGACGGATGCCGAGGGCTCGGTCTCCCGCGTGGTCGTCACCGTCCTCGACCGAACGAAGATGATCGCGAACGGCGTCGAGGCGCGGATCGTCCACGACCAGGTGACGGAAGGCAACCAGGTCGTGGAGGACACCTACGACTGGTACGCGCAGGACGCCGACGGGAACCTCTGGTACCTCGGCGAGGACACGACCGAGTACGAAAACGGGAAGCCGAAGACGAAGGAAGGCTCGTGGGAAGCCGGTGTCGACGGAGCGCTTCCCGGGATCGTCATGCCCGCGAGCCCGCAGGTCGGCATGACGTACCGCGAGGAGTACTACAAGGGCCACGCGGAAGACGGCGCTTCGATCCTCTTCACGGACGCGTTCGCCAGGGTTGCGTACGGCCGTTTCGAGCACGGCGTCCAGACGCGGAACTTCAGCGGCATCGAGCCGGACGTGGTCGAGGAGAAGATCTACGCGCGGGGAGTCGGCGTCATCCTCGAGATCACGGTCTCGGGCGGATCCGACCGCGACGAGCTGCTCAGCTACGACGAGGGTTAGCGCCGCGGACTTCCGCGACCGGTATACCTAGGCGGATGCGCCAGACGAAGCATCGCGTCCTCGTCGTCTTCAAGGCCGGCCCGGCATGGGGGAGCGGGCCGCCCGAGGAGCAGCCCGGCTGGCAGGAGCACGCCGATTTCGTGGACGCGCTGATCGAGCGGGGAACCTTCGTCATGGGCGGCCCGTTCAGCGACTACTCGGGCTCCGTCAACCTGCTCGAGGGACTCACCGCTGTGGAGGCGGCCGATCTGCTCGCGAGCGACCCGTTCGTCGAGAACGGCGTCTTCGTCGTCGATTCGATCCGCGACTGGACGGTCTACGTGGACGAGCTGAGCGCGAAGGAGAGCGTCTAGCTCTCGTCGCCCGGAGGCCGTTTCTGGCCGCCGAACATGCCCTTCAGCCAGCCGAGCAGGCGCTGCTTCGTGAGGTCCACGACCTCGGCATCCTCCTCCGGCGTGTCGGCCGCCGCTTCGTCGGATGCTTCGTCGGGAGGTCCCGATTGCCAGGCGAGGTGGGCCACCCGCTGACTAAAGCAAATGTGCCGAAACCTTTCTAGGGTTCAGAAATGTGAAACTTTTGTGAGCCTTCCCACAGGACACGCCGTCCAAGCTCGGAGAGATCCGCTTGGCCCGCTTGGATAGTGGCGAAATGATTGCCGGCGAGCTGGCCCATCTTGCTCGCGAAGCACGTCGCGCCGTACGGGAAGAGGATCTCGACCTCCGAGAGCCCGCCCGGGTAGAGGAGGAGCTCGCCCGGCGCCGGGTAGGAGCTCGCGTTCTCCGGTCCGAGCCCGAGGTCGAGCTCGAAGCCCATCGGAACCCAGGCCGCCTCGCCGCTCCAGCGGGCCTGGACGAGCTCGCTTTCGAGGGGCAGGAGCCTGCGTAGAGCGGCGATCGTCTTCGGTGCCGCCTCCTCCTCGAGGCGCGCCTCGAACTCGAACCCGCCGGCGACGATCTTCAGCACGGAGCGGAGCCTACCGTGCGGCACAATGGGAGAACCCCGATGGCCAAGACCCTCTTCGACAAGATCTGGGAGAGCCACGTCGTCGCCGAGCCCTCCGGCGAGCCGGCGCTGCTCTTCGTCGACCTCCATCTCATCCACGAGGTCACCTCACCGCAGGCGTTCGACGGCCTGCGCCTGGCCGGGCGGAATGTTCGCCGGCCCGATCTCTCCATCGCGACGATGGATCACAACGTGCCGACGGAAGAGGGGCCGATCACCGATCCGCTCGCGAAGGCTCAGCTCGAGGCGCTCGAGCGCAACTGCGCCGAGTTCGGCATCCCGCTCTACGCGACGGGGAGCGGGCGTGAGGGGATCGTCCACGTCATCGGGCCGGAGCTCGGACTGACGCAGCCCGGGATGACGATCGTCTGTGGCGACAGCCACACCTCCACGCACGGCGCCTTCGGCACGCTCGCCTTCGGCATCGGCACCTCGGAGGTCGAGCACGTGCTCGCGACGCAGACCCTCCCGCAGCGGAAGCCGGCCTCCATGCGGCTTCTCTTCACCGGGGAGCTCCCCTTCGGCGTGACCGCGAAGGACGTCATCCTCGGCGCGATCGGACGGATCGGCGTCTCGGGCGGCGTCGGGCACGTGGTCGAGTACGCGGGCGAGGTGATCGAGGGGCTCTCGATGGAGAGCCGCATGACCATCTGCAACATGTCCATCGAGGCCGGCGCGCGCGCAGGGATGATCGCGCCCGACGACACGACGTTCGCCTACCTCGAAGGGCGCCCGGCCGCGCCGCAGGGCGCCGCGTGGGACGAGGCAATCCACCGCTGGCGCGCGCTCACGACCGACGAGGGCGCCTCCTACGACCGCGACGTCGAGATCGACGTGCGCGAGCTGGCTCCGCAGGTGACCTGGGGAACCAACCCGGGGATGGTCGCCTCGATCGAAGGGACCGTGCCGAACCCGGCCGACTACGCGGACGCCGACGAGCGCGATGCGATCGAACGCGCGCTCGCCTACATGGCGCTCGAGCCCGGAACGGCGATCGGCGACATCCACGTCGACCGGGTCTTCATCGGCTCGTGCACGAACGCCCGCATCGAAGACCTTCGCACCGCCGCGTCGGTCGTCTCCGGCAAGCGCGTCCATCCGACCGTGCGCGCGATGGTGGTGCCCGGCTCGGCCACCGTGAAACGGCAGGCGGAGGAGGAAGGGCTCGACCGCATCTTCGAGGAGGCCGGCTTCGAGTGGCGGCGCGCCGGCTGCTCCATGTGCCTCGGGATGAACCCGGACATCCTCGCGCCCGGAGAGCGCTGTGCCTCGACCTCGAACCGGAACTTCGAGGGACGGCAGGGCGCCGGAGGGCGCACGCATCTCGTCAGCCCGGCGATGGCCGCAGCGACGGCGATCGAAGGCCACTTCGTCGACATCCGCGAATACGCCCTCGAGCCGGTCGCGTGAGGCCCTTCCGCTCCGTCACCTCGCGCGCGGCGGTGCTCGACCGGCCCGACGTCGACACCGATCAGATCATGCCGAAGCAGTTCCTCAAGCGGATCGAACGCACGGGCTTCGCCGAGTTCCTCTTCTACGACTGGGCGCAGGATCCCGACTTCGAGCTCAACCGGCCGGAGGCCCGTGGCGCGAAGATCCTCCTCACCGGCCGCAACTTCGGCTGCGGCTCCTCGCGGGAGCACGCGCCCTGGGGACTGCAGGAGTACGGCTTCGAGGCGATCGTTGCTCCGTCGTTCGGCGACATCTTCCGCACGAACTGCGTCAAGATCGGCCTGGTGCCGGTCGTCCTTCCGCAGGAGCAGGTCAAGGCGCTGATGGCCGAGCCAGAGGAGATCACCGTCGACCTCGAGGCGCAGACGGCCGGGCCCTACAGCTTCGAGTTCGACGCCTTCGAGCGTGAGTGCCTGCTCGAGGGGCTCGACGACATCGCGCGGGCTCTCCAGCACGACGGCGAGATCGCCGCGTACGAGGCGGAGCACCCGCCGCGCTTCGCTACGACAGCGCTCTGAGGACCGCGTCGCCGAACTGGGCTGTGCCAGGCTCGCCGCCGGTCTCGTGAACGGCCCACACCGCGGCGCGCAGTCTCTCCGCGTCGTCGCCTCGCCCGAGGCCGTGCTCGAGCATGAGCGCGGTGGAGAGCATCATCGCCATCGGGTTCGCGACACCCTCGCCCGCGATGTCCGGCGCCGAGCCGTGCACGGGCTCGAAGAGACCGGGGCCGCTGTCCGAAAGGCTCGCCGACGGTGCGAGGCCTATACCGCCGGTGAGTGAGGCGGCGAGGTCGCTGAGGATGTCCCCGAACATGTTCTCCGTCACGAGCACGTCGAACTGGCCGGTCGCGAGGACAAGCTGCATGGCGGCGTTGTCGACGAGCATGTGCTCGAGCTCGATGTCCGCGTAGCCGGCGCCCACCTCGCCGACCACGCGCCGCCACATCCGTGAGGTCTCGAGGACATTGGCCTTGTCGACGGACACGACCTTCCTGCGCCGGGCCCGCGCGAGCTCGAATGCCCGCCGCGCGATCCGTTCCACCTGGTCAGGCCGGTACTCCATCGTGTCGTAGACCGTTCCGTCGTCCCGCACTCCGCGCGCGCCGAAGTAGAGCCCGCCCACGAGCTCGCGAACGATGAGGATGTCGACCTCCCCCTGCTCCGAGGGACGAAGGTTGGCGTAGACGTCCAGCTCGGCCCGCAACCGCAGCATTCCCTGCTCCGGGCGGACCTCCGCGGCGTCGAACTCCGGGTCGCCGATCGGGCCTTTCAGGACAGCCTCGGCGGCCTTGCAGGCGGCGAGGGTGTCCTCGGGAAGCGAGTCGCCTGTGTCTCGAATCGCCTGCGCGCCGAATGGATGCTCCTCGAGCTCGAGATCGGGAGCGACCTTCTCGAGGACGCGCAGGGCCTCGCGCATCACTTCGGGCCCGATGCCATCGCCGGGCAGGACGACGACGGTCACGACGAAACGGGCGCCCGGGTGACCGCGCCCTCTGAGGCGGAGGAGACGAGTGCCGCGTACTTGGCGAAGACGCCGCTTTCGTAGCGCGGAGGAGGCGGGCTCCACATCGCCAGGCGGGCCTGGAGCTCGTCGTCGGAGAGCTCGACCGAGAGCGTTCGCGCCTCCACGTCGATGACGACGATGTCGCCGTCCTCGAGTGCTGCGATCGGGCCTCCGCGCGCCGCCTCCGGCGAGATGTGGCCGGCCATGAGCCCGTGCGTCGCGCCGGAGAAGCGCCCGTCCGTGATGAGCGCGATCTTGTCTCCGAGCCCCTCGCCGACGAGCGCGGCGGTGACGTGCAACATCTCGCGCATGCCGGGCCCGCCAGCCGGCCCCTCGTAGCGGATGACGACCACGTCGCCCTCCGTGATCTCCTGCCTCTCTACGGCCGCGAAGCACGCCTCCTCCGAGTCGAAGACGCGCGCCGGGCCACGGTGAGTCAGGCGCTCGTGCCCGGCGAGCTTCACGACGCAGCCCTCAGGCGCGAGGTTGCCGCGCAGTATCGCGAGCCCCCCGATCGGCTTGATCGGATTCTCGATGGGGACGACGACCTCCTGGCCCGGCTTCTCCTCGACCGCGGCCGCGATCTCGCCGAGGGAGCGCCCGTCCACGTTCGGCGCCTCCGCGTGCACGAGCTCCTTCTTCAGGAGCTCGCGGGCGACCAGAGCGACGCCGCCCGCCTCGTAGACATCGGTGGCCACGAACTGACCGCCGGGCTTCAGGCTTGCCACGATCGGCGTTTCCGCCGCGATGCGGTCGAAGTCCTCCAGCTCGAAAGGAACCCCGAGCTCGCGCGCGATCGCAAGAAGATGCAGCACGCCGTTCGTGGACCCGCCGGTCGCGACGATGGAGGCAGCGGCGTTCTCGAGTGCCTCGCGCGTGATGATCTGGGACGGCCGCAGGTCGCGCCGCAGGAGGTCCATCGCGAGCCGCCCGGCCGCCTCGGCCGCGTCGGCTTTGGAGGGATGGAGCGCTGGGATGCCGTTGAGGCCCGCCGGGCTGATCCCGAGGAAGTCGAGCGCGGTCGACATCGTGTTCGCGGTGAACTGGCCGCCGCACGCACCCGCGCCGGGGCAGGCCACGCCTTCGAGCTCGTGCAGGTCCTCGTCGCTCATCTTCCCGACGGCGTGCGCACCGATCGCCTCGAAGACCTCTTGGATGGTGACGTCGCGCCCGCGGAAGCGGCCGGGCGCGATCGAGCCGTTGTAGAGCGCGAGGCCGGGGAGGTCGAGGCGCGCGAGCGCCATCACCGCTGCCGGGATGGTCTTGTCGCAGCCCACGAGGCAGACGAGCCCGTCGAAGAGGTGGCCGCGCGCGACGAGCTCGATCGAGTCGGCGATCACCTCGCGGGAGACGAGCGACGCGCGCATGCCCTCGGTGCCCATCGAGACGCCGTCCGAGACGGCGACGGTGTTGAACTCCATCGGCGTCCCGCCGGCCGCGCGGATGCCGCGCTTCACGTGCTGGGCGAGCTCGCGCTGGTTCCAGTTGCACGGCATCGTCTCGATCCACGTCGTGGCAACGCCGATGATCGGGCGGGCGAGGTCCTCGTCCGTGAACCCGATCCCCTTCAGCATCGCGCGCGCCGCAGCGCGCTCGGGCCCGTCGGTGAGGGCTGCGCTCTTGCGCTTGTCAGGGTCGCTCATGCCTGGTGGGCTCCTTGCTCGGAGACTGTGAAGCGAAGCACACTCGCCTCGGCGAAGCGGAGGGCAAGCTCCTCTTCGCAGGCCTCGACCGCGTCCGGCTGCACCCAGACGATCACGCTCGGGCCCGAGCCGGAGAGCGTCGCTCCGAGCGCGCCGTCCGGGAGATCGGCACGCACCTTCTCGAGGAGCGGCGCGTTCTTCGCTCGGTAAGGCTCGTGCAGTCGGTCCTGGATCGCCTCGGCGAAGAGCTCGGCCGAGCCCTGGGCGAGTGCGGCGCCGAGCATCGCCGCACGGCCTGCGGTGAAGGCGGCGTCCTCGTGCGACACGGAGTCCGGGAGAGAATTTCGCGCCTCGGCGGTCGAGACGGTCGCCTCGGGAACGAGCGCGAACGGGACCGCCGGCAGCGTGTCGGCGACCCGGACGATGCGGTTCTCCCAGGTGAGGCAGACGCCCCCGGCGAGTGCGGCTGCGAGGTTGTCGGCGTGGCCCTCGAGCTCGACGCCGATCGCGAGGAGCTTCTCCGGGTCGGGCTCCTCGCCCGCCGCGATTGCGCCGGCGACGAGGCCGAGCGCGATCACGGAGGCACTCGAGCCGAGACCGCGCTCGCGCGGGATCCGGCTGACGAACTCGAAGCGCTTGCCGTCGACCGGCGCGAGCTTCGCGAAGGCCTGAATCCCGAGATGGGACATGTCGACCTCCCCGTCGCCGTCCTCGACCTCGAGCTCGTTCCAGAGGTCGAGGGCGGCCGCGGCGCAGTCGAAGCCCGGCCCGATGTTCGCCGTCGTGGCGGGCGCCCGGACGTGGATCGTCATGCGACTGCGTCGGGGTCCTTGAGCCCGTGTCCCGTAATCGCGCAGACGATTCGCGCCCCTTGCGGCGGGTCGGCGAAAAGCGCAGCGAGGCCCGCGGCTGACGACGGCTCGCAGAAGAGGCCCTCCTCGTGGGCGAGCAGCCGCCATGCGTCGAGGATCGCCTCGTCCGGAATGGACGGCGCCTCTCCGCCGGACTCGGCCAGGGCCTGCTGTGCCCGGGCCTCGTGCGCGGGCTCGACGATGCGAATCGCCGACGCAGCAGTCCCAGCCCGGTCCGATGCCTGCGCGGCGACGAAGCGGGGGAGGGCGCCGACCTCACGGAAGCCCAGCGCGTAGGCGCACAGGTTCCCTCCGCCGCCGTAGGGGAGCGCGAGGACGTCGGGCGCTCCGCCGAGCTCCTCGACGATCTCGAAGGCGGCCGTCTTCTGGCCCTGCAGCCTGAGCGGGTTGAGCGAGTTGACGAGAACGTGCGTGCCCTCGGCCTCGAGCGCCTTGGCCTCCTCGAGCGCCTCTTCGAAGTTGGCACGCGTCTCGACCTTCGCCCCAACGGCACGCGCCTGCGCGAGCTTGCCCCGGGCGACCGCGCCCTCCGGCTGGAGGATGACCGCCTCGAGCCCGGCCCGTGCGGCGTATGCGGCGGCCGAGGCGGCCGTGTTCCCGGTCGAGGCGCACACGACGGAGCGCGCGCCGTCGGCGAGCGCTTGTGTGACCGCGACGGTCATGCCGCGGTCCTTGAAGCTGCCCGTCGGGTTCGCGCCTTCCCACTTGAGCCAGAGCTCGGCGCCGAGGCGCTCGGAGAGGCGCGGCGCGGGGAGAAGGGGTGTCGAGCCCTCGCCGAGCGAGACGATCTTCGCGTCCGCCGCCAGGGGCAGCCGGTCGCGGTAGCGCTCTGCGAGGGGGATCACGCTTGCAGAGATTAACTTCACGCCCAGCCGAGGCCGGGAACGCCGCGGTCGGAGATGACCGGGAGCGCAGAGGGCGCTGCCTTCGACTCCTCGAGCCCGGCGATCTCCTCGAGCGCGGCGTCGACGTCGCCGGCAGGCGCCTCGTGCGTGACGATGTGCAGCGTCGCCGAGCCGTTGTCCTGTTTCTGGACGAGCCGCGCGATCGAGACGCCGTGCGTGGCGAGCCGGAGCGCCACGTGCGCCAGCACGCCTGCGCGGTCCTCGACCTCGATGCGGACGTAGAAGGGAGAGCGGAGCTTGCCGGGATCGAGGCGTTCGACCGAGCGCCAGCAGGCGTCGTTCTGGAGGAAGCCGGTTCCCGTGGTGCCGATGACGGAGACCATGTCGGCGACGACGGCCGAGGCAGTCTCGATCCCGCCCGCGCCGGGGCCCTCGAGCGTGATCTCGCGGATCGCGTCGCCCTGCAGCATGACCGCGTTGAAGGCGCCGTCGACCGACGCGAGCGGGTGGTCGCCGTCGACGAGCGCCGGCCCGACGCGGACGTCGTAGCGGCCGTCGGCGAGCGTCGCCGCGCCGACGAGCTTGACGCGCATCTCGAGCGCCCGCGCCGCCGCGACCTGCGCGGACGTCACGCCGTCGATCCCGGTCACCGCGACGTCGTCGGGTGTGACGCGCGAGCCGAAGGCGACGGTGGCCAGGATCGCCATCTTCGCGGCCGCGTCCGCGCCGGAGACGTCGTCGGTGGGATCGGCCTCCGCATAGCCGAGCCGCTGCGCGTCGGCGAGCGCCTCGTCGTACGTCTGCCCGTCGGCCATCGCGCCGAGGACGAAGTTCGTCGTCCCGTTGACGATGCCGAGCACGCGGTAGACGTTCGAGACGACGAGCGACTCCCGCAGCACCTTGATCACGGGGATCGCCGCGCAGACGGAGGCCTCGAAGCGGAGCTGTACGCCCGCGCTCGACGCGGCCTCGAAGAGCTCGGCCCCGCGGCGCGCGACGAGCTGCTTGTTCGCGGTGACGACGTGCCGCCCGGCCCGTAGCAGCTCGAGGACGTGCGTGCCGGCCGGCTCGAGTCCGCCCATCACCTCGGCGACCACGGCAGCGTTCCCGCCGCGGATCTCGCCGAAGTCCGCGGTCAGCACGCCCGGCTCGGGTGCGAAGCCGCGCTCGCGGCTCGGGTCGCGGACGAGCGCCTTCGTGACGCGCAGCCGGTGGCCGGTCGCGCGCTCGATGTCGTCGCCCGACTCGACGAGCAGTCGGTGGACGGCGGCCCCGACCGTCCCGTAGCCGAGCAGGGCGACGGGCACGTCCACGGAGGCCATGCCTCACCCTCGCACACGGCGGTGACGTCGGCGCCCGCGGCGGCGTATGTGGGACGACACCCACTCCGGAGGACGTTCCATGAGACGCATCGCACTCGCAGCCGCAGCCCTCGCCTCGCTCGCCGTGCTCGCAGCCACGCTCCGCACCGGCGACGCCGCGGCAGTCGAGCCGGATGCCAGCGGCGGCATCACGGTCCAGGGCAGCGCTACCGCGTCAACCGCGCCGGCGAAGGCCCAGCTGACCTTCGGCGTCGAGACGCGCGCGGACACCGCGAAGGGCGCCCTCGCCGCGAACGCGACGGCGATGCGCAAGATGCTCGCGGCCCTCAGGGCGGCCGGCGGCGGTGACCTCCGCACGCAGTCGGTGTGGGTCTCGAGCTTCTACGGCGAGAACGGCCCGCAGGGGTTCACCGCGACGAACAGCGTCACGACCTCGGCCGCGATCGGCAAGGCCGGCGGCCTGATCGACGCCGCCGTCGACGCGGGCGCGAACCAGGTCTCCGGTCCGTCCATGTCTGCGGAGGACGAGCAGGCGCTCTACCGGCAGGCGCTGAAGCAGGCCGTCGCCGACGCGCGCGAGCGGGCGAAGGTGCTCGCCGACGCGGCAGGCGTCTCGCTCGGCCGGGTCACGGAGATGGTGGAGAGCGGCGGTGGCAGCCCGCCCGTGATGTTCGAGGCCGCCAAGGCCGCCGCAGACTCGACGCCGATCGAGCCGGGCCGTCGCGAGGTGACGGCGACGGTCAGCGTCACCTTCGCGCTCTCGTAGGAATGACGGCGCGGCCGGCGTGCGAGCACGCCGGCCGCGCGGGCACGTCGACCTACGGCCAGTGGGGGCCGTGGCCGGCCAAGGCCGCCAGGAGCGCTGCCGCAGAGAGGAGCAGCGGGATTCGCTTCCTCATGTCGGAACCGTCCTTTCGAAGTGGAGGGACAGTCCCGGCGCCGGGTGGATCTACTAGAGTCTAGAGCAGTGCCGCGCCGCCGTTCGTCTCATGTCGACAGCGCCGCCGGGGTCGGGGAGCGGCTGCGGCTCGCGCGCACCGCCGCGCGGTTGTCCCAGAAGGACATCGCCTTCGACGACTGCACCTCCGGGTACGTCTCGCTGATCGAGTCCGGCCGCCGCGTGCCGTCGCTGCAGGTGGTGCGCGGCCTCGCGGTCCGGCTGGGCGTATCCGAGTCGTGGCTCGCCACCGGTGCCGAGGAGGTCGCCGCCGTGGGGGAGTCCGACCCGAGGCTCGCCGAGGCCGATCTGGCCGTCCGACTCGGGGAGCTCGACGAGGCGGAGACCCTGTACGCCGAGCTCCTGAGCGCCGACCTGCCGGACAGCGCGCGCGCTCGCGCGGAGGCAGGCCTCGGCCAGATCGCGTTCGCCCGGGACGACGCGCCGGCCGCGATCGAACGCCTGCAGAGGGCGCTCGCCCTCGACGCCGGCAGCGAGCGCGACCCGGCGGTGCCCGAGACGCTCGGACGCGCCCTCGCGCGGGTCGGCAGGCTCGAGGATGCGATTGCGCTGTTCCGGCGGCGTCTGACGGTGGCGCAGGTCGCCGAGGATCCTGTCGAG